>NZ_VIUJ01000028.1:0-88096 GCF_007993905.1 Pseudomonas sp. SJZ077
ATCTTGTTGACTATCAGTCTGACTCCACAAGCACCCACACGAATTGCTTGATTCAGTTGTTAAAGAGCGGTTGGTTAAGATCTTTCGTCTCAACCAAGGTGCGCATTCTACAGCACCCTTTTCAAATTGCAACCTAAAAAGTTTCTGATTTTACTAGCCAAATCAACTACTTACGCTAGAACAAACATCAATATGCTCGTTAGCGGGAGGCGAATAGTACAGCATTGAAATACGTGGTCAACCCCCTCTTCCAAAAATTCTGCTTTTCTTCATCAAGCGAGCGGCAATCGAGATCTCAGAGACCCATTTGATCTGTCATGCGCCAACAGACGCACCATTGCAGTGCGATTCACTGGCGCAAAGCCGTTTCCTCGACTAGGGTTTCTACCGAATCGAGTGACCCTGATACCCCAGCGGGCGCGTGATCAAGGAGGATAAATGACGTCTATTCACAAAACCGAGAAAACCTATCGCACCTGGTCCACACCCATCCTCCTTGAACTCAAGGAAAGAGAGCACCAGCTGGACGCTGACGCCCGCCAGGCACTTCATAACATCCTGACAGAGCGAAGGCTGATAAACACCGGCAACCCGTCTGGCGTCGATCGCCGTCGCTCCAGTTCCTGATGACTTCCCTGCCAGCAACCGCTCAGCAGACCGGACTCTTCATCGGATACTTCAAATGCTCCCTTGCGGTAGTGGCTAGTAGCCGCTATCCATTAAGGTGAATTCAGAAGGAGTACGCGAGGATGATTCCAAGATTCGTTGTGGTTCCCGCCATTCCCACGGAAACGGGGTCAACGCGCAACGGAACGCGCTTCTACTGCAAAACCGCCCCCATAGGGTTCAACCTCTATGACAATGAAGAAAAGCGCAGGCTGCCCACAACCTATCCGACACGGACAGAAGCCGAGGAAGAATGTTTGCAGCTCAATAACGAATGTCTTCAATGCACGCTGTCTGAGCGCTCCCCCCGCGTCAACGTGCCCTGAGCACGCGCAAGACTGAATGAGGGCAAAACAATGCTCATTTATTGAAGCAGACAAAAGTCCGAAAACAGAAGGAACTGGCACTACGCCATTAATGTCGTAGTGGCAGCACCTGGAGATTCGGATGAACCGCCCTCGATATTTTCAAATCACGTATGGCTTCAACAAGACTCGGCATATTTTTATTCAACCCGACTCCCATATGTCTGAGGCAGACGCTTGGTACTACGCCTGCCTGCATTCGGGGATCGGGCTTTCGTATGGGGACAATCACGATCAACAAGACTTTGATGCGCTACGAAGCCATGCACAGGAAAATGGCTTGAGGCAGGTGAGTTGGGAGGAGTTACCGTAAATGACCGTGTGCGGCCGCTGAGGTGCCGCCGTCCACGCCCTCTGTTGCCGTTGCAAATGCAGTGCTCGCCTCTTTCACCAACTTGCGCCATTCCACGCCGCTGATCAGCCCGGTACGTTCCATCTCGTCGGCGGCCTTGAGCAACTCGTCGTACTGTTCTTCAACATCCATGTGAATTTCCGGTTCTTTCAGAAGCTTGTACCAGGCCGCCAGGGCTTGCTTCTTTTGATCATCATTCATCGCCAAACTCCCAGGGACAGTTTTCACTTGGATGTTATCCAGCGAATGACCGTTCCTCAGTTCCGACATACGGCGCTTACAACCGAAACTCACATGCATTGAGTCTTACAAGCAGCTACGAACGGCCTTGCGCATCGCGCCCGACTTGGCCCATGGCGGGCCCTGATACAGCGAGACTCGACTGCCGTCCTTGTATTTCACGATGTCCAGAATCTCGTCAGCCGTAATAATGCTGGGCGCGTTGATCCGGTAGCCATTGGAAATACCGGTCTGAGTCGTCTTGGGGACTTCCTGCTGCCATAGTGGCAAAAGACACGCGGCGTATTCTTTGGGCGCCTTGTTACTGTACTTGCTGACGTTAGGTTCACCTGGAACCAGGGATGCCGGCAATGAACAACCCGCCAGCATCGCCATCGCTATTCCCCCAATCAACATCCGCATGACGCTTCCTTATCCTGAAAAACGGGAAATGTAGCGCGTAGCGAACCAGACATCCATCTATAGAATCAGCCCTCAGGGCGTTACGTTGTGATCGGGATACGACCGTTTGTTCAAATACGTCATCCATCGCTCATACGCTTCATGCTGCCATTGAGTGACCCGCTCCCACTCCGGCCCACTTAACTGATGGGCCGAAATCAGCTTCATCATCTCCGCAGTTGCGGCGTCCAGGTCAACCATCAGCTCATGCGCATGGAATCTGAAATCATCGGTGCTGGTCATTTGAAGTTGCCTCGCCCTAGCGAACATTCGCCACTTCAGTACGACATCACGCGGGTTCGTTCGCGCTCACTCTCCCGACAAGCGGCGCACCTTCCATCCCCTGAGCAGCAGGCGAGCAAACGCCCCGCCCGTTAATTGGGACTACTCTTTTGTAGCGGGGTATCAGCAGGAGGTCATCATGTGGCTCAACGAAAATGAAAACGAACTTCGGCGTGATCTGCAAGGAGTTGCGTCGGACCTGAGGTGGTCGGCAGTGGAGCTCTTGCGCATCGCAGAGCAGCTACGCCTGGCCGGCAATGATGTCGATGCGCAAGCAACTAAAAGGCTGTGCGAGTTATTTCAGGGTGATGAACAGCGACTGATGGGCTATGCCGATGAAGTGAAAGCCAAAATCATCAGCCGGGCGAAAGCCCAATAACGGGAGCGCTGTCATGAACACGCCTCTATTCGCGCTAGATGTCATGCTGGCAGCGACGGGTGGCTGCAGCATTGATTCATACGTTTATCGGGACCAGCCGCTGGTCGCCAAGCATGGTTACTAGCCAACATGGGGTGGCAAGCTAGCTGGAAGCGGGTTTATTACAAGTGTCCCGCCATTTATCCGCGAACCTGTTAATGGCTTGGCTTTTGAGTTCTGGAGAATCGAGGACGGGCTGGTTGTACGCTTCGTTGATCAACATGGCACCCAACTTGTCATGATCAGGATTACCCGACTTCACGGCCAGCAGGCTTTCTTTCGTTTCGTTATTTTGCCGAGACTGCATGATCGATCCGGCCAATGTACGAAAAACATCGCAGACCTTTTGATTGGTGTGGATTTCGCCTTGAGTCTGGGCTAGAACCTGACCAACACCAGCAAGGTAAACAGCAGATAACAATGCCAGAGCAGTGAAGCGACCTTTCAACATGCTTTCTTCCTTGAATTAAAAGCGGCCACCCTATCATCCAAATGTCACGTTTAAAATCTTCCAACTCCTGATTTCAAGACAAAAAAAGCCCCGGCATCCCAGGGCTTCAAACTTGCGCTCATTCTGATTTCTGGCTTGGCGTCGATCGAACCGCTCTTGCTCTGTAGGCAGGAAGCGCTGCCGCAAACGCCAGTGCCTCCTCTTTGCTGCCAAAAGCCCCGAGACGGTCGCCTTTGGTGCACACCCGCCAGGGGCCGTTGTTTACGCTGAGTACGTCATAACCGTTCATGTGCATTTTATTCAGCATCGGAACGCTCATAGTCACCTCCTTTTCGGCAGTGATAAGCCACGATTGACTTGGCTACCTTACACCCGCCCTTTGCCCAAGTGCCGACCAGACGTCGTGTCAGGTTTTCGACATTCCTTTGCACTTTCTACCGCTTCCCTCACTCCAACCCTTTGAAACAGAGGCATGGGCCTGAATATTGCATTTTCATGACTGTTTTATGACAATCGGCGGTTTAGTAACACATGAAAGTACGGGCAACAGTCATTTGCGAGCAGGATCGGCATGTTCTCCTGGTGCGCAAACCCAGGTGTCGCTGGACCTTGCCCGGAGGAAAAGTCGAGCGCGGCGAAACCACTGCGTGCGCCGCCATGCGCGAACTCCAGGAAGAAACCGGGCTTGGAGTCGACGGCTTGTTGTACTTGATGGAACTGGAAACGAGCAGCACCCGCCACCATGTGTTCGAGGCGTCGGTCCTAAACTCGGACGAAGCCCGGCCCCAAAATGAAATCTTCGATTGCATGTGGTTTCCGCTGGACTCAGTCCAGAATCTGAACACAAGCGACGCCACGCTCAAGATCGTCAAAGCCTTCCAGCGTCGCTTGTAAGTTTGCGCAGCCGCCTCAGCCCTGATCGCCGCCGCCCACCGGCATGACCATGCCGGTGATGTACGAAGCCTCGTCGCTGGCCAGAAACAGAATAGCGCCAGCCTGCTCATCCAGCGTGCCGTAGCGCTTCATCAAACTGCTGTCGAGCGTCTGGCCGACAAGTTGCTGATACCAGACTTTCTCTTCGGCGCTCTGCTCTGCGCTGTTTCGCGGGATGACCCGCGGCGGTGCTTCGGTGCCGCCGGGCGCGGTGGCATTGACCCGGACTCCGCGACCGGCGGTTTCAAACGCCAGGCAAGCAGTCAGCGCATTGACACCGCCCTTCGCCGCGCCATACGGCACACGATTGATGCTGCGGGTGGCGATGGACGAAACATTGACGATCGCGCCGCTGCCCTGTTCAAGCATGAACGGCAGCGCGGCGTGGCAGCACCACAAGGTCGGAAACAACGAACGACGGACTTCGGCTTCGATCTGCTGCTCTTCGTAGTGTTCGAAAGGCTTCGCCCAGATCGTGCCGCCTACGTTGTTGACCAGCACATCCAGACGCCCAAAGCGCTCGACGGCGGTGCGCATCACGCGGCTGCATTCGCTGTATTGCTCAAGGTCGGCGGTCAGGGCAAGCACCTGGCTGCCCTGCCCCAATTGTTGCTGCACCTCGAACACCAGGTCCGAGCGATCAACCAGAATCAATCGCGCACCCTCAGCGGCCATGCGCTCCGCCACCCGCCGACCAATGCCTTGCGCCGCGCCGGTGATCAGCGCGACTTTTTCGTGAAATCTGTTCATGTGGACCTCGTGACGAAGGATGCCATGCAGTGAAAACGTCCCAGACAAAACACTGACCTGTGGAATCAGTGATCACGCTACGGCTGGACTCAAGCCGCGCTGGCAGCGAATTTCTCGTAATAGAAGTTCGCAGGCGCGACGCCTTGCTCGCGAATGAATTGACTGACCGCTTCGACCATCGGCGGCGGGCCGCACAGGTAGATGTCGACGTCGCCCTCGTTCAAATGTCGTGGCTCGATATGCTGGGTCACGTAGCCTTTGAGCGGATGCTGGCTGTCGGGGTTGGCGACGCAGGCACTGAAGCTGAAATTCGGGATGCGCGCGGCAAACGCTTCGAGCCGGTCCATTTCCACCAAGTCAAAATCGTTGGTCACGCCATAGATCAGATGCAGCGGATGCTCGCTGCCCTGCTCGGCTATTTTCTCCAGCATCGCGGTGAACGGCGCCAGACCGGTTCCACCCGCCAGCAGCAACAACGGCCGGCGAATGTCGCGCAGATAAAAGCTGCCCAACGGCCCGGCCAGACACATGCTATCGCCGGCCTTGGCCATGCCGGTGAGGAAGCTGCTCATCAAGCCGCCGGGCACGTTGCGGATCAGGAAACTCACTTCGCCGTCACGCTGCAACGAGCTGAAGGAGTAAGCGCGGGTCTGCTCGCTGCCGGGAACTCCCAGGTTCACATACTGACCCGGCAGAAACGCCAGTTTGCTCAGCGCTTCGCCCTTGATAGACAGCGCGATGGTGCTGTCGGACAACTGCCGCACGGCGCTGATGGTGGCGTCGTAACTGGCCTGATGGGTACGGCAAACCTGCGATGAAGTCGGCACGCGCACCACGCAATCGCTCTGGGCGCGCATCTGGCAGGTCAGGACAAAACCCTGCTGCGCTTCATCGGCGCTGAGCGCGTCTTCGATGTATTCCTCGCCCAAGTCATAACGACCGGCCTCGGCGAAACACTTGCAGGTGCCGCACGCGCCGTCGCGGCAATCGAGCGGAATATTGATGCCTTGACGGTACGCGGCATCGGCCACGGTTTCGCCCACGTTGGCGTCGATGAACCGGGTGACGCCGTCTTCGAAATTGAATGCAATGGAATGAGTCATGACGGCCGCCTCAGAGGTGGTAGACATCGATGACCTGGCGAACGTAATCGTTCTTCAGGATCACTTTCTTGGCCTTGATCAGCAGGTTTTCACCGCGCCCATCAAGGGTGTAGAAACTGCTGCCGAAATAGCTGTCGACGGTCTTGTAGCGAAAGCTCAGGGTGTGCCAGTTGAAGCGCACCTTGCACAGGCCGTCGGCCTGCTCAAGCAGTTCGATGTTGCTGATGTTGTGCGATGTGCGGGTGTCCGGAACACTGGCGCTGGAGCGCTCGGTCTTGATGCGGAAGATGCGGTCTTCCAGGCCGGTGCGGTTGCCGTACCAGATCAGCGAAATTTCCCGCTGCGGGTCTTCGGTCAACTCGTCGTTGTCGTCCCAGGAAGGCATCCAGAATGAGGCATCGGCGGCGTACATCTCCAGCCAGTCGTCCCATTGCTTGTCGTCGAGGTAGCGTGCTTCGCGGTAGAGGAAATCGCGCACTGCATCATAAGTGAGGGTCATTGCACGGCCTCCACAGCAATCAATTCCGGCTGTTCGGCAGCCAGGGCCTTGAGCATGGTTTGCTGCCAGTACTTGTGTTGCAGCACGAACAGGCCTTCGTCTTCGGTGCGCACGCCGCTGAGCAAGGGATGCAGGCCGATTTCCCTGGCCGCCTCATCGGCGCCCTCGACCCAGTGTTCGGCACCGCGGGACATGTCATTCCACGTCGTGACGCTGCCCTGATAGCTGGTCTGGCACGAGCGAAACTCTTCCAGATCATCCGGGGTGGCCATGCCGCTGACGTTGAAGAAATCCTCGTACTGACGAATCCGGCTCGAACGGGCGTGGTCGCTTTCGCCTTTGGGGGCGATGCAATAGATGGTGATTTCCGTGCGGTCGACCGAGATCGGGCGGGCGATGCGGATCTGCGAGCTGAACTGGTCCATCAGGTAGACGTTCGGGTACAGGCACAGGTTGCGCGAATTCTCGATCATCCAGTCGGCACGGGCCTGGCCGAAGTCCCGGGACAGCTCGTCGCGGCGTTCGTAGAGCGGGCGATCCTCGGGGTTGGACCAGCGGGTCCAGAGCAGCATGTGGCCCTTGTCGAACGAGTAGAACCCCCCGCCCTGCTTGGCCCAGGCCCCGGCGCTCATGGTCGGGTTGCTGTCACCGGCTTCACGCTGTTTGCGCTGGTTCTGGGTGGCGGCGTAGTTCCAGTGCACGGAGCTGACGTGGTAGCCGTCGGCGCCGTTTTCGGCGGTGAGTTTCCAGTTGCCTTCATAGATATAACTTGAGGAACCGCGCAGCACTTCGAGGCCATCGGCGGACTGGTCGACGATCATGTCGATGATCTTTGCCGACTCGCCCAGGTGCTCGACCAGCGGCACCACATCGGCGTTGAGGCTGCCGAACAGGAAGCCGCGGTACGACTCGAATCTCGCGACTTTGGTCAGGTCGTGGGAGCCTTCGCAGTTGAAGCTCGCCGGGTAACCCGCAGCCGCCGGGTCTTTGACTTTGAGCAGTTTGCCGGAGTTGTTGAAGGTCCAGCCGTGGAATGGGCAAGTGTAGGAGCTCTTGTTGCCGGTCTTGTGCCGGCACAGCGTCGCGCCGCGATGGCTGCAGGCGTTGATGAAGGCGTTGAGCACACCTTCCTTGTTGCGCGCGATGAAGATCGACTGGCGCCCCATGGTGGTGGTGTAGAAATCGTTGATGTTGGGGATCTGGCTTTCGTGCGCCAGGTACAGCCAGTTGCCTTCGAAGATGTGTTTCATCTCCAGGTCGAACAGCCGTGGATCAGTGAACATCTCGCGCTTGCAGCGGTAGATGCCCTGTTCTTTGTCATCTTCAAGCAGGGAGTGAAGGTATTCGGGTCGCAGGGACATGGCCGCCGCCTCCATTGTTTTTATTCAGGCAGGGCCATGCTAGGACGGGGGGATGCGAGGGACTATCCGATGGGTGCAGACGTGTATCCGTTTACTGCAACGTGCGGTGAATCATTGATGCCCACCCATCAGGACCGACAGGAACCTGTGGCGAGGGAGCTTGCTCCCGCCGGGCTGCGAAGCAGCCCCAAAACCTGCGACCGCGATTATTCTGCAAAACCGGGGGTCACAGGTTTGCGACTGCTGCGCAGTGGAGCGGGAGCAAGTTGCATGTCGCCTGGGGTCAGTGCCGGCGCTTGAGGGTGTCGGACGGTAACTCGCCGAACTGTTTGCGGTAGTTGTCGGAGAACCGCCCCAGGTGCAGGAAGCCGTAATCCATGGCCACTTCCGTGACGTTTCGCACGTTGCAGGTCGGGTCGCTCAGGCACTGGTTGATGCGTTCGAGTTTCTTCTGCCGGATGTAGTTTTGCGGCGAAGTCCCTGCGTTGCGTTCGAACAAACCATACAGCGAACGCAGGCTCATCCGCGCCTGACGCGCCAGTTCTTCACTGTCGATGTCCTGCTTGAGGTTGCGCGCGATGTAATCGGCAATCCCCTCGAACGTCGTCGCCGGCGAGCCAAGGCTGCTGCGGATGACGTTGGTTTTCATCAGGCTGAGCATCTTGCTGACGATGATCTGCGCGTAGTGTTCCTGAACCCGGGGAATCTGCTGGATGGCCTCGGCTTCCTGGCAAATCATCGCCAGCAGGCCGACAAAGCCTTCCAGCTCATCAAGCTGATAACGATTCTCCAGAAACCGCACGCCCTGCCCCGGATAGCGCCAGCGCTGCTCCTCACACACCGACTCGAACAGCCGGGTAGGTACTTTGAGGATGAATTTTTCGCAATCGTCGGAGTACGTCAAGTCCACCGGGTCGTCGGGGTTGATCAGCAGCAATTCACCTGGCGCAAAGTAATGCTCCTGACCGTAACCGCGCCACAGGCAGTTGCCGCGCAGTAGCACTTGCAGGTGATAGATCGTTTCCAGTGCGCCCGAGGTCACCCGCACGCTGGCGCCGTAGCTGATGCGGCACAGGTCAAGGCTGGCGAATTTGCGATGATCGAGGCTGGCCAGAGGACGGCCGGCCCTGGGCATGAGGATGCAATGATTGCCGACATGCTGATTGACGTAACCCGACACCGCGTAAGGGTCGGCGTGGTCGAATACTCTGCTGCGCGGACTCAACAGTTGCGCCTGCATCATCGGGTTACTCTCGTTGTTGTTATTGATTGCGTCGGGTCATTCTAAGGCCATATTTGCAGCGGTGTGTCAGTGGGCTGACCTGTGGAAGGTTCTGGCCCTATCGCGAGCTGGCTCGCTCCCACAGTTGACCGCGTTCGCCCTGATGTAACTTGGTCAATGTGGGAGCGAGTCAGCTCGCGATAGGGCCATCAGTCTCAACATCAACGTTGACGGACACCCCGCATTCGCAAGCAGACTCGCACCCACAAAGATTCGACGATCGAGGCGATCAATCCTCGAGCGCACGAACCCGTTCGTGGCGCTGCTGCTCGTCAGGTTGCGCGGAGGTCTGCAAGGTAAAATCGAAGTCGATCTCGGCAAACCGGCCGCTGACACCATGGGCCGCCGCGCGCTGCGGGTCGTCGCTGAAGATGATGTGGGCAATCAGTTCGTCGCGGGTGGCGTAGGCAAAATCGTCATGCAGGTACTGATCGCCATCGAGGTTGATCTGGGTGGTCAGGTGACGATGGTCCGGCGCGGAGATAAAGAAGTGAATGTGCGCCGGACGCTGGCCATGACGGCCCAGTTGATCGAGCAATTGCTGGGTCGGACCGTCCGGCGGGCAACCGTAGCCCGACGGCACGATGCTGCGGAAACGGTAGCGGCCCTCGGCATCGGTGACGATGCGGCGGCGCAGGTTGAACTCCGATTGCGTGGTATCGAAGTAGGAATACGTGCCGCCCGTGTTGGCGTGCCAGACATCCACCACTGCGCCGGCCAAAGGTTCGCCAGCGGTGTTGCGTACCTGGCCCTGCATGAACAGAACCACGCCCGGATCGACGCCATCGTCCAGTCGTGCCTCAGCCTCGGACAACGGCGCGCCCGCCACATACAACGGGCCTTCGATGGTCCGCGGCGTACCGCCCGCCTTCCCCGCCTGCTCGTCTTCGGCGTCCATCAGCAAGTCCAGGTAGTGTTCCAGGCCGAGGCCGGCCACCAGCAAACCGGCTTCCTGGCGCGCGCCCAGCACGTTAAGGTAATTGACCGCTTTCCAGAACTCTTCCGGGGTCACGGCGAGGTCTTCGATGATGTTTACCGAATCACGCAAAATACGGTAAACCAAGGCTTTGACCCGCGGGTCGCCAGCGTCGTTGAGCAAGCCGCTGGCGTCTTCGAGAAACTTCTGGGCACTGGCAGTGTGGGAAATCTTGACGTTCATTTTTTGGGGTTCCTCATCTTGTAATTATGGGCGTAGCGAACTGAACAGGCTGGGTTCAGCGGTCATCCTCGCGAATGGAAGAAGGATGCCGGCACATCGCATCGACCTCGATCGCCATGTACGGAAACAGCGGCAATTGCATCAGCAGGTCGTGCAGTTCCTGAACGCTATCGACGTCGAAAACGCTGTAATTGGCATAGTGCCCGGCGATGCGCCACAGGTGACGCCATTTGCCTTGCTCTTGCAGGCGCTGGGCCAGGGCTTTTTCATCGGACTTGAGCTGGGTGGCGAGATCCGGGTTGATGTCGACCGGCAGATTCACGGTCATTTTTACGTGAAATAGCATGATGCTCTCCTCAGGCTTGATGAACGGAAGTGGATGTTTTGTCGCGCCGGAAAAACGCCAGGCGTTCCTCATCCAGGCTCAGGCCAAGGCCTGGTGTTTGCGGCACGTGCAGCGCAAAGTCGCGATAGACCAGCGGCTCGCTGAGCACGTCTTCCGTCAGCAGCAACGGGCCGAACAGCTCGGTGTCCCAGGCCAGTTTATTCAGGGTGATAAAGGCATGGGCCGAGGCCAGCGTGCCGACCCCTCCTTCAAGCATAGTGCCGCCGTACAGACCGATACCGGCAGCTTCGGCGATGGCGGCGGTCCGCAGCACGGCCCGTGGCCCGCCGTTCTTGGCGATTTTCAGGGCGAACACCGAAGCGGCCCCTTCGCGTGCCAGATTGAAAGCGTCTTCCACGCACTCGATCGATTCATCGGCCATGATCGGCGCCGGGCTCATGGCGTTCAGTCGCACCATGCCCGCGCGGTTGGTGCGTGAGATCGGCTGTTCGATCAAGTCGATGCCGTTGCTGCCCAGTATCCGGCAGGCGCGCAGTGCGACCGCCTCGTCCCAGGCCTGATTGACATCGACCCGCACGCTGGCGCGATCGCCCAGGGCTTTCTTGATGGCAATAACGTGGGCCAGGTCATGATTGACTTCTCCGGCACCGATTTTCAGTTTGAAGATCCGGTGGCGCCGCAGGTCGAGCATTTTTTCCGCTTCGGCGATGTCCTTGTCGGTGTCGCCGCTGGCCAGGGTCCAGGCCACCGGCAGCGCATCACGAACGCGACCGCCCAGCAACTCACTGACCGGCAGGCCAAGGCGTTTGCCCTGGGCGTCGAGCAAGGCGCTTTCGATACCTGATTTGGCAAACGTGTTACCTCGAATGCTGCGCTCCAGGCGCAACATCGCCGCATTGATGTTGCCGCTGTTCTCACCGATCAGCAGTGGCGCGAAGTGTTTGTCGATATTGGTCTTGATGCTGTCCGGGCTTTCATTGCCATAGGCCAGGCCACCGATGGTGGTGGACTCACCAATGCCTTCGATGCCATCGGCGCAGCGCACGCGGATGATCACCAGAGTCTGGTTCTGCATGGTGTGCATGGCCAGTTTGTGCGGGCGAATGGTCGGCAGATCGACGATGATCGTCTCGATCGATTCAATGGCAGTTGCACGCATGTCGATACCCGTCAGGTTCTTTAAGTTCTGAAATGGATTCTCATACGGCTTTTTGCCGACGGCCAATATAGAATTGGTCTGGATCGATACCTTAAAGGTATTCAGCCGCTCAATGCCTGGAGGCACCATGGAATTGCGTCACCTGCGGTATTTTCAGGTGTTGGCTCAAACCCTCAATTTCACCCGCGCCGCCGAACTGCTGCACATTGCCCAGCCCCCGTTGAGCCGACAGATCCAGCAACTGGAAGATGAACTCGGGGTGTTATTGCTCGAGCGTGGCCGTCCGCTGAAGCTGACCGACGCCGGGCGCTTCTTCCATGAACACTCCACCGCCTTGCTCGAACAGCTGGCCAAGGTCTGCGACAACACCAAGCGCATCGGCCTGGGGGAAAAGACCTGGCTGGGCATCGGTTTTGCGCCATCGACGCTGTATGGCGTGCTGCCGGAACTGATTCGTCGCTTGCGCAGTGGCGAGCCTCTGGAGCTTGAGCTCGGGCTTTCGGAAATGACCACGCTGCAACAGGTGCAGGCGCTCAAGGCCGGGCGCATAGACATCGGTTTCGGGCGGATCCGCATCGACGACCCGGCGATCATCCAGACGGTATTGACCGAAGACCGGCTGGTCGCCGCCCTGCCTGCCGGCCACCCGCTGCTGGCCGGGCCGATCAGTCTGCGCCAACTGGCGAAAGAGCCTTTTGTGCTGTACCCCGGCAATCCACGCCCCAGCTACGCCGACCACGTTATTGCGCTGTTCGAATCCTACGGCGTGAGCATCCACGTGGCGCAATGGACCAACGAACTGCAAACAGCAATCGGTCTGGTAGGGGCCGGTATCGGGGTCACACTGGTGCCCGCGTCGGTGCAGTTGCTGCACCGCGACGACATTGGTTTCACCCCGTTGCTGGAAGACAACGCGACGTCACCGATCATTCTCAGTCGGCGCGTGGGCGATGTGACGCAGGGGTTGAATCATTGCTTGAAGATAATTGATGAACTGCTGCCCCGCTAACCGGCGAAGGCCCGGCGCCCGGCACGCAGTTCGGTGCGTAATTCGCCAATAAGGTCGGAGATCGCGCGAACGGTGGTCAGCCTGGCGGGCGTTACACAGGGAATCAGCAAATCGATGCGCCCGGTGGCCCGGTCGTACACTTTGATCCGCAACAATCCATTGGGATTCACTGTGCACTCGCAGGAAAGCGGCTTAAAACCGGACTCTATAATGATGCAAAGGACTGAAATAGAAACCATGACTGACGCCTCCTTGGCGGCTCATCGGATTCGACCCGCTGAGGATAGATCCATTTTCGCCCGTCTGCGCCCGCCGGCCTCACATTAAGTGTTAGCTGTTTCTCATTTTGCTGAAGTTCTAATGAGAATCCCCGTCCCACAACCAATTCCAGATTCCCGGCAACTTCACTGCCTCTGAACCGCTTCTGACGGTGCGCGCCAAAGCCGCCCGTTGCAGCGCCGCCCTGTCGTCGTAAAACGGCTTCTGCGCCACCGTCACCCCCGTGGCACGGGCGCTGTCGAGGAGGATTTGCAGGTATTCGCGGGCATGCCGGGCGGTGTAGCGATTCAGGTCGTGGAAGGTCACCACCACCGGAATCACACCGTCCACCGTCGGCAATTCGCCCAGTGCAATGCGTTCACGCACTTCGGACAGTTGCCGCAACATGTTGGCCCGTCGCCGCGGGCTGGCGTTGAAGCCCCAGATCTTGCCGTCGTTGGCGCTCAGGTCGGTCAGCAGCAGGTGCAGGCCATGTCGCTGATAGGCGGCGAACACGCGTTTGTCATAGCTCCAGAACGGCGGACGCACCAGGGTGGGCGGTGCGCCGGTGATTGCGGCAATGTCGGCACTGCCCTTGCTCAATGATTGCTCCAGCTCTTGCGGGCTCAGCGAGCGGTGATTGGTGTGCGAGTGGGTCGCCGTGTGGAAAGCCAGCACATGCCCTTCAGCCTGCTCCCGGTGCATGACCCCGCGCCCGATGTCGCTGTCGCCGGCCCGTGGCGCGCCGGTCTGCACGAAGAACACCGCTTTGATCCCCGGTTGCACCGGGTTCTGCGCGAGGCTGTCGAGCACCGTCATGCTCGGGTTCCAGAAACTTGATGCGCTGGGACCGTCGTCGAAGGTCAGCACAAAGCGGATCGGTGGCTGCGCGCGCAGACGCTGTTCGGTCTGCGGGGTCAGGTCGATCGGTGAAGCGATGCAGCCAGCGAGCCCGACAGCGATGGCTAGCGTAGTGAGAGCCTTGAACAACTGTTTCATGGTTTGCCTTGGGCCAGACCGTAATGGTCATCACGTTAAAACGGCAAAAACCCTTCGCCCATTGATCCCTTGTCAGCCCGCAGGTCGCTGCAGGCCGAGGTTGGATCAGGGTACACAGTGTTTGGTTCCAGCGCTCACCCTCGTGGCTTACCGCGCCAACGACTGCTGGAACCATCGCCAGAGCTACATTCGTCAGGAATTGGCCGTTCAACCACAGCATCCTCGCGAAGGACGGTACCCGTGCTCCTACACTAAAAGCTCAAGCCTGAGGATTAACCGATGTGCGGACGACTCTCGCAGTACCGTGGCATTCACGACTTTGTCGCGGTGCTGAGCATTCCCGACGCGCTGATCAACCATGTCGGTGATGAACCGCTGGCCCGCTACAACGCCGCGCCCACCACTCAACTCGCCCTGCTGCACCTTGAGCCTGACGGGTTGCACGCCGATTCGGTGCGCTGGGGATGGCGGCCGCACTGGGCGAAGGACCGGGCGGCGCCAATCAATGCCCGGGTCGAGAAAGTCGCTCATGGCCCGTTCTTCCGGGCGATCTGGCCGCACCGTGCGATTGTGCCGATCGACAACTGGTTCGAATGGGTGGATGCCGGCGACACGACGCGGCAGCCGTGGCTGATTCGTCGACGGGATCGGGCGCCGATCTACTGCGCGGCGATCGGCCAGTTCCCCCACGGTGGCAGCGAGCCGCGCGGCGACGACGGTTTCGTCATCATCACGGCGGACAGCGCTGGCGGCATGCTCGACATTCATGACCGACGGCCAGTGGTGTTGTCTGTGCAACTGGCACATGAATGGCTGGACCCGGCTACGCCTAAAGAGCGTGCCGAGCAGATGGTGCTCATGCAAGGTGAAGTCAGTGAAGTGTTCGAGTGGTACAGAGTCGATAAGGCAGTGGGAAATGTCAGGAACCAGAGTGCAATGTTGATTGATAAGCTGACTTGAATTGGATCCATTTCCGGTTTCTGAATAGCCGAACGGCATAAACGTTACACGGACTGTTTCATCCAAGAAACACTAAAAGGAATGCGGCAAAACGATGCATTAACCGCTTGTCTGACAATTGAATTGTTGTACATACATTTAGTAGTGCTACAGATAGCATGCGCGCCGCATTTCCCCTGGCAGTACCTAATTGACCAAAGAGTCAATAAACAAGGAAATCCCTAAATCCAACGAGCCTGCAGAGAACTAAGTTGCGCGAAGATCTTGTCATTAATCAAGTCGGCGGTCTGGAGTGCGTGTACCTGTCGCTGACAGAACGCTATCAACTTGACTGCTTTATCGGGCAATACATAAAGACCCGAAACCTGCGTTCCATCCCCAATATCAACGACATCCTGCGCTCAACCCTCGCAGCCTACTCTGGCAAGCCGCCGGTCATGGTCAACGAATTGAATGCCTGGATCGACAAGACGTTGGGCTACCGGGCCTCCCACCCGGATTTTCCGTCACTGGACGATATTTGAAGTGAGGCGCTGCTGAGTTCAGCACAAGACTGAACGAACCGGACATTGTTGCACTCTGAAGAAGAGGCCCATCGAGGCCTCTTTTTTTCAGCTCTTATCCGCACAAGGATTGCACCCCAGACTTTGCGAATTGCCCGTTCGATGCCTGAATCAAAGCCCTGGCGAATTTAAGGAGGAATACATGAGCGAACTCGTTCCCTATGCCGTGCATTATTTGCTCGATGGCGTTCGTCAGCACTTTTTCAAACTGGCTGAACAGTTCTCCGATGTTGACGCAATTCGTTCAGCCTCGGCGCATGCCTTTCCGCAATCCGACGGAAAGATCGCCGCACACGCCTCCCCCGAAACGGCGCGTTTGAGCGCTCAACAACTGGGTATCACGCAGATACGTTGGAATGAGGCGATCTGACGGCCTTACCCGCCCCGCTTGATCGCGAATGACTGTTCAATCAAGCAAAGTACTTCAGACACACCTGCTTTTGTGGCGAGGGCGCTTGCTTGACTGAAGATCAGCGGTGGGGGATGCGGACCCGTCAGGGCTTCAGCGGACGCTCTTGGTCACGATCTGACAGTTCTTTACCATCGTCGGGGTGCTTCCAGTCCGGTGTCGAACGCCTCTGTCGCTCAAGCTCTTCTTGAGTCGGTTCATCCTCATCTTCATCCAGATCAGGACGTTTTGGTTCATTGGCCATACGCGCCTCGCTTCCTGAAGGAATTCCCTTTAAGCGTAGAACAGTTTCCGAAGCGCGACTCAAAGCCACCAGCGCAGCAAAAAGAAAAACCCCATGCTCAAAAGCATGCTGAGCAAGGTATTGCGGGTGTACAGCACCAATCCCACTGCCACCAGCGAACTGATCAGGTACGGGTTGTCCCACTGCAGATTCAGCTGTTTGTCCGGCATGAACACAATCGGTCCGCAGATCGCGGTCAACATCCCCGGCACGGCAAAACCGAGGAACTGCCGGGCATTACTGCTCAAGCGCAGCGGCAGTCGTGGTTCGAGGAATACGTAGCGGTTCAGGAAGACGAGCACGCCCATCCCGATAATTACAGCCCAGACCATCATGTGCGCCCCCCATGGAATTTGTTGCAGATGAAGCCTGCAGTCATGCCCGCCAACCCCGACAGCACCAGCGCCGAGCCCCATTGCCAGTAGCTGAACAACACGGAACAAAACAGCGAAACCGCGACGCAGACCACCGTCGGAACGTTGCGTACCACCGGGGTGATCAGGGCAATGAAGGTCGCAGCGATGGAGAAGTCCAGCCCCAGGTGTTCGAGGCCGGGAATGCTGCTGCCGAGGACGATGCCGGCCAGCGTGAACAGGTTCCAGGCGATGTAAAACGTCAGGCCAACGCCCAGGGCGTACCAGCGATTGAACTGCTGTTTGTCATGCTGGCTGGTCAGGGCGAACAGCTCGTCAGTGAGCAAAAACCCCAGCCCCACGCGCCAGCGACCCGGCAGCGGTGAAATCACCGAACGCATACTCATTCCGTACAGCAAATGCTGGGAGGTCAGTAACAGCGTGGTCAGCAAAATCGAAAAGATCCCGGCACCGCCCTTAAGCATGCCGATGGCGACCAATTGCGCGGCACCGGCAAACACGATGCTCGACAACCCTTGACCTTGCAGCGGCGTGAGATTGGCCTCGATGGCCATGGACCCGGCCAGCAGGCCCCAGGGCGCGGTCGCCAGGGACAACGGCATGATCGCTACAGCGCCGCGAAGAAAGGCACTGCGCGGCATGAGTGAGTTCGACATAAAGCTCTACAACCAGGGGAAGACGCCAGACTGTGCCAGCAGTTGCGTTCGATGGCTTGAACAATCTTGCGCACTTGCGGGCAGCACTTGCCGAATGGCTCTGGGCAGCAGCAAGGAACAGAACCCGAGTACCATGGAGCCATTCGCCTAACGCGTCAGGGAGTCGACATGCTTTACCGGATCGCCGCCGATGGGCTGGTGCTGTTTCATTTGCTGTTCATTCTGTTCGTGCTATTCGGCGGGCTGCTGGTGCTCAAATGGCGACCGCTGATCTGGTGGCACCTGCCCGCTGCTGTGTGGGGCGTGAGTGTGGAAGTCTTCCACCTGATGTGTCCCCTGACTCAATGGGAAAACGTCATGCGCCAGGCCGCTGGGCAAACCGGTTACGGCGGTGGCTTCATCGAACACTACGTGTGGCCGGTCATTTACCCCGCAGGGCTGACACCGGCGATTCAACTGGCGCTGGGCAGCGTGGTGCTGGTGATCAACGTCATGGTCTATCTTCGGCTGATCAGGTTGTGGAAGTTACGCCGGGCAGCCTGAAATACCCGCCGAGAATCGAAAATGCTGTCGATTGAAGACCTGACGTTGCTTCAAGCCATCCGCGAAACCGGCAGCCTGTCGCGGACCTGGGCAAAGCGCCTTCTACCGTGTCCTGCGGTCCAGGGCAGTGACCGCTTCGTTTCAAGTCAGTTGGCGATGACGCTCATGTTCCGCCCACTGGCCTTGGCCACGTACAACGCTTTGTCCGCAGCGGTGACCAGGTCGTCGGGCTGATCCTGCGAGGCCGGGTTGTAGGCGCAAACCCCCACGCTGACCGTCACCATACCCTCAGGGCATTCGCTGTGTACGATGCCGGCCTGCTGCACCCCGCGACGAATTTTTTCGGCGACCAGAAACGCCCCCACATAGTCGGTGCCGGGCAGCACCACCGTGAACTCCTCGCCGCCATAGCGGGCGGCCAGATCGCCGGGGCGTTTGATGTTGTCCTTGATAATCGCGCTGATTTTGCGCAGACAGTCATCACCCGCCACGTGCCCATAACGATCATTGAAGCTCTTGAAGTGATCGACATCGATCATCAGCATGGCGAGGTGGGTCACCGTGCGCCGGGCCCGGCCCATTTCCGCGAGGATGAACAGATCGAACTGACGCCGGTTGGAGAGCCCGGTGAGTGCGTCTTCGAGCGCCAGCAGTTCAAGGCTGCGGTTGACCTCGATGAGCTTTTCCCGGGCATCAAGCAGCACGCTCTGAAAATGATTCTGCTGCTTCATGAAGCGAATGAGGCGATAGCCGAGCCCTCCCAGAAACACCAAAAGCAACAGCACGATGCCAGCGCTGAGGATGGACTCCTCGCGCCAGCCGGCCAGGACGTCTCGCTTGTCCAGGCCGGCAAAGACGATCAGCGGATAACCATCAACCCGCCGAAACCCCACCACTCGCTCCACACCATCAACATATGACTTGACGGTGGCCGTGCCGGAATTGCCCTTGGGCAACAGCTGCATGAACAGCGGCCCCTTGGCGACGCTGGTGCCGACGTCGGCTTCGTTGAATGGCCGGCGAACGACGATGCTGCCATCGTCGGCGATCAGGTTGATCACGCCGTTTTGGCCCATGTCGATGCTGTCGTACAGCGCGAGAAAATGGTCGAGGTAGATCGTTGCCAGCGCCACACCGGCGAAACTGCCATCTGGATGATTGATCCTGCGTGACACGGTCATGATCCATTCGCGGGTCGATCGACTCTTGATCGACGGTCCGATATGAGGTCCCCGGTCAGTATGATCACGATGGTAGATGAAGTATTCACGGTCGGAATTGTTCGCACCGGGTATATCCGCACCGTTGGAATTGGCGATCCACCCCCCTTTTTCGTCAAATACGAACAGACCATGGAGCTGGGTCAGCTCACTGCGTTGGGCGGCGAGCAAACGTCTGAATCTGGGCAGCTGCGCTGAGGCCACGCCCTCGTTTTCGACGCGGTCCACCAAGGCAAACAGCAGCGTATCGGCCTGTTTGATTGACGACTGCGCTTGCGACGTCAGGGTCTGGGCAAGGTTGGACATTGCCACTTCTTTGTCATGCAAATGGTACTGGCGCGAGTTCCAGGCTTCCCAGATCACAATGGCCGTCAAGGACAGGCACACCGCCACGAGCAGGACAACCGCGTAGCGGACCCTGCGCCGGGACTCGATTTGCTCGGCCCCCCAAGGCGCGACGGGCCGGCTGTGTTCAATTCGGTCGTTGATGGACGGATGCCCCATGACGCTCCCTGACTCGTTATGACATGGCGACTTTTCCCGTTCGCCCTTTTAGCGCCATCCAGTCGTGCCTGACACTCGGACCGCTATGCTCCACCAGAAACAAGATAGGCGATTTGCTCGCGTTGTGACGGGTTTGTGTGGGGTGAGGATGCGACCCCACGGGATTTACGTCGGTGTCTGCTTCACTGCTTCAAGCCAGGCCGGGTTCAGTTGTGTCTGTTCGGTATCGAGGCCCAGCGCTTCCATCCGCGCCTTGTGTTGCTCCACTTCCCGGCTCAATTGCCCATGGTCGCTGGAGTTGCCGTCCAGTTCGTGCATCTGGCTCAAGCCCAGATGGTAGAAACGCAGCAGTTTCATGGCCGTCGGATCACCCGCCTCCACCGCCGCCGTCACTTGATGCATCACATTGGTGATGCTCATCAGGCTGCGCTTGAGCTGCCAGCCGTACACCGCCGGCGCCATCCAGGCCTGAGACCAGAACATGCCACGCATCAGCGCCACCATCAGCAGCACCGCGACAAACACGCCGCCGACGTTAAATCGCAGATTGTCGCCCCCCGGCTCGCCAAACAACGCCACCGCCGCAGTGGACAGCACCATCGCCAGCGCCAGAAATATCAGCGCAATAATGACCGTGCTGCGCCGCGTCTGCTTTCGAAAGAGTTCGGCGTTCATCGGCTGGATTTCGAACATCGTGACGGGGTTCCTTGCATCAATGGTAAAAGGCTCGGTGAGCGAAAAGACTGCGGGGCATTATCGCCCCTGTGCAGGATTTAGCTATGCTGGGCGCCTCTTCATCTTTTCATCGTCAAACGGGGAACATGGCGATACAGCGCAGTTCGTGCCATCTTCTTTCTTGGATACACACTATTCGGATGCCATTTGCCTGTTTGAACGGCATCGTTTTAAGGATCATTGAATGACCCAACGACAAGTAATCAACGCCTCCGTCAGCCCTAAAGGCAGCCTGGAAACCCTTTCTCAACGTGAAGTACAGCAACTGAGCGAAGCCGGATCCGGCAGCACCTACACCTTATTCCGCCAGTGCGCCCTGGCCATCCTCAATACCGGCGCCCATGTTGATAATGCCAAGACCATCCTTGAAGCCTACAAAGATTTCGAAATCCGCATCCACCAGCAGGACCGCGGCGTCCGCCTGGAACTGCTGAATGCCCCCGCTGACGCCTTCGTCGACGGCGAAATGATCGCCAGCACCCGGGAAATGCTGTTCAGCGCCCTGCGTGACATCGTCTACACCGAAAACGAGCTCGACGCCCAGCGCATCGACCTGAGCACCTCCCAGGGCATCAGCGACTACGTCTTCCACCTGCTGCGCAACGCCCGCACCCTGCGCCCCGGTGTCGAGCCGAAGATCGTGGTGTGCTGGGGTGGCCACTCGATCAACACCGAAGAATACAAATACACCAAGAAAGTCGGCCATGAACTGGGCCTGCGCAGCCTCGACATCTGCACCGGTTGCGGCCCCGGCGTGATGAAAGGCCCGATGAAAGGCGCGACCATCGCCCACGCCAAGCAACGCATCCACGGTGGCCGCTACCTCGGTTTGACCGAGCCCGGCATCATCGCCGCCGAAGCGCCGAACCCGATCGTCAACGAACTGGTGATCCTGCCGGACATCGAGAAACGCCTGGAAGCCTTCGTGCGCGTGGGCCACGGCATCATCATTTTCCCGGGCGGCGCCGGCACAGCCGAAGAGTTCCTGTACCTGCTCGGCATCCTCATGCACCCGGACAACGCAGGCCTGCCCTTCCCCGTGGTGCTCACCGGGCCGAAACATGCGGCGCCGTATCTGGAGCAACTCGACGCGTTTGTCGGCGCAACGCTGGGTGACGCCGCGAAACAACACTACGAAATCATCATCGACGACCCGGCCGAAGTCGCGCGCCAGATGACCCAAGGCCTCAAAGCGGTCAAACAGTTCCGCCGCGAGCGCAATGACGCGTTCCATTTCAACTGGCTGCTGAAAATCGACGAAGGCTTCCAGCGCCCGTTCGACCCGACCCACGAAAACATGGCCAACCTCAAACTCAGCCGCGACCTGCCACCCCACGAACTGGCGGCCAATCTGCGCCGCGCGTTCTCCGGCATCGTCGCCGGCAACGTCAAGGACAAGGGCATCCGCCTGATCGAAGAACACGGCCCTTACCAGATCCGGGGCGATGCGGCGGTCATGCATCCGCTTGATCAATTGCTCAAGGCCTTCGTTGCGCAGCACCGGATGAAACTGCCGGGTGGCGCGGCTTATGTTCCGTGTTATCAGGTGGTTGCATAACGAAGCTTATGTGAGCTGTAACATCGCGAGTCGGCCTTGTGAGAGCGAGGTTGCTCGCGATGAGGCCGGTACATCCAACTGTGCTGTTGCCTGTACGACCGCTATCCGCGAGCAGGCTCGCTCCTACAGGTTGAACGGGTAAATCCGGGGAATCTGTTCGGCCCGAAGGCCGCCAAGATCAGCCACCCTGATTGCCACACGCCGCAAACTTGCTGTAATCCAACACCTTCTGCGTACCGCTCGAATCCAGATACGTCATCCGCGCATTCACAATCCCGCAATTTTCCCCGCCGTCTTCTACAGTGGAAATCACCTTCTTGATATCCCCATTTAAACGGCCGGAGGTATCTTCCATGTGTCGTAAAACCGGGACTACTAAGGCGTAAGGTGTCACACAGGGCAACCGATACAGTTCAATACACCCGCCCCTGAAAAAAACCGACTTGTATGCCCCTGTATCAAAGTCATCTCCAGATACAGTGAGATACAAAGGCCGGCAGGCAGGTGCGGCGTGGCTCCCTAGAATGCGCGACGTGCGAATAACAAGAGGTTTGAGCAATGGAACACGTGAACCACATCCTGATCGTCGATGACGATCGCGAGATCCGTGAACTGGTCGGTAATTACCTGAAAAAGAACGGCCTGCGCACCACCGTGGTTGCCGATGGCCGGCAGATGCGCAGCTTTCTTGAAACCAACACCGTAGACCTGATTGTGCTCGACATCATGATGCCCGGCGATGACGGCCTGCTGCTGTGCCGCGAACTGCGCTCAGGCAAACACAAGGCCACGCCGATCCTGATGCTCACCGCCCGCAACGACGAAACCGACCGCATCCTCGGCCTGGAAATGGGCGCGGACGATTACCTGACCAAACCGTTCTCCGCCCGCGAACTGCTGGCGCGGATCAACGCCGTACTGCGACGCACCCGGATGCTGCCGCCCAACCTGCTCATCACCGAAAGCGGCCGGTTGCTGGGGTTCGGCCGCTGGCGCCTGGACACCACCGCCCGCCACTTGCTGGACGAAGACGACACGATGGTTGCACTCAGTGGCGCCGAGTACCGCTTGCTCCGGGTATTCCTCGATCACCCGCAGCGCGTGCTCAGTCGCGACCAGTTGCTCAACCTCACCCAGGGCCGCGACGCCGACCTGTTCGACCGCTCCATCGACTTGCTGGTGAGCCGTCTGCGCCAACGGCTGATGGATGACTCCCGGGAGTCGACCTACATCAAAACCGTGCGCAGCGAAGGCTACGTGTTCTCCTATCCCGTGGAATTGCTCGGCGCCGAATCATGAAACGCTACCTGCATTGGCCACGGACGCTGTCGGTGCGCAATATGCCTTGGCGTTTACTCGCATCCAAGGTGCGCAACAGCACTTCCAGGCACACCTGAAACTCGCCGACGGCAGCCCGCTGACCATCGACGTCCGGCCATCGGTGATGCCGTTGTCCTCGTGGCTGCCGATGGTGCTGCTGGTGCAACTGACCCTTTTATTGATCTGCACCTGGCTGGCGGTCAGGGTCGCCATCCGCCCCCTCACCCGCCTCGCCCAGGCAGTGGACACCCTGGATCCGAACACCCACGCGGTGCATCTGGACGAAAAAGGCCCGACCGAAGTCGCCCATTCCGCCAAGGCGTTCAACGCCATGCGAAGGCGGCGGCCTGTGCGCCGAGCTCACCCTCGCGGCACAACCCTTGTAGCAACTCTGAGGCAAGGGTTTTGTATCCGTCTGTATAAGAACCCCGAACGGATACGTATAAGCCGATTTCAGCGCGTTCAAGTACACATCACCGATACACCCGGGCGTTTAACTGTGTTCACCGGATAGCAGCAGCTACCGACCCACACACATTCAAGCGCACGGAGAATCACCCATGTTCAACTTCCCGAAAGTCTCGTCCCTGGTACTCGGTCTGGCATTGGTTGGCGGCCTCGGCCTGTCGAACCTGGCGTCGGCCAATACCGTAAGCGCTGCGTCCCACAGCCAGATCCAGCAACTGTTGGTGGAAGGTGGCTCGGACCGGTTGCAACAGAATCGCGTCGCTGAATATGGCTCTGAAAACCTGCAAAACAATCGTGTTGCTGAAGGTGGTTCCGATCGCCTGATCGAGAACCGCGTTGCCGAAGGCGGTGCTGATCGCCTGCAAGAGCTTCGTGAGCGTGTGGCTGAAGGCGGCGCGGATCGCCTGCAAGAACTGCGCGAACGTGTCGCGTCGATCAGCCCGAAGAATGCCGTACAAGGGGGTGTTGTCGTCGCGGAGAATCGCCCTGAGTTCGGTTCCAAATATCAGCGTTACTGATCAAACTCTGCAAACCGCCAGAGATCAAATGTGGAAGCGAGCCGGCCCCGGGCGGCGTGGTGGTGGCGCGCTGGTAACAGGCGCTGGATGAAATGAGACGCGACGGACGTCTCGAACGACTCAGGCAGCGTTGGCCCAGCGACACCACCCCCCGCTGACAGTGGATCAACGCGCTCGATATCAACTATGCGCAAGGGTGTTTTCTCATCGCGACGCTCCAGCACTACAGTGGCCACATCTTCTCCCCACTCTACTGGAGCAACATCATGAAAAGCATCATTGGTCTTGGTTTCGCCCTGTCGGTTCTTGGCGCAACATCCGCCATCGCCGCCCCACATGCCACCTCGCAAGTCGTTGCGGCAGCCAAAGTCAGCCAACCGGCAACATTGAACGTGAACACTGTCGGCGTTGATCACAAAGACAGTCAGGCCAGCAAACTCTACGTCGCGGAAAACCGCCCTGAGTTTGGTTCGAAGTATCAGCGCTATTGATTAATGGCTTTGGGCCGTTTGAAACAGGAAACCCCGGGTAGATCCTATCTACCCGGGGTTTCTCGTATCCGGGCAGGCGTGTAACCGAATCACTGTAGATCGTAGGCTCCAGCGGCGCAGGCGCTGCCAAAGTCTACGATCATGTTCGCGTTTCAGGCCGCCATCTGGCCGCTGGCAATCGCCGCCGACGCGGCCAGCATCGCCCGCAACAACACCGCACACCCTGCCGCCAGATCATCCGGCGCGGCATTTTCGATTTCGTTGTGGCTGATGCCGCCTTCGCACGGCACGAAGATCATCCCGGCCGGGCCGAGTTCAGCGAGGAAGATCGCGTCGTGACCTGCTCCGCTGACGATGTCCATGTGCGACAGCCCCAGACCTTGCGCAGCCCCGCGTACCGCTTCGACGCAACCCTTGTCGAAGTAGAGCGGCGGGAAGTCGGCGGTGGGTGTCAGTTCGAAGGTCAGGCCGTGCTCCTCGCAGGTGGTTTCGATGACTTCACGGACTTCGACGATCATCGAGTCCAGGCGCGCCGGTTCCAGATGACGGAAATCCAGGGTCATGCGCACTTCGCCGGGGATGACATTGCGTGAGCCGGGATAGGCTTGCAGGCATCCGACGGTGCCGCAGGCATGAGGTTGATGGCCGAGAGCGGCGCGGTTCACTGCGCCGACAATCACGGCAGCGCCGACCAGGGCGTCCTTGCGCAGGTGCATCGGCGTCGGGCCGGCGTGGGCTTCAACGCCGCGCAGTTTCAGGTCGAACCATTTCTGGCCGAGGGCGCCCATGACGATGCCGATGGTTTTGTGTTCGTCTTCGAGGATCGGGCCTTGCTCGATGTGCGCCTCGAAATAGGCACCGACGGCATGGCCGCTGACCGTGCGTGGGCCGGCGTAACCAATGGCATTCAACGCTTCGCCAACGGTGACGCCATCGGCATCGACCTTGGCCAGGGTTTCTTCGAGGGTGAATTTTTCCGCGAACACGCCGGAGCCCATCATGCACGGGGCGAAGCGCGAGCCTTCTTCGTTGGTCCAGACCACCACTTCCAGCGGCGCCTCGGTTTCAACGCCGAGGTCATTGAGGGTACGCAGCACCTCGACGCCGGCCAGCACACCGAAGCAGCCATCGAACTTGCCGCCGGTGGGTTGGGTGTCGATGTGGCTGCCGGTCATCACCGGGGGCAGGTTCGGGTTGCGGCCGGGGCGGCGAGCGAAGATGTTGCCGACGGCGTCGACGCTGACGGTGCAACCGGCCTCCTCGCACCAGTTGACGAAAATGTCCCGGGCCTGGCGGTCGAGGTCGGTCAGGGCGAGGCGACAGACGCCACCCTTGACCGTGGCGCCGAGTTTGGCCAGGTCCATGAGCGACTGCCACAGGCGGTCGCGGTTGATGTGCTGATGGGTGGACTGCAGAACGTCTACAGCAGCGTTCATGGTGATCTCCTCAGGCAGTTCTTATGAATATTTGTTTGGTGTTTTTGAGGCCGTCTTCGCGAGCAAGCTTCGCTCCTGCAAGGAATACGCGAACCTGTAGGAGCGAGGCTTGCCCGCGAAGAGGCCAGTGCTCACACCGCAGATTTCGCGATTGACGCGCTAGGCCGCATTGAGCACAACCCGTAATAAATCAGCCCCCCCAGCGCCGAGCCGGTAAACCAGCCATAACTGTAGAACCAGCTGAACGCATCGCTGCCCAGGGACAGCAGCGTCAACGCCACCGGCACGCCAAACGCGATAAACCCGAACCAGTTCCACGCCGGGTACACGTCATCGCGATACAGACCGGCCAAGTCCAGTTGCTGTTTCTTGATCAGGAAATAGTCCACCACCATGATCCCGGCGATCGGGCCCAACAGGCTCGAATAACCCAGCAACCAGTTGGAGTAAACCGTCTCCAGGCTCAGGTCCGAAACGATCAATCCAAGCTTCTTCAACAGCTCATGGGCCATCAGCGCCAGGCCGACCAGGCCAGTGAGGATCACCGCCTTCGTGCGGTTGATGAGCTTGGGCGCGACGTTCTGGAAATCGTTGGTCGGCGACACGATGTTGGCCGCCGTGTTGGTGGACAACGTGGCAATGATGATAAGCGCCATGGCCACCGCGACCCAGACCGGGCTCTGAATGTGACCGATCAGGGTGACCGGATCGGAGACGCTGACGCCCACCAGTTTGACCGAGGCCGCCGTCATTACCACGCCCAGCGAGGCGAACAGGAACATGGTCAGGGGCAGTCCGATGATTTGCCCGACGATCTGGTCCTTCTGGCTTTTCGCATAACGACTGAAGTCCGGAATGTTCAGGGACAACGTGGCCCAGAACCCGACCATCGCGGTCAGCCCGGCGGCAAAGTAACTGACCACGCTGGCGCCTTCCGGGCGCTTGGGCGGGATCGCCATCAGTTCGGTCATCGACACGTTCGGCATGGCCCACACCAGCAGCCCTGCACCCACCAGCACCAACAGCGGCGCCGAAAGGGTTTCCAGCCATTTGATCGAGTCCGCACCGCGAATCACCACCCACAGGTTCAAGGCCCAGAACACCATGAAGCCAATCACCTCGCCGGTGCCGCCCAGGGCTTTCCAGCCGTCGAACACCGAGCCGAGAAACAGGTGAATGGCCAGTCCGCCAAACATGGTCTGAATGCCGAACCAGCCGCACGCCACCAGCGCCCGAATCAGGCAAGGAACGTTGGAGCCGAGGATGCCGAAGGACGAACGCAGCAGCACCGGAAACGGAATGCCGTACTTGGTACCGGGGAAGGCGTTCAGGGTCAGCGGGATCAGTACGATGATATTGGCGAACAGAATCGCCAGCAGTGCTTCGCCGACACTCAGACCGAAATAAGCGGTGAGTACGCCGCCGAGGGTGTAGGTCGGCACGCAGATCGCCATGCCAACCCACAGGGCGGTAATGTGCCATTTGTTCCAGGTTCGTTCACGCACCTTGGTCGGTGCCATGTCGTGGTTGTAACGGGGACTGTCGAGGACGTCGCTGCCGGCTTCGAGCTCAAACAAGCCGTCGCGCTCGGTCACTTGCGATCTGATCTGTTGCATGGCCGCTCCACTGTTCTTTGAATTATTTTTTGCTCATCAGGGGCTGTTGGCATCAATAAGCGTGCCGGGCACCCCGTTTGCGCATCGGGCAGTTCCACAAAAACTTCGCAACCAACTGATGTTTATCAGTTTTTATATACCGTCCAAATAGTCCCTCGGTTACTTGCCTGTTCACTCAGGCCGAATGCCGGGCAAGTTGTCCGAACCGTCAGGGCTCAATCTGGTGCATGGGTCTTTTTTTTCAAAGTTGCGCATCAACCATAGACCATCCTCAAGCAGCTGATTTCACATAAGAAATCTCGTTCATTTTGAGAACCTGTCAAGTGCGTCAAAATGGTTCAGGACCACACCATTTTGGTGATTTCACAATTTAATCGTTATTTATCAATATGTTAAAACAGCAATAAGCTTATAAAAAATATTCTTGCTCATTCCATAAACTCAGACTAGTTTCTATTCCTGACAGCGCTGACAGGAATACACCTGTTTGCGCCGGCTTCATATAAAACATTTAGAACTGACATAAGTCGGTCATTGCCTGCGAGGAACTCGGAATGTCTCTGTTGATCCGTGGCGCCACCGTTATTACCCATGATGAAAGTTATCGCGCCGACGTCTATTGCGCCGACGGCGTGATAAAAGCCATCGGCGACAATCTTGATGTTCCGGCCGGCGCCGAAGTGCTCGACGGCAGCGGCCAATACCTGATGCCCGGCGGCATCGACCCGCACACGCACATGCAACTGCCCTTCATGGGCACCGTGGCCAGTGAAGACTTTTTCAGTGGTACTGCGGCAGGCCTTGCCGGTGGCACCACGTCGATTATCGACTTCGTGATTCCCAACCCACAGCAATCCTTGATGGAGGCGTTTCATCAGTGGCGCGGCTGGGCCGAGAAGTCGGCGTCGGATTACGGTTTCCATGTCGCCATTACCTGGTGGAGTGACCAGGTGCGCGAGGAAATGGCGGAGCTGGTCAGCCAGCACGGGGTCAACAGCTTCAAGCATTTCATGGCGTACAAGAACGCGATCATGGCCGCCGACGACACCCTGGTAGCAAGTTTCGAGCGCTGCCTGGAGTTGGGCGCGGTTCCGACCGTGCACGCGGAAAACGGTGAGCTGGTCTATCACCTGCAACGCAAGTTGATGGCCCAGGGCATCACCGGTCCCGAAGCGCATCCATTGTCGCGACCTTCTCAAGTGGAAGGCGAAGCCGCGAGCAGGGCAATCCGCATTGCTGAAACCCTGGGCACGCCGCTGTACCTGGTGCATGTCTCGACCAAGGAAGCGCTGGACGAAATCACCTACGCCCGCAGCAAGGGCCAGCAGGTCTACGGCGAAGTGTTGGCCGGGCATCTGCTGCTGGACGACAGCGTCTACCAACACCCGGACTGGCAGACCGCCGCCGGTTACGTAATGAGCCCGCCCTTCCGTCCTCGCGGCCACCAGGAAGCGCTTTGGCACGGTTTGCAATCAGGCAACCTGCACACCACCGCCACTGACCACTGCTGCTTCTGTGCCGAACAAAAAGCCGCCGGGCGAGATGACTTCAGCAAAATCCCCAATGGCACTGCCGGTATCGAAGACCGCATGGCTGTGCTCTGGGATGAAGGGGTCAACACCGGCCGTTTGTCGATGCAGCACTTCGTGGCGCTGACCTCCACCAACACCGCGAAGATCTTCAACCTCTACCCGCGTAAAGGTGCGATCCGCGTGGGCGCTGATGCGGACCTGGTGCTGTGGGATCCGGAGGGCACGCGGACCATTTCGGCGAAGACTCACCACCAGCAGGTCGACTTCAACATCTTCGAAGGCAAGACCGTGCGCGGTGTGCCGAGCCATACCGTGAGCCAGGGCCGGGTGGTGTGGGCCGATGGTGATCTGCGCGCTGAGCGTGGTGCCGGGCGGTATGTCGAACGGCCGGCGTATCCGGCGGTGTTTGACTTGCTGAGCAAGCGGGCTGAGCAGAATAAGCCGACTGCCGTGAAACGCTGAAAATCGAGGCCTTCGGCCTTCGCGGGCAAGCCTCGCTCCTACAGTGGCACGCATTCCAAAAAACAGGAGCGAGGCTAGCCCGCAAAGAGGCCGGCAGCGACAACACAAAACCAATGCCCATCAGAGGCAGTACCTCAATAACCGTGAGGCCAACACCGTGATCAAGTCCCTGAACCACCTCCCGCATCCCTATGAGAATGCGGCCGCCCTCGCCGGCCACTTCACCGACCTGGCACCGCCACTCAACGACCGTCAGGCGCATCTGGAAGCTTCGCGCTGCCTGTATTGCTACGACGCGCCGTGCGTGAATGCCTGCCCGAGCGAGATCGATATCCCGTCATTCATCCGCAATATCCATCAGGACAACGTCCAGGGCGCCGCGCAGAAAATCCTCTCGGCGAACATCCTCGGCGGCAGCTGCGCACGGGTGTGCCCGACGGAAATCCTCTGCCAGCAAGCCTGCGTGCGCAACAACGACCACGAGTGCGCACCGGTATTGATCGGCCTGTTGCAACGTTACGCCGTCGACAACGCGCACTTCAGCGAACACCCCTTCCAGCGCGCCGCCACCACCGGCAAACGCATCGCTGTGGTCGGTGCCGGCCCGGCCGGGTTGTCCTGCGCTCACCGCAGTGCGATGCATGGCCACGACGTGGTGATTTTCGAAGCACGGGAAAAGGCTGGCGGCCTCAACGAATACGGGATCGCCAAGTACAAACTGGTGGATGACTATGCGCAGAAGGAGCTTGAGTTCCTGCTGCAGATTGGCGGCATCGAAATCCGTCACGGCCAAAAACTCGGCGAAAACCTGACCCTCAGCGAACTGCATCAGCAATTCGACGCGGTGTTCCTTGGCCTCGGCCTGGCCGCCAGCAAGCAACTCGGTTTGCCTCACGAAGACGCCCCCGGCCTGCTCGCTGCCACCGATTACATCCGCGAACTGCGTCAGGCCGATGACCTGAGCCAATTGCCGCTGGCCGATCATTGCATCGTCCTCGGCGCCGGTAATACGGCCATCGACATGGCCGTGCAAATGGCCCGCCTCGGCGCTCACGACGTGAATCTGGTGTACCGCCGTGGTGTCGAGGAAATGGGCGCCACCGGTCACGAGCAGGACATTGCCAAGGCCAATCAGGTGCGCTTATTGACGTGGGCGCAACCCGAAGAAGTGCTGCTCGATGACCAAGGCAACGTGCGCGGCATGCGCTTCGCCCGCACGCACCTGGTGGACGGTCGTCTGCAAACCACCGGCGAAACCTTCGAGCTGGCCGCCGACGCGATCTTCAAAGCCATCGGCCAGGCCTTCGATGCCAGCGCCCTCGCCGATCCGCTGGCACGCGAACTCAGACGCCAGGGTGATCGAATCCAGGTCGATGAACAGCTGCGTACCAGCATTCCCGGCGTGTATGCCGGTGGCGACTGCACCAGCCTCGATCAGGACCTCACCGTGCAAGCCGTGCAGCATGGCAAACGGGCGGCCGAGGCCATCAACGCTCAACTGATGCTCAACGTGGAGGCTGCGTAAATGGCCGATCTTTCGATTGTCTTCGCCGGCATCAAATCGCCGAATCCGTTCTGGCTGGCCTCCGCGCCGCCGACCGACAAGGCCTACAACGTGGTTCGTGCCTTCGAGGCTGGCTGGGGCGGCGTGGTCTGGAAAACCCTGGGTGAAGACCCGGCAGCGGTGAACGTGTCGTCGCGTTACTCCGCGCTCTTCGGTGCCAACCGTGAAGTGGTGGGCTTCAACAATATCGAGCTGATCACCGACCGCTCACTGGAGATCAACCTGCGGGAAATCACCCAGGTCAAAAAGGACTGGCCGGACCGCGCGCTGATCGTGTCGCTGATGGTGCCCTGCGTCGAAGAGTCGTGGAAGTTCATCCTGCCGCTGGTGGAAGCCACCGGCGCCGACGGCATCGAATTGAACTTCGGTTGTCCCCACGGCATGCCGGAACGCGGCATGGGCGCGGCGGTCGGCCAGGTGCCGGAGTACGTCGAGCAGGTCACCCGTTGGTGCAAGACCTATTGCTCGCTGCCGGTGATCGTCAAGCTCACGCCGAACATCACCGACATCCGCGTCGCCGCCCGTGCGGCCCATCGCGGCGGGGCCGATGCGGTGTCGCTGATCAACACCATCAACTCGATCACCAGCGTCAATCTGGAGCGCATGGTCGCCAATCCCGCCGTGGGCAGCCAAAGCACCCACGGTGGTTATTGCGGTTCGGCAGTGAAGCCGATTGCGCTGAACATGGTCGCCGAAATCGCTCGTGATCCGCAGACTCAGGGTTTGCCGATCTCTGGCATTGGCGGCATTGGCAGCTGGCGTGATGCCGCGGAATTCATCGCCCTGGGCAGCGGCTCGGTCCAGGTGTGCACCGCGGCGATGCTGCATGGCTTCCGGATTGTCGAGGAGATGAAGGACGGTCTGTCACGCTGGATGGACAGTCAGGGTTACGCCAGCATCCCGGAGTTTTCCGGTCGCGCAGTGGGCAATACCACGGACTGGAAGTACCTGGACATCAACTATCAAGTGATTGCGAAGATTGATCAGGACGCGTGCATTGGCTGCGGACGCTGCCACATTGCTTGCGAAGATACCTCGCACCAGGCGGTGGCCAGTTTGAAGCAAGCGGACGGAACGCATAAGTATGAAGTGATTGATGATGAGTGCGTCGGCTGCAACCTGTGCCAGATCACCTGCCCGGTGGAGGATTGCATCGAGATGGTGCCGATGGAGAACGGCAAGCCGTTTCTGGATTGGAATCATGACCCACGAAATCCCTACCATGTTGCCGTTTGAGATCTGCGTCGCCTGAGCCTTCGCCTGCGTCTTCGCGGGCAAGCCTCGCTCCTACAGGTTTTGTGTCGATCCACGATTAATTAATCGACGCTGGCCCTGTAGGCGCGAGGCTTGCCCGCGAAGAGTCCGTCAGCTCCACCGCAAACCTCAAGGCTCCAACCCGATCCCCCGCAAAATCACACTCGTCACCGTCTGCACCGCCCGTTCGAACTGCATGTCCGACAGCGGCTGATGGTCGTTGAGGATATTCACCTGATGATCAAAGTCCGCGTAATGCTGGGTCGACGCCCAGATCATGTACAGCAGGCTTGAAGGCTCCACCGGCAGGATGCGTTTGTCGTCCACCCACTGGCGGATTTTCGCTTCTTTCATCTTGGCCCAGTCGTACAGGCTCGCGTCCAGCGCTACGCCCAGGGTGGGGGCGCCGTGGATGATTTCATTGGCCCAGACTTTTGACCCATAAGGCCGGCTGCGCGAGTGGTTCATCTTGGCGCGGATGTAGCTGCTGAGCACCACGCGCGGATCGTCGAACATCTCGAAGCACAGCGCGTCCTGCTTCCACACTTCCAGCAAACCCAACAGCACGGCGCTGTACAGCTCGCTTTTGGTGCTGAAGTAGTAATGCAGGTTGGAGCGCGGCAGTTGCACTTCGGCGGCAATGTCGGCCATGGCGGTGCCGCCGAAGCCTTTTTCGGCGAAGACCTTTTCGGCCCCCAGCAAAATCTTCTCGACGTTACTGCGACGAATCTCGATCTTGTGATTGCCCATGAGGGCTCCCTGACAACAGCGTTGGCCAAGACTAGCATCCGCTCTAGCTCGCGGCGACAAGGGAAAAACGAAACTTCACTCGCAGGTAAACTGGCGCTCCTTTCGACCGGCCTCCGAGGCAGCAGCGGTGTCTCCTCGGCTCCTTGCCCCCGACAATCGTGAGCCGAACCGGATCCCACAGGGATTCGAGCACACCGGCGCAAGTCATCGTATAACTTCTGATTGACAATCCCTGAAAGCCCCGCAAATAATCGCCCCAATGTTGTACGACGACGTATGACAAAAAATAAAAACAACAAGAAACAAGGGAGCGTCACTGTGAGCAAACTCGTCCGCAATTCCTTCGCCAGCACCCCTCGCCCGACCTTTGTATGCCGCACCACCCTGAGCCTGATCGGTTGCAGCGGCCTGGCCTTCGCCTTGCCGATGACCAGCTATGCAGAAGGTTTCGTTGATGACGCCAAAGCCACGTTGAACCTGCGTAACGCCTACATCAATCGCAATTACACCAACCCGGCCTATCCCCAGGGCAAGGCTGAGGAATGGACGCAAAACTTCATCCTCGACGCCAGGTCCGGATTCACCCCGGGCCCGGTCGGTTTCGGTGTGGATGTGCTGGGCTTGTACTCGCAAAAACTCGACGGCGGCAAAGGCACAGGCGGCACCCAGCTGCTGCCGATCCACGACGACGGCCGCCCGGCCGACAATTTCGGCCGCATGGGCGTGGCCCTCAAAGGCAAAATCTCCAAAACCGAAGTGAAGGTCGGGGAATGGATGCCGGTGCTGCCGATCCTGCGCTCCGACGACGGCCGCTCGCTGCCGCAAACCTTCCGTGGCGGCCAGGTGACGTCCACCGAGATCAGCGGCCTGACGCTCTACGGCGGCCAGTTCCGCCAGAACAGCCCGCGCAACGATGCGAGCATGGAAGACATGTCCATGAACACCAAGGCCGCGTTCACCTCGGACCGCTTCAACTTCGGCGGCGGCGAATACGCGTTCAACGACAAGCGCACCCAGGTCGGCGTCTGGTACTCGGAACTCAGCGACATTTACCAGCAGCAATATTTCAACCTGAGCCACAGCCAGCCCATCGGCGACTGGACCCTGGGCGCCAACCTCGGTTACTTCATCGGCAAGGAAGACGGCAGCGCCTTCGCTGGCGACCTCGACAACAAAACCGCATTCGCCATGCTCTCGGCCAAATATGGCGGCAACACCTTCTACGTCGGCCTGCAAAAACTCAGCGGCGACGATGTCTGGATGCGGGTCAACGGCACCAGCGGCGGCACCCTGGCCAACGACAGCTACAACTCCAGCTACGACAACGCCAAGGAAAAATCCTGGCAGTTGCGTCACGACTATAACTTCGTCGCCCTCGGCGTCCCGGGCCTGACGATGATGAACCGCTACATCAGCGGCGATAACGTGCACACCGGGACGATCACCGATGGCAAGGAGTGGGGCCGCGAGTCGGAACTGGCCTACACCGTGCAAAGCGGCCCGCTGAAGAACCTCAACGTCAAATGGCGCAACGCGACCATCCGCAAGAGCTTCAGCACCAACGAATTCGATGAAAACCGCATTTTCATCAGTTACCCGATTTCGTTGCTGTAAGGCAGACATCCCTTGCAGGCTCACATCAATCCTGTGGTCAGAAGATCCTCTTATCACAGGGATGTGTGAAATGACCCTCCGTCATTTTCAACCAAAGTCGCGTTGACAAGACTCGGAAAGCCTTACGATACTTCAACAAAGTCATACGACAACCTACAACAATAATAGCGCCCCAAGGGACTCCCATGACCACCACTTCCACAGCCCCTTTCAATCGCCTGTTGCTGACCGGTGCCGCCGGTGGCCTCGGTAAAGTGCTACGCGAAAGCCTGCGCCCTTATGCCAATGTCATTCGCCTGTCGGACATCGCCGACATGCCCCCCGCCACCGATGACCGCGAAGAAGTCGTCAAATGCGACCTGGCGGACAAGCAGGCCGTCCACCAACTGGTCGAAGGGGTGGACGCGATCCTGCACTTTGGCGGCGTCTCGACGGAGCACTCGTTTGAAGAGATCCTCGGTGCCAACATCTGTGGGGTTTTCCACATCTACGAGGCCGCACGCCGCCATGGCGTGAAACGGGTGATTTTCGCCAGTTCCAACCACGTCATCGGCTTCTACAAGCAAGGCGAAATCATCGACGCCCACTGCCCTCGCCGCCCGGATAGCTATTACGGCTTGTCCAAGTCCTACGGCGAAGACATGGCCAGTTTCTATTTCGATCGCTACGGCATCGAGACCGTCAGCATCCGCATCGGCTCCTCGTTCCCGGAACCGCAGAACCGCAGAATGATGAGCACCTGGCTGAGTTTCGGCGACCTGACCCACTTGCTCGAACGCGCGCTGTACGCGCCGAACGTCGGGCACACCGTGGTGTACGGCATGTCCGACAACAAGAACGTCTGGTGGGACAACCGTTTCGCGACCGCCTTGGGCTATGCACCGCAGGACAGCTCTGAAGTGTTCCGCGAAAAAGTCGAAGCGCAGCAGATGCCTGCGGCGGACGACCCGGGCATGGTTTACCAGGGCGGCGCGTTTGTGGCGTCCGGCCCGTTCGGTGACTGAAACCGCTGACTTCACTTGATCCCCACAACAAAAATCCAAGGGAATGAGTTGCCATGCAAGCCGAATTGATTGTTGATGCCCGTAACGCGGTAGGAGAAAGCCCAGTCTGGGTCCCCGAGGAAAACGCCCTGTACTGGGTGGATATTCCTGCCGGTGGATTGCAGCGCTGGAGCGCCGACAGCGGTCATGTCAATGCCTGGAAAGCCCCGCAGATGCTCGCCTGCATCGCCCGTCACCGCAATGGCGGTTGGGTGGCCGGGATGGAAAGCGGCTTCTTCCATTTGCAGCCGCACAACGACGGCAGCCTCGACAGCGAACTGCTGGCCCACGTCGATCACGCCCGCGTCGACATGCGCCTGAACGACGGTCGCTGTGATCTTCAGGGCCGTTTCTGGGCCGGCAGCATGGTGCTGAACATGGGCGCCAACGCCGCCGATGGCACGTTGTATCGCTACAGCGCCGGGCAACGCGGACCGCTCGAAGCGCAACTCGGCGGGTTCATTGTGCCCAACGGCCTGGGCTTCAGCCCGGACGGCCGGACGATGTACCTGTCTGATTCCCATCCCCTGGTCCAGCAGATCTGGGCCTTCGATTACGACATCGACAGCGGCACGCCATCCAATCGGCGGTTGTTCGTCGACATGAATCAGTTCCCCGGACGCCCCGACGGCGCTGCGGTCGATGCCGAAGGCGGCTACTGGATCTGCGCTAACGACGCCGGGCTGATTCACCGCTTCACCCCGGATGGCCGACTGGACCGTTCCCTCGCCGTACCCGTGAAAAAACCCACCATGTGCGCCTTCGGTGGCAGTCGACTGGACACGCTGTTCGTGACCTCGATCCGCCCCGGTGACGACGATGACCCGCACTCACTGGCCGGCGGCGTGTTTGCGCTCAATCCCGGCGTCAAAGGTTTACCGGAACCGCTGTTCAACGATCTGCTTTAACCGCTTCTGCTACACCCTTGCGCCTTGAATACAAAAAAAATAACAAACTGGAGACACCCCCATGGACTTCAAACGCACCTTGCTCGCCGCTGCACTCCCTTTGGCCTTCACCCTCAGCAGTGCCGCTCAGGCGCTGGAAATCAAGTTCGCCGACATCCACCCCACTGGTTATCCGACCGTGGTGGCCGAGGAGCAACTGGGCAAAACTCTGGTGGCCGACAGCAACGGCGCCCTGACCTTCAAGATGTTCGCCGGCGGTGTGCTCGGCTCGGAAAAAGAAGTGGTTGAACAAGCCCAGGTCGGCGCCATTCAGATGGCGCGGGTCAGCCTCGGTATCGTCGGGCCGGTGGTGCCGGACGTGAACGTGTTCAACATGCCGTTCGTGTTCCGCGACCAGGCGCACATGCGCAAGGTCATTGACGGTGAAGTCGGCGACGAGATCCTGGCCAAAATCACCGATTCCGAGTTTGGCCTGGTTGCCCTGGCCTGGATGGATGGCGGTACTCGCAACATCTACACCAAAAAACCGGTCAACAACCCCGAGGATCTCAAAGGCATGAAGATCCGCGTAATGGGCAACCCCATGTTCATCGAAACCATCAACGCCATGGGCGGTAACGGTATCGCGATGGACACTGGCGAAATCTTCAGTGCCTTGCAGACCGGTGTGATCGATGGCGCAGAAAACAACCCGCCAACGCTGCTTGAGCACAACCACTATCAAAACGCCAAGTTCTACAGCCTGACCGGCCACCTGATCCTGCCCGAGCCTATCGTGATGTCGAAAATCACCTGGGAAAAACTCACCCCCGAGCAGCAGACGCTGGTGAAGAAAGCCGCCAAAGCCGCACAGGCGCAAGAACGCATCTTGTGGGACGCGAAGACGGCCAGCAGTGAAGAAAAACTCAAGGCCGCCGGGGTCAAGTTCATCACCGTCGACAAGAAACCTTTCTATGAGGCAACCGCCTCGATCCGCGAAAAATACGGCGCACCTTATGCCGACCTGATCAAGCGCATCGAAGCCGTTCAGTAACCCTCCTTGCCCTCATGAAAGGCCCGGCGCCATTGACGTGGGTATATGTCAGTGCGCGCCCGGTTACGGTGAAACCCGATGAAGAATCTACTGCTACGCATCAACGACAAAATTTACATGACCTGCATCTGGGTAGCCGGTCTGTCAGTCCTGACCATTTCCCTGATCATTCCCTGGGGCGTCTTTGCCCGTTACGTCCTCGGCACCGGCTCAAGCTGGCCGGAGCCCACCGCCATCTTGCTGATGATGGTCTTCACCTTCATCGGCGCCGCTGCCAGCTACCGCGCCGGCGCGCACATGGCCGTGGCCATGCTCACCGACCGCATGCCCCCCGGAGTGCGCAATGCGATGGCGATTGTCTCGCAACTGCTGATGGCGACCATCTGCCTGTTCATGACTATCTGGGGCACCAAGCTCTGCCTGTCGACCTGGAACCAGTTCATGAGCGCCATGCCGACGCTGCGCGTGGGCATCACCTACATGCCGATCCCGATTGGCGGGTTGCTGACGCTGATCTTTGTCCTGGAAAAACTCTTGCTCGGTGACCAGAGCAACCGTCGGGTCGTGCGTTTCGACCTGGTTGAAGAAAGCGAAGGGGCTGCCTGAATGGACGCGTTGATTCTGTTGGGCAGTTTTATTGCACTGATCCTGATCGGCATGCCGGTCGCTTACGCACTGGGGCTTTCCGCCCTGATCGGTGCGTGGTGGATCGACATCCCGTTCCAGGCGCTGATGATTCAGGTCGCCGGCGGCGTGAACAAATTCTCGTTGCTGGCGATTCCGTTCTTCGTACTGGCCGGCGCGATCATGGCCGAGGGCGGCATGTCCCGCAGGCTGGTGGCCTTTGCCGGTGTGCTGGTCGGGTTTGTCCGTGGCGGCTTGTCGCTGGTCAACATCATGGCGTCGACCTTTTTCGGCGCAATCTCCGGCTCTTCGGTGGCGGACACCGCCTCGGTCGGCTCGGTGCTGATTCCTGAGATGGAACGCCGCGGCTACCCGCGGGAGTTTGCCACGGCCGTCACGGTCAGCGGCTCGGTGCAAGCGCTACTGACCCCGCCCAGCCACAACTCGGTGCTCTACTCCCTGGCCGCTGGCGGCACGGTGTCGATTGCGTCGCTGTTCATGGCCGGCGTCGTCCCGGGCCTGCTGATGAGCGCGTGCCTGATGGTGCTGTGCCTGATCTTCGCGAAAAAGCGCAACTACCCCAAGGGCGAAGTCATCCCCTTGAAGCAGGCGCTGAAAATCTGCGGCGAAGCCATGTGGGGCCTGATGGCGATGGTCATCATCCTCGGCGGGATTCTCTCGGGTATTTTCACCGCTACCGAATCGGCGGCGATTGCGGTGCTGTGGTCGTTCTTCGTGACCATGTTCATCTACCGCGACTACAAGTGGAGTGAACTGCCGAAGCTGATGCACCGCACCGTGCGGACGATTTCGATCGTGATGATCCTGATCGGCTTCGCGGCGAGCTTCGGCTACATCATGACGCTGATGCAGATTCCGTCGAAGATCACCACGATGTTCCTGACCCTGTCGGACAACCGTTACGTGATTCTGATGTGCATCAACGTCATGCTGCTGTTGCTCGGCACCGTGATGGACATGGCGCCGCTAATCCTGATCCTGACGCCGATCCTGATGCCGGTGATTCTGGGCATTGGCGTGGACCCGGTGCAGTTCGGCATGATCATGCTGGTGAACCTGGGGATCGGATTGATCACGCCGCCGGTGGGCGCGGTATTGTTTGTGGGGTCGGCCGTGGGCAAAGTCAGTATCGAAAAAACCGTGAAGGCACTGCTGCCGTTCTATGCCGTGCTGTTCCTGGTGCTGCTGGGCGTGACCTACATTCCGGCGCTGTCGCTGTGGTTGCCACATTTGGTGTTGTAAAACTTTTTCTGCAGGCGCCAGGCTTGCCGGCGAAAGCGTCCCTGAGTGCGCCTTCGCCGGCAAGCCTGGCGCCTACAAACAGCCTGTTCACCCATTACCGAAAAACCTGAATATCGCGGGTCAACATGACGCCAGAAATTCTCGAACTCAAAGACGAACTCACCCACCTCACCCTCGCCCCCGGACTCGGCGGCAGCGTTGTCAACTGGACCGTTCGCAGTACCGGGCAACCGCTGCTGCGCCACAACGACGCCCATGCGCTGAACACCGGCCTGCCGGGCAAGCTGGGCTGCTATCCCCTGGTCCCCTGGTCTAACCGCATCGCCGAAGGAGGTTTTGACTGCCCCGAAGGCTGGCTCGCCTTGACGCCCAACAGCCTCACCGATCCGTTACCGATTCACGGCAGCGCCTGGCAACAACCGTGGCAGGTGATGTCGCAGACCCATGACGAAGTCGTCCTGCAACTCAACAGCATTGCCCCCTTCGCCTATCGCGCCCGGCAGCGGTTTCATCTGAAAGAGGGCCGATTGAGTATCGATCTGCACGTCACCCACTTGGCCAAACACCCCGCGTGGCATGGGCTCGGCCTGCACCCGTACTTTCCGCGCACCGCCGGCACGCGACTACAGGCTCAAGCGGAAAAAGTCTGGTTATGCGATCAATCTAAACTGCCGACCGAACGGATGGACGTGCCCGACGAGTGGGACTTTCATCAGCTCAAAACCCTGCCGGACACGCTGATCGACAACGGTTTCTGCGAATGGGACGGTCATTGCCTGATCCAGCAACCCGAGCTCGGTTATGAACTGGAATGCCAGGCCACCGGCAGCGATAACTACCTGCTCTACTGCCCGGTGGGCCTGGGTTTTTTCTGCATCGAACCGGTCAGCCATCCGGTCAACGCCCACCACTTGCCGGGTCGGCCGGGGCTGCGTCTGCTGGAGCAAGGTCAATCCACCGAACTGGGTTTCAGCCTGCACTATCGCCGGCTTGATCAGCCCAACATCTGACTGAGCACTGCACGCAACTTGCCGGGTTTCACTGGCTTGTTCAGCAGCGGCGCGTCGAGTCGCTGCAACGAGCGCCGACATTGGTCGGTGCGGTCGGCGGTGATGATCACCGCTGGAATCGTCCGGTTGAAATGCTCGCGCAAGTGCCGCACCACATCACAGCCCACCACCCCGTGATCGAGGTGGTAGTCCGCCAGAATCAGTTCCGGCGCCCGCCCCTGCAAGGCCGCCAGCGCTGAGTGTTCATCCGTGGCAATGACCACCTCGCAACCCCACTGCCCGAGCAACGCGCTCATGCTCTCCAGAATGCTCACTTCGTTGTCCAGCACCAGCAGGCGCCGGCCCGGCAACGGGTTACCCGTACCCGGCTGCGGCGCGGCCAGACTGATCGGTAGCGGAATCTCATGGGAAATCGGCACGTCAATGCTGAACATCGAACCGCGTCCCGGGCGCGAATGTACGCCGATTTTATAGCCGAGGATCTTGGCGATACGCTCGACAATCGCAAGTCCGAGCCCCACGCCCTTACGGTCAGCGGCGCGCCCGACGTCCAGTTGATTGAATTCGAGGAAGATCGAGTCCAGCCGGTCCGCCGCGATCCCGCGCCCGGTGTCCCACACTTCCAGGCGCAGCATGTTGCCGCGCCGTCTGGCCCCCAGCAGAATGCAGCCCTCATCGGTATATCGGCAGGCGTTGCTGAGAAAGTTGCGCAGGATTCGGGTCATCAAGCGCAAGTCGGTGTGAATGGCGTAGTCGCCCATGTGCACCCGCAGGTTCAACCCGGCGGCCTCGGCCACCGACTGGAACTCCGAGACCAGCGGCGCGAGCAATTCGTCGAGGCGGTACAACGCGACGTCCGGCTTGACGGCAGCCTGATCGAGTCGGGAGATGTCGAGCAAATCGGTGAGCAAATCTTCAGCGCCTTCCAGGGCCTGGTGCGTGCGCTCCACCAGCACCTGCTCGACATCCGGCAATTTGCGCTCGCGTAACGTCGAGATCAGCAAACGGGCGGCGTTGAGCGGTTGCAGCAAGTCATGGCTGGCGGCAGCGAGGTATTTGTCCTTGCTGCGGTTGGCGGCTTCGGCGGCGTCCCGGGCGTCGCGCAACGCTTCTGCGATCTGTTTACGCTGGGTGATCTGCTGTTGCAGGTTGCGATTGGCTTCGAGCAGTTCGTCGGTGCGCGCGGTCACCCGCTGCTCCAATTCGTCATTGAGTTGTTGCAGGCGCTGCTGGGCGATTTTGCGTTCGGTGATGTCGGCGACAAAGCCCTCTACCAGCCCTTCCTGATCGGGTTTGAGCAACAGGTTCATCAACACGTCGAGGCTGCTGCCGTCCTTGCGCCGCAATTGGGTTTCATAACCGTGCAGGCTGCCTTGGTGGCGGAGGATTTCGCCGATGTTCTCCAGCTCCCGGGCACCGCCGACAAACAGGTTGCTCGCCAGGTCCGCCAGCGAAAACAACACTTCTTGCGGGTCCTGATAGCCGAGCATTCGTGCCAGCGCCGGGTTGGCGGCGCGCATGCCTTGCAGCAGGCTGGCCTGGAAGATCCCGTGCACGGCGTTTTCGAACAGCCACTTGTAGCGGTTGCGCTCGGCTTCCAACTCGTCCAGCCGTGCGGCGAGTTCCGGGTAATGGCTCTTGCGCGCCGAGTGGCTGCCTAATCCCAGTAGCCCGGCGAGCGCGCGTTGCTGCTCGTCAGAGGGCTTCGCCATAGACGACCTCGACATCACGCTGACTGGATTCGCGCGGGTTGGTGAGGATGCAGGGGTCGTGCATGGCGTGTTGCGACAGGAACGGAATGTCCGCGGTGCTGACCCCGTGCAACCCCAGGGTTTCATGGAAGCCGATCGCGTGTTTCAGGGCTATCAGGTGCTCGACCAGCCGTCCGCTGATCTGCCGGTGATTGAGGCCACGGCAATCGATGCCGAGGGTCTCGGCGATCACCTTGAAGCGATCCGGCGCCGAGCTGTAGTTGAACGCCACCACGTGTTCCACCAATACCGCGTTACACAAGCCGTGGGGCAAATCGAGGAAGCCGCCGAGGCTGTGGGACATCGCGTGCACCGCGCCCAGAATCGCGTTGGAGAACGCCAGTCCGGCCTGCATGCTGCCCAGCATGATTTTTTCGCGCAGGGCGATGTCGCCCGGGTTGGCGATCATCTGCACCAGGTTGCCGTTGATCAGGCGCATCGCTTCCAGGGCGTGCGGGTCGGTCAGTGGCCCGTGGCCGGTGGAGACGAACGCTTCGATGGCATGCACCAGCGCATCAATGCCGGTACAGGCCGACAGGAACGGGTCCATGCTCAGGGTGGTTTCCGGGTCGATCAGCGACACGTCCGGCACCACGGCCTTGCTGACGATGGAGAACTTCATGCGTTCTTGCTGGTTGGAAATGATCACGAATTGCGAGACATCGGCCGAGGTGCCGGCGGTGGTCGGAATCAGGATCAACGGCGGGCTGGGCACACGAATGGTGTCCACGCCTTCAAATTCAAGGATGTTGCGCCCGTGGGCGACGACGATGCCGATGCCTTTGCCGCAATCCATCGGGCTGCCACCGCCGACCGCAACGATCACATCGCAGTGGTTTTCCTTGTACAACTCGGCGCCGAGCATGACTTCCTCGACCCGCGGGTTGGGTGACACGTCGCTATAGAGAAAGTAATCGATGCCCTGGGCTTGCAGGCTGGCTTCGACATCGGCCACCCAACCGGCGGCAATCACACCGGGGTCGCTGACCACCAGCACCTTGCGCGCACCAAAGGTTTTGGCGCAGTTGCCGACGTTGTGCCGGCAACCGGCACCGAAGATGATTTCAGGCGAAACGAATTTACGCAGCTGGCTGAGACTCTGGCTCATTGGAAAGCCTGTTTTTATTGTTTTGAAGGTAGAACCACACTAACCCATCCCGACGCGAATGCAATCAGACCAATGGGTAGCAAGCAGGCCGATATTGTATTCACCGTAAATCCCCTGTGGGAGCGAGCCTGCTCGCGAAAGCGGTGGGTCAGGCAATGTGGATGTTGAATGTGCAGGCCTCTTCGCGAGCAGGCTCACGCCTACAGGGGATTTGTGTTGTCCTTGGTTTATCCGCGATAGATCAGCCGCGATGCTTTCTCGTTACGCAACGTAAGGTGTTCCATGCCCTGCCCCGGCGCTTCCGCTTCGTCGCGGGCCTTGAGGATCACCCCGTGGTGCGCCGACTTGCTGCACACCGGGTCGGCGTTTTCGGCATCACCGGTCAGCATGAACGCCTGGCAGCGACACCCACCCAAATCCTTGTGCTTCTCATCGCAGGAGCGGCACGGCTCTTTCATCCAGTCATCGCCACGAAAGCGATTGAAGCCGAAGGATTCGGTCCAGATGTGCGAGACGCTATGTTCGCGCACGTTGGGAAACTCCACCGGTAACTGGCGGGCGCTGTGACAAGGCAGTGCCGTGCCGTCCGGGGTGATGTCGAGAAACAGGTTGGCCCAGCCGTTCATGCAGGTCTTGGGGCGTTCTTCGTAGTAATCCGGGGTGACGAAGATCAGCTTGCAGGGATGCCCTTGGGCCTTGAGTCGCTCGCGGTATTCGTTGGTGATGCGCTCGGCACGCTGCAATTGCTCGCGGGTTGGCAACAGGCCGACGCGGTTGAGTTCGGCCCAGCCGTAGAACTGACAGGTGGCCAGCTCGACGAAGTCCGCTTCCAGTTCCAGGCACAGGTCGATGATCTGCGCGATCTGGTCGATGTTGTGCCGGTGGGTGACGAAATTCAGCACCATCGGGTAACCCTGGGCCTTGACTGCTCGGGCCATGGCGAGCTTCTGGGCGAAGGCCTTGCGCGAGCCGGCGAGCATGTTGTTGACCTGCTCGTCGGCGGCCTGAAAGCTGATCTGGATGTGGTCCAGCCCGGCGACCTTGAAGTCGCGGACTTTCTGCTCGGTCAGGCCGATGCCCGAGGTGATGAGGTTGGTGTAATAACCCATGTCCCGCGCCGCTTTGATCAGCTCGGCCAGGTCCTGTCGCACCAATGGTTCACCGCCAGAAAAACCCAGTTGCGCCGCGCCCATCTCCCGGGCTTCGCGGAACACCCGAATCCATTCTTCGGTACTCAATTCCTCGCCTTGCTGGGCGAAATCCAGCGGGTTGGAGCAATACGGGCATTGCAACGGGCAGCGATAGGTCAGCTCGGCCAATAACCACAAGGGCGGACCGGGTGGCTGTTCGATCAGGTTCACAGGGCGATCCCCCGGTGCCAGACATTCTGCTTGGAGACGGTGTGATACGGCGGCCGACCCAGCTCATAGGCCATGCTCATCGCATCGAGCATGCTCCACAGCACGTCGAGCTTGAACTGCAGAATCTCCAACATGCGTTGCTGGCCTTCGACCGTGACGTAGTGCGCCAGGGTGATGCGCAAACCATGCTCGACGTCGCGCCGCGCCTGGCTCAGGCGCGTGCGGAAATAGTCGTAACCGGCCGGGTCGATCCACGGGTAATGGGTGGGCCAGGCGTCGAGTCGGGACTGATGGATCTGCGGCGCGAACAGTTCGGTGAGCGAACTGCTGGCCGCTTCCTGCCAACAGGCGCGACGGGCGAAATTGACGTAGGCGTCCACCGCGAAGCGCACGCCAGGCAGCACCAATTCCTGAGAAAGGATTTGCTCACGGTCCAACCCCACCGCTTCACCCAGACGCAGCCAGGCTTCAATGCCGCCTTCGCTGCCGGGGACGCCATCGTGGTCGAGGATGCGTTGCAGCCATTCACGGCGCACGTCGCGGTCCGGGCAGTTGGCGAGGATCGCGGCATCCTTGAGCGGGATGTTCACCTGGTAGTAGAAGCGATTGGCGACCCAGCCCTGAATCTGCTCGCAGGTAGCACGGCCGGCGTACATGGCTTGGTGGAACGGGTGGTGGATGTGGTAATAGGCGCCTTTGGCGCGCAGGGCTTGCTCGAACTCGGCGGGGGACATGGGTTGGTCAGTCATTGCGGTTCTCCGGATTTCTCGGTGTTACGGCTGACACCTTCGCGGGCAAGCCTCGCTCCTGCAAGGTTTCGCCGACGGCATAAGTGGCGCACGACACAAAACTTGCAGGAGCGAGGCTCGCCCGCGAAGAGGCCATGAGCTACAGCTCAATACTCATGCCATCAAAAGCCACCTCAATCCCCCGCCGCGCCAGCAACGCGCGCTCAGCCGAGTCTTCATCGAGGATCGGATTGGTGTTGTTAATGTGGATCAGCACTTTGCGTTGACGGGTAAACCCTTCCAGCACTTCAAGCATCCCGCCAGCACCGCTTTGCGGTAGATGCCCCATTTCACTGCCCAGGCTCTGGCCGACTTCACACACGCGCATCTCGTCGTCGCGCCACAGGGTGCCGTCCAGCAGCAGGCAATCGGCGCGCTGCATCCAGCTCAGCACTTCGTCGTCGATTTGCCCAAGGCCCGGGGCGTAGAACACGCTGGCGCCGCTGCGCTGGTCTTCGATAAACAAACCGATGGTGTCGCCCGGTTGCGGATGGCCACGATTGGGCGAGTACGGCGGCGCGTTGCTCACCAGCGGAATCGCGCGAAATTGCAGGTGTTCGCAGGCTTTGATGCGGAATGGTTCACGGTCCAGCCCGACCGGTTGCCAGTGCAACCCGCCGTTCCAGTGCTCAAGCATGGTGAATAAGGGAAAACCACTGCTCAGGTCTTGATGCACGCGTTCCGTGCACCAGACCGAATGCGGGCAGCCTTCGCGCAGGCTCAACAGACCAGTGCAATGGTCGATCTGGCTGTCCAGCAGGACGACTGCGGCGATCGCCGTATCGCGCAAGCGGCGGGCCGGTTGTAGCTCCGGGAAACCTTCAAGCTGCGCGCGAATGTCCGGTGACGCATTGCACAGCACCCACTCCACACCGTTGTCGCTCAGGGCAATCGACGACTGCGTGCGCCGTTGCGCCCGCAGGCTGCCATTGCGCATCCCGGCGCATTGGCGGCAGTTGCAGTTCCATTGCGGAAAACCGCCACCAGCGGCGGAACCGAGAACGCGGATGTGCATGGGAGGCTCCAGAAGGCAGGCCCGGCCAACGCGACGGCTGGCCGGGTGGACAATCAACGGTTGGCGAAATACATCGTCACTTCAAAACCAATGCGCAGATCGGTAAACGCGGGTTTATTCCACATGGGTCAATCCTCTTCTTGTGCCGGGACATTCCGGTAAAGCCATTAATGCACGGGGCGCGAGACGACCGAATGCTACTTTCGAACGAGGTGGCGGCGTGCGTTGGTAGGGGGTCTTCAAGCGCACAAAAACCAATGTGGGAGCGAGCCTGCTCGCGAAGAGGCCAGCACATTCAACATGGATGTTGACTGTCAGGCCGCCTTCGCGAGCAGGCTCGCTCCCACAGGGGATTGCGGTGTGCCTAGGGGATCAGAAAAAGCCCATCGGGTTGATGTCGTAGCTCACCAGCAGGTTTTTGGTCTGCTGATAATGGTCGAGCATCATCTTGTGGTTTTCACGGCCGACACCGGACTTCTTGTAGCCACCGAACGCCGCATGCGCCGGGTACAGGTGGTAGCAGTTGGTCCAGACCCGCCCGGCCTTGATCGCCCGGCCCATGCGGTAGGCGCGGTTGATGTCGCGGGTCCACAGGCCGGCGCCGAGACCGAACTCGCTGTCGTTGGCAATCGCCAAAGCTTCGGCCTCGTCCTTGAAGGTGGTGATACCCACCACCGGGCCAAAGATTTCTTCCTGGAACACGCGCATTTTGTTGTGGCCCTTGAGCAGGGTCGGCTGGATGTAATAGCCGCTGGACAAGTCGCCCTCCAGACGCTCGGCCGCGCCGCCGGTGAGCAGTTCGGCACCCTCCTCCTGGGCAATTTTCAGGTACGAGAGGATCTTGTCGTATTGCTGCTCGGACGCCTGGGCGCCGACCATGGTTTCGGTGTCCAGCGGGTTGCCGCGCTTGATCTTGACGATCTTCGTCATCACCACTTTCATGAAGTCGTCGTAGATCGACTCCTGCACCAGGGCCCGGGACGGACAGGTGCAGACCTCACCCTGGTTGAAGAACGCCAGCACCAGGCCTTCAGCGGCCTTCTCGATGAACTGCGGCTCGGCTTGCATGATGTCTTCGAAGAAGATGTTCGGCGACTTGCCGCCCAGCTCGACGGTACTCGGAATGATGTTCTCGGCCGCGCATTTCATGATGTGCGCGCCAATCGGCGTGGAACCGGTGAAGGCAATCTTGGCGATGCGCTTGCTGGTGGCCAGCGCCTCACCCGCTTCACGGCCGAAGCCCTGAACGATGTTCAAAACGCCGGGTGGCAGCAAGTCGGCGATCAGCTCGGCGAAGACCATGATCGACAGCGGCGTCTGTTCGGCGGGTTTGAGCACCACGCAGTTGCCGGCAGCCAGGGCCGGGGCGAGTTTCCAGGCGGCCATCAGCAGCGGGAAGTTCCACGGAATGATCTGCCCGACCACGCCCAGCGGCTCGTGGAAGTGATAGGCGGTGGTCAGCTCATTGATCTCGGCGGCGCCGCCCTCTTGGGCGCGGATGCAGCCGGCGAAATAACGGAAATGGTCGGCGGCCAGCGGCACGTCGGCGTTCAGGGTCTCGCGCACGGCCTTGCCGTTGTCCCAGGTTTCGGTGACAGCGAGGATTTCCAGGTTCTGTTCGATACGGTCGGCAATTTTCAGCAGCACCAACGAGCGATCCTGAGCCGAGGTCTTGCCCCAGGCATCCGCCGCCGCATGGGCAGCGTCGAGGGCTTTTTCGATGTCGGCGGCGTTGGAACGCGGGAATTCGGCGATGACTTCACCGGTGACCGGCGAGGTGTTGGTGAAGTACTCGCCATTGACCGGGGCAACGAACTCGCCGCCGATGAAGTTGCCGTAGCGCGCTTTGAAGGAAACGACGGCGCCGGGTGTTCCGGGTTGTGCGTAGATCATGGTGGGCCTCTGTCTGGGTCGATGCCTGTCGGGCAAACAGGCGATGAACCGATAGTAGAGAGCCCCGCGTGCCAGACGAATGCGCCGTTGGCAGGGGGACTCTCGTTATTTGGTCGTAGAAAACGCTTCGGTTCTTGATCGTTCCTACGCTCCGCGTGGGAATGCCTCAACGGACGCTCCGCGTTCGGCTCTTGGGACTCAGAGCGTCCCGGGCTGCATTCCCACGCAGAGCGTGGGAACGATCAATGCGGTGGATTCAGGGTTAGTGTTTGGCCACGACGAGGTCTTTGGGCAGCTTGAAGGTCCAGAGCATCCCGCCCTGGTTGAAGTCCTTGATGCGCTTGGCTACTTCGCCGCCCCACAACGGCACGGCGCCACCCCAGCCGGACAGCACCGAAACGTATTGTTCGCCGTCCATTTCCCAGGTCACAGGCGAGCCGAGAACGCCGGAGCCGGTCTGGAATTCCCAGACTTTCTCGCCGGTCTTGGCGTTGAACGCCTGGAGGAAACCTTCCGGCGTGCCGGTGAACACCAGGTTGCCCTTGGTGGTCAGCACCCCGCCCCACAGCGGCGCGAAGTTCTTGTGGCGCCAGACTTCCTTGCCGGTCTTCGGATCGATGGCACGCAGCACACCGATGTAGTCTTCATTCAACGGCTTGATGGTGAAGCCTGCACCGAGGAACGCCGCGCCTTTCTTGTAGGCGATCCCTTCGTTCCAGATGTCCATGCCCCACTCGTTGGACGGCACGTAGAACAGTCCGGTGTCCTTGTTGTAGGCCATCGGCATCCAGTTTTTCGCGCCGAGGAACGCCGGGGCGACGAACACCGAACTGCCTTTGGCTTCGGTGCCCGGTGCGCCAGGGCGGCTGGCTTCGTTGTAGATCGGCCGGCCCTCTTTATCCAGGCCAGTGGCCCAGGTGATCTTGTCCACGAACGGGAAGCCACGGATGAATTTGCCGTTGGTGCGGTCCAGCACGTAGAAGAAACCGTTACGGTCAGCGGTGGCGGCGGCTTTGATTTCTTTGCCGCCTTCGGTGTAGTTGAACGACACCAGCTCGTTCACGCCGTCATAGTCCCAACCGTCGTGAGGCGTGCTCTGGAAGTGCCATTTGATGGTGCCGTCGTCCGGGTTGAGCGCCAGGCGCGACGACGAGTAGAGGTTGTCGCCAGGACGCAGGTGCGAGTTCCATGGCGCCGGGTTGCCGGTGCCGAACAGCAGCAGGTTGGTTTCCGGGTCGTAGTAGCCGCCGAGCCAAGGCGCCGCGCCGCCGGTTTTCCAGAGATCGCCGGGCCAGGTCTTGCCGGCTTCACCGCCGGAGATACCGTTCTCTACCGCTTTGCCGTCCTTGTAGGTGTAACCCATGTGGCCTTCGACGGTAGGTCGGGTCCACAGCAGATCGCCGTTTTTCGGGTCGTAGGCTTCGATCTTGCCGACCACGCCGAATTCGCCACCGGCCACGCCCGTGATCAGTTTGCCGTTGATGACCAGCGGCGCGGCGCTGATCGAATAACCTTCTTTGTGGTCGGCAACTTTCTTGCTCCAGACCACTTTACCGGTGTCCTTGTTCAGGGCCACAAGCTTGGCGTCGAGGGTGCCGAAGAACACCAGGTCGCCGTACAGCGCAACGCCACGGTTGATCACATCACAGCAAGGACGGATGTCATCGGGCAGGCGCGCATCGTATTGCCAGAGTTTCTTGCCGGTGCGTGCATCCACGGCGAACACCCGCGAGTAGGAACCGGTCATGTACATCACGCCGTCCTTGATCATCGGCTGTGCTTGCTGACCGCGCTGTTTTTCCCCGCCAAAGGAGAACGCCCAGACCGGGCGCAAGTCCTTCACGTTACTGACGTTGAGGGTGTCCAGCGGGCTGTAGCGCTGACCCTGGACGCCCAGACCGTTGGTGACGATCTGCTCCGGGTTCTTGGGGTCCTGGAGAATGTCCTGGTCGGTGACGCCGGCCAATGCCTGGCCGGACAACAGCATGGCACTGAGCAACAGGCTCAAGACGAAGGGTTGGCGACGTGCGGGTTGGGTCATGACGGCTGCCTCTGCGGTTTTTGTTATACCCGGGAAATTTTCCCGGTCTGGTGCAGATTCTTGGGCGCCGCCGCCCTCGCAACAATTGCCCGCAGTGTGGAGATTGCTAGTTCCTTAGTAGCGGGTCGGAGCAAATGAACACCGGTTATGTAGGTCGACACCGGCCCCTGTGGGAGCGAGCCTGCTCGCGAAGGCGCCGTGTCAGGCAACCTTATTGTCAATCGGCACACTGCTTTCGCGAGCAGGCTCGCTCCCACAAAAAAGTGTGTGGGTCATTTGTTTGCGGTGGAATCGACTCGGGTCATCTGCGCGCGCTCATAGCGCGGATACAGATGGCTGACGCTGCGAATCAGCTCATAGCGACTCAGGCTGATGCCAGCAAACCGCTCGGGAATGGGGCTGCGGATCATCTCGCTCATGTCACTGCCATTGGCGGCGCCGTCGCGCATGAGCTGATCGAGCCAGGTGAGGTAGTCGCGCATTTGCTCGAACGGTTTTGTGTCCGTGGCCACCGGTCCATGGCCGGGCACGATCAGCGTCCACGGCAGGCCTTGTAGCGTGACGATGTCCGCCAGCCACACCGACAGCCCCGGACTGTTGGGCGTGGTCAGCGCCCTTTGATAAAACACCAGGTCCCCGGCAAACAGCACGCCGGTTTTCTGGTCGAGAATAGCCAGATCTGCACCGGTGTGCCCACCCAGGCTCAGCAGGCGCAGATCGTGATTCCCAAAATTCAATACGCCAGGCTCCAGCGTCCGGGTCGGCAGCAGCACTTCGGTGCCGCGCATCCAGTCCCCCACCAGTCGATACATATTTTCGGCCATGGCGTCACCCTGCCGATGCAACAGCTCGGTGGTGCCGGCCAACGCACCGATTGGCACGTCGCTGAAGGCTTGGTTGCCCAGCACATGGTCCGGGTGGTGATGGGTCAGCAACACCTCAATCACCGGTTTATCAGTGGTCGCGGCGATGGCTTTGCGCATCGCTTCGCCGTAGCGCCTGGACGGCCCGGTGTCGATCACCACCACCCCGCGGTCAGTGACGATGAACGCGGTATTGACGATGTTGCCGCCGTTGGCCTTGGCGAAATTGTCGGTGCTGCCTTCGAGCAGCCAGGTGTCTTCGGCGATTTGCCGGGGCTTGAGTACGTAATCGAGGTCCGCCAGGGCCGGCAGGCTCAGGCTCATGAACAACAGCAGCATCCAGCGCATCACGCGCTCCTTGGGGTCAGGGTATGGCCGCATCGAATTGATTGCCGCTGTTGTCGCGCAGCACCAGGCGCGTCTGCCCTGCCCCTTCGATGTCGAAGGCCAGGTTGGGGTTCTCGCTGACGGCGGGAAACAGCTCCAGTCGGGCCAGCAGCTGATCGTTCCCGTCGCGCAGTTCAGCATGGTTGATAAAGAATTCAGGGATGCCGCTGACCATGCCGTTGTCCATCGGATGCGCCACTTGCAAGCGCACCCGGCTGAACTCACCGCGCGGATAACGACCGCCCAGTACTTCGCCGATATGCTCTTCCCAGCCAGGCTCGGTGCGCACGACGCTGGGCGCAGTGCAACCACCGCCCGCCGCATCGATCAGTGTCGAGCCGACATGCCAGAGGCCGTCACGGGTCAGCACCGCCGCGCGCAACGGCGTGGCTTGTTCGATACGGATGCGGATCGACAGCCACGGCAATACACGATCCAGCGGTTGGAAATCGACTATTTTCGGCAACGGATTGAGTTCCGCCCAAGCGAGGATTTTCACCACCTCGCCTTTAAACGCCCGGGCGTCGATTTCCAATGGCACTTGCCGGGCATCTTCGGCGAACGGCGGCGCCAGCAGCTTGACCCGGTCATCGAACACGAACGATGCATTGCCGAGCATCTGCTTGTGGTAGAAGGCCCACATCACCGAGGGCACCGGGTCTTTGCCCGGTTCGATACCGGCAGCGTGCGCCGCCAGGGGCAACCAGCAGAGCAACAGGCAACTCGCTCGCCAGTTCACGGTTGGTACATCTCGGGCACGTCATAGCGCAGGCCGTAATGACCGTAAATGGTGTTGACCGCCCCTTCACGGATCAAGCCCTCCAGCGCCTCTTCCACGGCATAGGCCAGTTGCCGGTTGCTTTCATGCACCGCCATGCCGATCTCCCAGAGTTGCTTGCCCATGTTCGGGTAAGCGTTTTGCGCCAGCGCCACTTGTGGATCGTTGGCTTGGTGAACTTGCCAGTCGATCTCGCCACGCATGGCCATCACCGCATCGACTTCACCGGCCTTCATCGCGGCGAAGGCTTGCGGTACACCGGGATAGTGGTGGGTTTTGCCGGCGAGCATGCCGTTAAATACCGACGTCAGGTAGAACGACGGCACGCTGTCGACTTCGACGCCAATCGGATGGTGTTCGAACACGGCGACGCTGCCTACCTTGTCGAGACGGCGGCGATCATAGGCGACCTGCCATTGTTCGTTCTGGTACGGCCCGAACATCACCACATGGCCGTTTTCCAGCTCACCCAGTTCGTTGCGTTTTTGTGCGTAATCGCGGTCATACGGCACGCGCATCATCAGGTCGGCGAGTTGCAGATCATGCAGCTGACTGGCCCGCCAGATGTAGTCGCGCAGGTCGTCATCGAGCTTCTCGCCGGCGGGCGCCCAGATCAGCGTCAGGCGCACGCCCAGCGCTTTGGCCAAGGCTCCGGCGAGCTCGACATCAACCCCGCGCGGCTGGCCGGCGTCTTCAAAACTGTAGGGGGCGAAGTCCTTGTAGACCGCCACTTTCAACTCCCCGGCAGCGATCATTTCGTCATAGGTACGGACCTGCGCCTGCACGACCTGGCAGCACAGCAACACAGCGCTGATCAACACAGCGAGCAGGCGCATGGGTTACTCCTCGACGCGAACGGTGTCCAGGTAGGTGCGCACAGCCCACAGAGCTTCCTGGCTCAGGTAATCGGCCATTTTCGGCATGTAGACCCGGCCATCCCGCACAGCGCCGTGACGCACGCGTTCGACGAACCATTCATCACCCGCTTCACCGACGTCGAGCATGCGCAAATCGGGGGCGATGCCGCCGGACTTGGCTTCCAGGCCATGACAGGCGGCGCAGTTCTGGTTATAGGCCGAGGAGCCGATTTCCACGGCTTTCTCATGTTCCGGGGAGGCGCGATACGGATTCACCGCCGCCCAACCGTCGGCATCCACCTGCACGCCGGCGTCTTTGATCGGGGTCAGGCCTGGGGTGGCGATCGCCTGCGGTACCACGTTGCCGTGGGCCCAGACGGAGCCTGCACTGATAAAGCCGGCCAGCAGTCCGGCAACGAGCAAGGCGTTGCGTTTTGTTGTCATTGTTATGCCCTCAAGATTGCACGCAAAACCTCTTTGAAGAGGCTATGGCACCCATATTGGTACCGGCCTCGCGCAATCCCCATGCTGCTTTGGTGGTCGCCTTCTAGTCCCTTGGTAGTAGGGCTTGTGACGCACACCCAAATCAGGTGCCGTTCGGGAAGTCTTCCCGGTCACAGCGGGACTTTTTCCGTATCCGGCAACTGGCCGGGCGCACCACCCTGTGCAGGCCAAAACCTCCACTGGGAACCGCAACCATGACAATAAGATCGCTACCCGCCCTTTCCCCTCTGTCTATCGCCGTGCAGGCTTTTCTGCTGGTGGGCAGCCTGTCCCTGAGTGCTGCAAGTCACGCCGCAACCGCTCCGGCCACGCCCACCCGCAACGTGACGTGGGAAGACATTGCCAACGATCACCTGACCACCAAGGACGTGCTGCAATACGGTATGGGCACCAACGCTCAACGCTGGAGCCCGTTGGCGCAGGTCAACGACAAGAACGTGTTCAAGCTGACGCCGGCCTGGTCCTATTCGTTCGGCGATGAGAAGCAGCGCGGCCAGGAATCCCAGGCCATCGTCAGCGATGGCGTGGTCTACGTCACCGGTTCCTATTCGCGGGTGTTTGCTCTGGATGCCAAGACCGGCAAACGCTTGTGGACCTACAACCATCGCCTGCCGGACAACATTCGTCCGTGCTGCGATGTGGTCAATCGCGGGGCGGCGATCTTTGGCGACAAGATCTACTTCGGCACCCTCGATGCGCGGCTGGTCGCCCTGGACAAGAACACCGGCAAAGTGGTGTGGAACAAGAAGTTCGGCGATCACGCCGCCGGCTACACCATGACCGGCGCCCCGGTGCTGATCAAAGACAAGACCACCGGCAAGGTGCTGCTGATTCACGGCAGCTCCGGCGATGAGTTCGGCGTGGTCGGCCAGCTGTTTGCGCGCGACCCCGATACGGGTGAAGAAGTCTGGATGCGGCCCTTCGTCGAAGGCCACATGGGCCGGCTGAACGGCAAGGACAGCACCACCACCGGCGACGTCAAGGCACCGTCCTGGCCGGATGACCCGACCACCGAAACCGGCAAGGTCGAAGCCTGGAGCCACGGCGGCGGTGCCCCTTGGCAGAGCGCCAGTTTCGATCCGGACACCAACACCATCATCGTCGGCGCCGGCAACCCCGGCCCGTGGAATACCTGGGCGCGCACCGCCAAGGATGGCAATCCCCACGACTATGACAGCCTCTACACTTCTGGCCAGGTCGGCGTCGACCCGAGCACCGGCGAGGTGAAATGGTTCTACCAGCACACGCCAAACGATGCCTGGGATTTCTCCGGCAACAACGAACTGGTGCTGTTCGATTACAAGGACAAGGACGGCAAAACGATCAAGGCCACCGGCCACGCGGACCGCAACGGTTTCTTCTACGTGGTCGATCGCAACAACGGCAAATTGCAGAACGCATTCCCCTTCGTCGACAACATCACCTGGGCCAGCCACATCGACCTCAAGACCGGCAAACCGGTGGAGAATCCAGGCCAGCGTCCGGCCAAACCGTTGCCGGGCGAGACCAAGGGCAAGTCAGTGGAAGTGTCGCCGCCGTTCCTCGGCGGCAAGAACTGGAACCCGATGGCGTACAGCCAGGACACTGGGCTGTTCTACATTCCGGGCAACCATTGGAAAGAGGAATACTGGACCGAAGAGGTCAACTACAAGAAGGGCTCGGCCTATCTGGGCATGGGTTTCCGCATCAAGCGCATGTACGACGATCACGTCGGCTCCCTGCGCGCCATGAACCCCACCACCGGCAAAGTGATTTGGGAACACAAGGAAGCGCTGCCGCTATGGGCCGGCGTATTGGCCACCAAAGGCAACCTGGTGTTTACCGGCACCGGCGACGGTTTCCTCAAGGCGTTCGACGCGAAAACCGGCGCTGAGCTGTGGAAGTTCCAGACCGGCAGCGGCATCGTCTCGCCGCCGATCACCTGGGAACAGGACGGCGAGCAATACGTCGGCGTGACCGTCGGTTACGGCGGTGCGGTGCCATTGTGGGGCGGTGACATGGCCGAGCTGACCAAGCCGGTGGCTCAGGGCGGGTCGTTCTGGGTGTTCAAGATTCCGAGTTGGGACAACAAGACTGCGCAGAAGTAATCCGCTTGCCCCCTGTGCTCACAGGGGGTTTTCTGGTGCTCAACAAGCTTTTCTGTGGCGAGGGAGCTTGCTCCCGCTGGGCTGCGAAGCGACCCCCTCATTTTTCAGCAACACCGAGTTGCCTGGATTTACGACTGCTGCGCAGCCGGGCGGGAGCAAGCTCCCTCGCCACAGGAACCCACATAACCGTTGTTTTTTGTGTATCCAGCTGCCCTCCACCTTTCGAGGACCTGTCATGAAGTACCTGCCTCTACTGCTATTGCTTGCCGCCCTTCCGGTTTTCGCCGACAACGGCGACGACTCCCCACTCATCATCAACGGCTGCACCATCGCCGATCACAGCCAATGCCCCGGCGCCAATCTCAAAGGCGCAAACCTGAGCAATCAGGACCTGCGCAACATGAACCTCAGCGGCGCCGACCTGCGCGATGCCGACCTGCGGCACGCCCGACTCGACCTCGCCAACCTGGAAAAAGCGCAGCTGCAAGGCGCCAACCTGACCCGCGCCAGCCTGCAACAAAGCAACCTGCGGCTGGCGGATTTCACCGGTTCAACGTTGATGGCGATTCAGGGCTGGGGGATGTTTGCCCAAGGCGCGCAATTCCAGGACGCCAACCTCAGCGGCGCCTACCTGCAATTCGCCCGCCTCTCCGGCGCGAGAATGCACAACACCAATCTGCGTGCCGCGGACCTGGAAATGACCTGGTTGAGCAAGGCTGACCTCAAAGGTGCCAACCTCAGTGACGCCAACCTGCAAGAAGCCAAATTAAGTGAAAGCAATCTGGAACAGGCCAACCTCAGCGGGTCGCGGCAGCATTATGCGAATTTTCAGGATGCGAACATGGAGGGCTGCAGCGGTTGCCCGACGACCTGGAACAAATGAACTGTATGCACACAAAACCATTGTGGGAGTGAGCCTGCTCGCGATAGCGGTGTAACAGTCAACTGAGAGGTTGAATGTGCCGACGTATTCGCGAGCAGGCTCGCTCCCACAGTGGATATGGGTTGCCGGCACTGTCGAGTCAGCCCGCCTTGCGCACCACCCCCATATCAATCCCCAGATGCACCAGTTCGGCATGGGACGTGACCTGCAATTTGCTCTTGAGCAAGGTCAGGTGGTTGGAGACGGTTTTGCTGCTGATGCTCAACTGTTCGGCAATCAACCGCGCTGGCGTGCCTTTGGCGAGCATCACGAAAATCTCCAGCTCGCGCTGGGTCATGCTCTGCAATCGCGGGTCGCTGGCGTCCTGTTGCGGGTGGCACGCCAGTTGGGTAGCCAGGGGCTGTTCGATGTAGGCATGGCCGGCGAGGATCCGCTGCACCGCCTCAATCAGCACTTGCGGCGCCGAGCTCTTGGTCAAGTAACCCGAGGCACCCGCCTCCAGCGCCTGGCGCACCAAGGGCAGTTCATCGTGCATGCTGAAAAACAGCACCCGCAGTTGCGGCAGCCGTTGACGCAAACGTCGGGTGGTTTCCAGCCCGCTGATCCCCGGCAAACCGAAATCCATGATCACCAGGTTCGGCACGGCTTCCTGAACCCGGATCAGCGCGTCTTCGCCGGTGGCGGCTTCACGCACTTCCATTGCCGGCAACAACGCCCGCAACAAACTCGCGTAGCCCTGACGGACCACCGCATGGTCATCGACCAGCAGAATATTCATGACACCTCCAAAGGCATGCTCAAGGCCAGCGCCCATCCGGCGCCGGGGTGGCTGATAACCCGCAATTCGCCGCCGACGCTGCGGGCGCGTTCGTACATCGAATACAAACCGACGCCGGGCCGCTGCGGTTGTGTGGCGCCGCGCCCGTTATCGCGAATCAACAGGTGCAGATGCGCGCCTCGATGTTGCAAGCGAACCCGCACCCGGGTGGCCTGCGCATGCCGGGCGACGTTGGTCAGCGCTTCCTGCAACAGGCGATAGAGCTGGGTTTTGTCCGGCGCGGACAAGGGCGGCAACTGCGCGCCAATCCGCAGCTGGCAGTCAATGCCGTGCCGCCCCTGCCATTGCTCCACCAGCAGGCCAAAGGCTTCTGCCAACGGCAGGTGTTGCAGTACCACCGGATAGAGGTCATGCACCAGCGCCCGAAATCCCTGTTGCAGGTGTTCGCAGTTGTGTTCCAGCTCACGCACCGTGCGTTCCATCACCACGGGTTGATCCGTCACCAGCCGCAACAGACAGGCCTGGGCGCGAATCCCTGCCAGGTACTGGCCGAGATCATCGTGCAGGGTCTGCGCCAGATGAGTGCGCTCCTGTTCCTGCACCGCCAATAACGTCTGTGTCAGATGGGCGTTATCGGCGCGCGACTGCTCCAGCGCCGTGGTCATGCGATTGAAATGCGCTGCCAGCTGCCGTGCCTCCGGCATACCTTCCGCGCGCAATCGCACCTTGAGCTGGCCGCCCGAGACCTGCTGCAACGCGCGCAACAATTCATCGAGCAAGCCCATGCCACGGCGCACGGCCCAGCGGATGGTGAGCAGGCTCAAGATCAAGGCGAGGCCGCACAGGCCCAGCAATTGCTGCAGCGAATCCCAGACTTCGTCGATCTCATCCCGTGGATCGACCGCGATCTGCACGCGCCGGCCATCGTGCAAATCCAGGACTCGCGCACTGTGCCGGGCTTCGGCGAACAACAGCCGCCCGAGCCACGCATCGAGTCCGGCCTGAACCGGCAGCCGTGCCGCTTCGCCGGGCTCCAGCCAACGCACCCGCACATGCCGCAGGCTGCCCGTCAGTCGGGGCTGGAGGCTGGCGGGATCACGCTCGGCGGTTTCGCTCAGGTACTCGACCACCGCCTCGGCGGATTGCAGCTCGCGCTCCACGTCCGCCAGCGCCTGGTGCACCAGCAACCCCATGCACGCCAGGGTGACCAGGACGAAAAACCCGCAGACCCAAAGGTTGATCCGCCACAGGGCCGACACGGTTAGTGCCCCGGTGTCGCGGGCAAGACCAGCAATGGCACCGGGCGGGGGCTGTGGAGCTTGTCGACGCCGATCAGGGTCAGGATCAACAACAACGGCAGGAGCAGCGCTTTGAGAATACGCATGGTCAATCTCCTCCAGTGTGATGGCCGTGATCACCCATGCTAAAACCGCGCCGCTCCGGGCGAGCTACTACCTTGGTACTGCCTGACTGGTACTTTCTGCATATTTCAATCTGCCTCGCAGGCTTCCTATGCTGGCACTACCTGTAATGGAGTGCCTTTATGCGCCAGCTTGCCCCTTACGCCCTGATCTACCTGCTGGCGATTGCCTGCGCCGCCGGGGTGGCGACGCAGAGCCAGGCGGCGGATGCGCCGTTGCAGGTGCGGATCGGCTACCTGGGCTACCGGCCTGACCCCGGTCCGCTGCTGTCCAACGTGATTCCCGAACCGGTCGATGCCGGGCTTCGCGGTGCCGAACTGGCGATCACCGACAGCAACAGCACCGGGCGTTTTCTCAACCAGAGTTACAGCCTCGTCACGGCCAATGCCGACAGCCCGGACACCCTGATTGAAGCGGCCAAGGCCCAACATGCACAGGGTCTGCGCCTGTTTGTGGTGAATGCGCCGGTGGAGAGTCTGCGCCGGCTCAGCGCCGTGCTGCCCGACAGCTTGCTGTTCAACGCCGGCAGCCCGGATGACAGCCTGCGCACCACCGACTGCCTGCCAAACGTACTGCACAGCCTGCCGAGCCGGGCGATGCTCGCCGATGCCCTGGCGCAATTTCTGGTGCTACGCAAATGGCAACGGGCGCTGCTGATCGTCGGCCCGACCCGGGACGACCAGGCCTACGCAGCCGCCCTGCGCCGCGCCGCCAAACGCTTCGGCCTGACACTGGTGGCGGAAAAAGCCTGGAGCTTCGACAACGATCAGCGTCGCAGCGCCCAGGCCGACATGCCGCTGTTCACCCAGACCGCCGAATACGATGTGGTGCTGGTGGCGGACGAACGTGGCGATTTCGGTGAATACGTGCCCTACCAGACCTGGTACCCACGGCCGGTTGCCGGCACGCAGGGCCTGACCCCCGTGGGCTGGCACAAAACCGTGGAAACCTACGGCGCCGCCCAATTGCAGAAACGCTTCGAAGCTCTGGCCGGGCGCTGGATGAATGACCGCGACTTCGCCGCCTGGATCGCCGTGCGCAGCATCGCCAGTGCGGTGAGCAAACTGCGGCAGGTCGATCCCGTGGCGATCCGCACCCTGGAAATCAGCGATCAATTGCCGCTGGACGGTTTCAAGGGACGCAAGCTCAGTTATCGCCCGTGGAACGGTCAGTTGCGCCAACCGATTCCCATCGTCCAGCCCCGAGCGCTGGTCAGCACGTCGCCGCAAGACGGCTTCCTGCACCCTTTCAACGAAATGGACAGCCTTGGCTACGACAAGCCCGAGGTCAGCTGCCGCTTTCCCTGAGCCAGCGTTCCACAAGAACTACAACAAGAAGGAATCCGCCATGCGTCGCACCCTGCTCTCTTGCGCCCTGCTGCTCGCCGCCGGGCACGCCGCTGCCAGCACCGCCTGGGTCTCCAACGAAAAGGACAACACCCTGAGCCTGATCGACCTGCAGACGTTGCAAGTCACCGACACCCTGCCCGTCGGCCAACGGCCGCGCGGTTTGCTGCTGTCCCACGACAACAAGCTGCTGTACATCTGCGCCAGCGACTCGGACCGGGTCCAGGTGATGGACGTCGCCACCCGCAAGATCATCAAGGAGTTGCCGTCGGGCAAAGACCCCGAGCAGTTCGCCCTGCATCCCAACAATCGCTGGCTCTACGTTTCGAACGAAGACGATGCACTGGTGACGGTGATCGATACCGAAACCTCCAAGGTGCTAAGCCAGATCAGCGTTGGCGTCGAACCCGAAGGCATGGCCGTCAGCCCCGACGGCAAGTGGGCGGTGAACACCAGCGAAACCACCAACATGCTGCACTGGATCGACACCAGCACCCAGACCCTGGCCGACAGCACCCTGGTCGATCAGCGGCCGCGTTTCGTCGAGTTCTCACCTGAAGGCTCGCAACTCTGGGCCTCGGCGGAAATCGGCGGCACGGTAACCATTCTCGACGTCGCCACCCGCAAGGTCCTCAAGACCCTGACTTTCCAGATCAAGGGCGTGCACCCGGACAAGGTCCAGCCGGTGGGCATCAAGCTCAGCGCCGACGGCAAGTACGGTTTCGTCGCCCTCGGCCCGGCCAATCATGTGGCGGTGATTGACGCCAAGACCTTCGAGATTCTTGATTATCTGTTGGTCGGTCGTCGGGTCTGGCAGATGTCGTTCACCCCCGATCAAAAACAGTTGCTGGCCACCAACGGCGTCAGCGGCGATGTGTCGGTGATTGATGTCGACAGCCTCAAAGTGACCAAATCGGTGAAAGTCGGGCGCTATCCGTGGGGCGTGGTGGTGACGCCATGAACGCACTGGAAGTCAGTGAACTGAGCTTCGCCTATGGCGCGCGGGAGGCGTTGCGGCAGGTGAATTTCAGCCTGGCGCCCGGGCGTTTCGCGGCGTTGCTGGGGCCGAACGGCGCGGGCAAATCGACGCTGATTGCCCTGCTCACCCGGCTCTATGATTTGCAGCGCGGGGACATCCGGGTCGGCGGCTGCTCCTTGCGCAACGCGGCGCGTCCGGCGCTCAAGCAATTGGGCGTGGTGTTCCAGCAAAGCACGCTGGACCTGGACCTCAGTGTCGAGCAGAACCTGCGTTATCACGCCGCGCTGCATGGCATGTCCCGGCGCCAGACCGGCCTGCGGGTCGACGCCGAACTGGCGCGGCAGGCGCTGACCGAACGCCGTCGCGAGCGGGTGCGTGAACTCAATGGCGGTCACCGGCGCCGGGTGGAAATCGCCCGCGCCTTGCTGCATGAGCCACGGCTGTTGCTGCTCGACGAGGCCAGTGTCGGCCTCGATCCTGCCAGCCGGCTGGCGCTCAATCAACACATTCGCGGCCTGTGTCGCGAGCAGCACATCAGCGTGCTCTGGACCACCCACTTGCTGGATGAAGTGCAGCCGAGCGATGACTTGCTGATTCTTCATCAGGGCCGTCTGGTGGCCAGCGGGCGGGCTGATGCCTTGAGCCAGGCGCATGGCGGCGACCTCGGTTCGGCCTTCACTCGCCTCACGACATCAGGAGCTGCCCGATGAATGCGTATTGGCAATGCTTCAGCGGCATCGTGCTGCGTGAATGGCTGCGCTTTGTGTTGCAGCGCACGCGGTTTCTCAGCGCGCTGGTGCGGCCATTGCTGTGGCTGCTGGTGTTCGCCGCCGGTTTTCGCGCGGCCCTCGGGATCGCGATCATTGAGCCCTACGACACCTACATTCCGTATGAGGTCTACATCATCCCGGGGCTGGCCTGCATGATCCTGCTGTTCAACGGCATGCAAGGTTCGCTGTCGATGGTTTACGACCGAGAGATGGGCAGCATGCGCGTGCTGCTGACCAGCCCCCTGCCCCGGACCTTCCTGCTGTGCAGCAAACTGTTGGCCACTTCGCTGATTTCGCTGTTGCAGGTGTATGCCTTTCTGGCGATTGCCTGGGTGTACGGCGTGCAGCCACCGGCCATGGGGCTGTTGATCGCCTTGCCGGCGTTGTTGCTGGTGGCGTTGATGCTCAGTGCGCTGGGCCTGCTGCTGTCCAATGCGATCCGGCAACTGGAGAACTTCGCCGGGGTGATGAATTTCGTGATCTTCCCGCTGTTTTTCCTGTCGTCGGCGTTGTATCCGCTGTGGAAGATGCGCGAATCCAGCGAGTGGCTGTACTGGCTGTGCGCGCTGAACCCGTTTACCCACGCTGTGGAACTGGTGCGGTTTGCCCTGTATGAGCGTTTCAATCCGCTGGCGCTGGCGGTGTGCGCCGGGCTGACCCTGGTATTCGCCCTGCTCGCAGTCCTCACTTTCAACCCGCAACACGCCGCGCTGCGCAAAACCAGCTGACACCATCAATCCCCCTGTGGGAGCAGACTCGCTCCCACACGGGATCTGCGTCCTACAGATATTGCGAACAAATGAAGACCCACTGTGGGAGCGAGCCTGCTCGCGATAGCGGAGTGTCAGTCAATAGAGATGTTGAATGTTAAGCCGCCATCGCGAGCAGGCTCACTCCTACAGGGGATTTTTGGTGCACTGGCGAGGGAAATTACTACTTTAGTACTGGTTTTCCTGTCTATCGTCGCATTCCCAACGCCCCGAGACTGGCATGTAATGGGTTCATAACTATAAGGATTGAACCCCCATGCCGCGTGCCCAACGTCGTCTGTTGCGCCCTTCCCTTGCTGCGCTGTCGCTGAGCCTGCTGCTGGGCGCCGCGCACGCCGATACACCGCTGTTCTCCGCCGACGGCTATCGCATCAGCCTCTATCGCAGCCCGACCCCGAATCAGCTTCAAGGCGCGGCCATCGTCGACACCGCCGCCTTGCAAACCCTGCTCACCCAGACACCGCGCCCGGTGCTGATCGACGTCTATCGCCGCCAATGGCTGCAAGGACAATTCATTGAAGACCAGCCCCACGAGAACCTGCCCGGTAGCCATTGGCTGGCCAATACCGGCGACGGCGACCTCACAGCTGACTGGCAGGGCTATTTTGCGCGTAACCTGAACGCATTGACCGCAGGAGACTTGGCGCAACCGCTGGTCTTCTACTGCCGCTCCGACTGCTGGCTGAGCTGGAATGCGGTAAAACGCGCCGCGGCCATGGGCTATAAGACACTGTATTGGTACCGCGACGGCCTGGACGCCTGGCAAGCCGCCAACCTGCCCGTTGAACCGGCCCGGCCCGAGCCCTTCCCCTGACCTTTACGCGTGCGTGTTGTTGCCACACCATAATGAAAATAATGAGGTGAAAGGCTATGTACAAAATTCTGATTGCCGACGATCACCCGCTGTTTCGCGAAGCCATTCATAACGTCATCAGCGATGGTTTTCCGGGCAGCGAGGTGATGGAAACCGCCGATCTCGACAGTGCCCTGCTGCTGACTCAGGAGCACGACGACCTGGACCTGATCCTGCTCGACCTGAACATGCCGGGCATGCACGGCCTCAATGGCCTGATCAACCTGCGCAACGAGGCGCCGACCATTCCGGTGGTGATCGTTTCAGCCGAGCAGGACAAGCAGATCGTGCTGCAAGCCATCACCTATGGCGCAGTGGGTTTCATCACCAAATCCTCGCCCCGGGTGCAGATGACCGAGGCCATCCAGCAGATTCTCAATGGCAATGTGTACTTGCCGCCGGACATCATTCGCACACAAAAGTCAGGCACCCATCGGCGCATGAATGACAACCCGAGCTTCCCGCCCGAACTGCTCCAGGCGCTGACCCGCAAGCAGTTGCTGGTGCTGGAACGCATGACCAAGGGCGAATCGAACAAGCAGATCGCCTACACCCTGGAAATCGCCGAAACCACGGTCAAGGCGCATGTCTCGGCGATCTTGCGCAAACTCAATGTGCACAACCGGGTGCAAGCGATTCTGAGTGCTGGGGATATTGATTTCGGGTCTTATCTGCGGCGTTGAATGTTGGGCATTCCCAGATCCCTGTGGCGAGGGACCTTGCTCCTGTTGGGTCGCGAAGCGGCCCCCTTCAAACTTCCAGGTAAACCGAGTCGCCTGATTTACGACTGCTTCGCAGCCGGACGGGAGCACGCTCCCTCGCCACAGAAAGCCTAGTCACCACAGGTCTGATGCCCGACGCGGCTAACGGGATGGGCCAAGCAAATGACTCATCGCCGTTTTCAGCTTCATCGGCCGTACAGGCTTATGCATCAACGTATGCCCCAACTCGCGAATCTGCTGCTTGAGCTCATTGCTGTAGTTGGCGGTAATCATCATCGCCGGGATCGCTGAACCGCGCCGGGCGTTGATCCGGGCCACGGCATCGACGCCGTTCTGCTCGTCATCGAGGTGATAGTCGGCAATCAGCAAGTCGGCTTCTTCGTGGTAGTTGTCCACCTGCCGCGCCAGGTCCTGCTCCGACAGTGCCGTGACCACCCGACACCCCCACCCTTCCAGCAACGTGCGCATGCCAGCGCAAATCGCCGCGTCATTATCCAGCACCCACACCCGCGCTCCGCGCAGACGCTCGAGCATCGGCTCACTCATCAACAACGCTGGCTGAGCCTTCGGAGCCGTGGCGCTCAACGGCACCTCGACGGAAAACATCGAGCCCTTGCCCGGCCACGAACGCACGTGAACGCGATGACCGAGAATCCCGGCAATCTTCTCGACGATGGCCAGCCCCAGCCCCAACCCGCGGTCCTGATCCGGACGCTGCACATCGCCCCGTTTGAACTCCTGGAAAATCTCTTCCAGTCGATTTTCGGCAATGCCCATCCCGCTGTCCCACACCTCGATCGTCAACCGCTGATGATGACGCCGACATCCGAGCACCACCCGACCGCTGTAGGTATAACGAATGGCGTTGCTCAGCAGATTGCGCAGGATCCGCGCCAGCAACTGAATGTCGCTACGCACCAGCGCCGAACACGGGATGAAATGCAGCTCCAGCCCTTCATTGCGGGCCACCTGTGTGTACTCGGCCGCGAGGTTTTCCAGCAGCTCGCTCAGGGCGAACGGCGCGATGTCGGCTTTGATCACCCCGGCATCCAGTTTGGAAATATCCACCAGCGTGCCTAGCAGGTTTTCCACGTCCTCCAGCGAATTGCTGACATTGCGCACCAAAATCGCATTGGCCACCGGCTCGCGACGTTCCAGCAAAGCGCTGGTGAATAGCCGAGCCGCGTTGAGCGGTTGCAGCAGGTCGTGACTCACGGCGGCGAGAAACTTGGTTTTCGACAGGTTGGCCTGCTCCGCCTCAAGTTTGGCCTCGCGCAAACGCGATTCCACGCGCCGGCGCTCGTCGATTTCACGCAGCAATTGGTCATTGAGGGTGGTCAGTTCGGTGGTCCGTTCGCGTACCCGCAACTCAAGATTCTGATACGCCTGGTGCAGCGCCTCGGCCGTGCGGCGGCGCTCGGTGATGTCACGGATCAACACGAAGATCCCCACCACTTCCCCGGTGGCCAGGCGATTGGGCACGTAGGAGCGCAGCATGTAGCGCTCCTGATTGTTGATGTTGGTTTCGGCAAATTCGAACGTCACGCTCTCACCGGCCAAGGCCCTGGCCACGTAGGCCTCGAGGCGCTGGTAATGCTGCGCGCTGTGAACTTCGCGCAGGCTCTGCCCGAGCATCACGCCGCGAGGCCAGCAGTACCATTCTTCGTAGACCTTGTTGGTGAATTCGTAGACCAGATCGGCATTGAGGTAGGCGATCAACGCGGGGACATGGTCGGTGATCAGGCGAATCCAGCGCTCGCTTTCGCTGAGGGCTTCGGCGTGTTGGTAACGTTCGGTGATGTCGGTGAAGGTGTTGACGAAGCCACCGGTGGGCAACGGATGCGTGCGGATTTCCAGCACCCGGCCATCGTAAAGACGTTGCTCGCATTCCTGCACGTGCCGCCCGTTGGCATCGCGACTGGCCGGGGTCAGCAGGGTCAACTCGCTGTCGCCGATCACTTCGGCAAACGGCCGATGGGCCGCCACCGGGGCGAGCCCGCTCAGTTCGAGGAAGCGCCGGTTCCACAGTTCCAGGATGCCTTCGGCATTGACCATGGCCACGCCTTGGGACAGGTTGTCGACCGCCCGTTGCAGCAAGTGCGATTTCTGCGCCACGGCTTGCTCGCGGCGCACGGTTTCGCTGAGTTTGACGTCAGTAATGTCGGTGAACAGGATCACCCGCCCACCTTCCTGCGTGGGCCGCTCGCTGACTTGCAGCCAGCGGCCGTCCTGCAAGCGATAGATCAGGTTTTCGTCGGCATGCCCACGGGGTTCTTCCGTGAACAACCCGGTGGCGGACATCAGCCGTTTCACCTCGACCAGGCGCATGCCGGCGTTGATCCGCACCCGGCTGTTGTCCCAGAACGCCTTGAAACGGCTGTTGAACAAAACGATGCGCTGCTCGGCATCGAACAGCACAAAGGCATCGGAAATGCTCTCGATGGCATCGATCAGATGCTGATGCGCGGTTTCCGCCCGCAGGCGCGCTTCGCTGAGCAAGTGATTGCCCGACTTGAGCTCGGCCATGGCCTGGTTCAAGGCGTCGGTGCGCTCACGCACCTGCTCGGCCAGCACCACCGAATGCTGGAACGCCGCGTAGGGATCATTGCCGCGCGTGACACCGGATTCGATCCGCTCGATCAGCGCGCCGTTGATGCGCTGCAGTTTATGGTTTTCGTGGCGCAGGCTGGCGAGCTGCGCCTGCAGCTCAATGATGTCCAGGGGACCGGCCTCGGGCAATGGCAACCCCGGTGAAGGTCTGGTTGATGTGCATGCCATTGAACTGTTCTCCGTAGGTGTTGAAACCCATCACCCGTTGGTCGCGCAAAAACGTTCCGATCTGCTCCAGGCTGCCGCCGTCTTCCAGCTCCAGACGCCTGAGAAAACAGTCACAGCCGATGGTCAGTAACAGATCGCCGAGGCGCTCCTGCAAGCCTTCGAACAAGGTTTGCAGATTCGGCAGCATCGGGCCGGGGGTCATGACGGTGAGGACGATGCCGTTTTCCACGGCGCAGTAAAAACTCAGGCTCAGGTCTGGATGAACCTGCTGGATCGCCCGCACGTAATACTGATCGTTGATCCGCACCGCCAAGGGGTGAGCGGCGAAGACCCGGTGATCGAGTTCGGCCACCGGCACGCCGATGTGTCGGGCGTACTCCTCGGCAGCCGGCTCGGCATTCAGTTCAAAGACCCGGCGCGAGGCGCTGTCGGCTCCGGTGACCACCAGTTTCTCCGCCCTCGGCAAGATGTGGTGCGTGGTGAACACCTCGAAATCCAGCCAGGTGTTGACCAGCACCACCACCGCCGCGCCGCTGTGAAACTCGCCGCCGAAATAGACGTGGGTGTGGGTCAGGTAGTTGTCATCGCCGGCCGAACCGCCGAAATGCGGGATGTCGCCCAACGCCGCGCTCAACGCAGCGAGGACCATTTCTTCGCGGCTGGACAGACCATCGAGCAAGGTCAGGGCAAAGCTGTTGCCCTTGATCGGCGCCAGGGTGTTGCTGCGACAGCCGCTGGCCAGGCGCTCGACCATTTGCTGGGCGTCGATCAGGCTGAAGCGCTCCATCTCGCTGATCAGTTCGGCGTCGATGGAAAAATGCCGATGGTCGAATCCCACCGCCGTCACGCAATTGCGGCCGTAGCCCAGGGGCGTGATCTCCCCGGCGCTGGTGCAGCCGACCAGGCGAATGCCGCCGAAGCTCAGATGCAAGGCCTGGCCCAGCGCCTGCAAGTCGTACTCGGCGGAGCAGAAGAACAACACGAAGCCCAGATGCGGGTGCAATAACTGCCGCGCGAGCTCCTGAGCCACTTGTTGGGCATCGGTGGCCTGGGACATGCCGCTGACCACCCCTTCACTCTGGACCTGCTGCATGACCACCCCCGCAGGTGCGCGTGTATGAGACACGAGTGTACGAAGCCTGCGGGCTGCGACGTATGCTACTTGGGTAGCGGGTAGCCGCTTCGATGGGATGAGAGTTGGCGGCTTGATGGCTGAAGCTTTTGTGGCGAGGAAGCTTGCTCCCGCTGGACTGCGCAGCAGTCTCCCAACCGGCCGATGCGCGACCAGAATAGGGACCGCTACGCGCTCCAGCGGGAGCAAGCTCCCTCGCCACAGGGGTAGGGTTCACAGATCAGCTTGTTACCAGTTCAACACCGCCCCCACCGCGAAGGTATCGGTGTCTTCGTTCTGGGCGCTGGTGTCGTGGCCGTTGATTTCGAACTGGTTGTACTCGGCCACGAGTTTGAGGTTGTCGTTGACGTCATGGAACAACGCAATGCCGCGGGTTTCATAGTCCGCGCCGCTGCCGACCACACCATTGCCGTCGTCATTGGTCTTGCCGTAAGACAAGGCCAGGCGGTTTTTGCCCAGCTTGTACGAGCCTTGCAGCAAGTAACCGTCGCTGTCGACGTTGCGCAGGGTCGGTTCGCCGGCGTTGTTGGTGAAGAACGGGTTAATCCCTTTGGCCTGGAAACCGGAGCCGGTCAGCGACAACCCGCCCATCTTCGCCTGCACACCGTAGCCGACGCCTTTGGAGGTGACCGATTCAACGGTGGAGTCGGTATTGTCCGACGTCTGGTAGCTGCCGTTGACCCAGCTGTAAATCTTCGCGCCGCCGACGTCGAACTGATAGGTGACCTCGCTCTCGGTACGCGGATTCTCCTGATACGCCTTGCCCAACGGGCTGCTGTCGTTGGTGTCCACCGGGTCGAGAATTCCCACGGCCACCCGCAAACCCTCCATCACCGGGGTGCGATAGGTGATCTGCGAGGTCGGGAATGGGTACGGGTAACCCGTACCGATATTGCCGAACGACACGCCGCCACCGTCCACCAACCCCAGGGTATCGCTGACCTGGCCGTAACCGGCGAGCATTTCATCGAGCAGAATGTTGGAGCGGGCGAACAGGCCGAAGTCCTTGCCGATCAACACTTCGCCCCATTCCGGATTGGCCACGGTGCCGTAGAACTGCCGCACGTCGATGGCGGTGTCGGTGCCATTGGTCTGGCTGTCGTTGATGGTCACCCAGAACGACGCCCGCGCACCGAGCTTCAGGTCATCGACCTGTTTGCCCATGTTGAAACCCAGGTAATTGGGCAGATAGCCCATTTTCACCCGCGCCTGTTTCCGGTCGTACTGGTCGCCGGCACGGTCCACATCGCTGTTCACGTAGAAGGCGTTGATGTAGCCGTCGGTTGAGAACGTGGTCTGGTCCTTGTCGTACAGCACGATCTCGGCCTCGGCCATCGTGCTCAAACCGAGGGTCGAGAGGCTGGCGATGAAGGCAGGCAAGTAACGATGCTTGAAGTTCTTATTGTTGTGCATGACGCGCTCCGCAGCGGGGACTGGATGTCGGAGGCGATTATCGAAAGGGGACGGGCGGCGGCATACGCTGCCTTGGGGGCGGTTTTGAAGTGCTTTGGAGTGGCCGGGCGTGAGCGGCAAATTCGGTGTAAGACCGGGCTCAGGCACGGCCCGGAACTTTAGGTGTAAGACCGGCTAGGTCGCCGCTCTGAACAGCATGTAGGCGGCGACCACGACACACACGCTGGCAAAACCGATTTGCAGGGCCCGGGCCGGGACGCGCGCGCTCAGTTGTCGGCCGACGATCATGCCGACTACGCTGGCGACAATGAACGCCACACCCAATGCGTCGATCCTGACCCCGGCATGAAATGCCCCGATCACACCGATGGCGGAAATCAGGCTGATCACCATCAAGGAGGTGGCGACGATGCCGCGCATTTGCACATCGGTCAGTTGCTTGAAGGCCGGGACAATCAAGAAGCCGCCACCGACCCCGAGCAACCCGGAAACAACGCCGGTCACCGCGCCCAATGCCGCGAGGGTCGCGGTGCATTTGGCGGTCCAGGAAAAACGCCCGGTCTGCTGATCGAGCATGCAGTTCTTCTGACCCCAGTTGGCGTGGCCGTGGTCGCTCGGTCCTTCTTCCTGGCGCTCGCGACGCAACATCCGCCAGGCCACCATGACCATCAGCAGACTGAACAGGATCATCAGGATTTTTTCCGGCAACTGATGGGCGAAGTAGATGCCGACCGGCGAAAAAATCGCCCCCAGCAGTGCGATCAGCAACGCCGCGCGATAGCGCACCAGGCCATGGCGCAAACCATCAATAGCCCCGACCGCTGCCGCGCTGCCCACCGCAAACAACGCCACTGGCGCAGCCTGGGTCATGGTCAATCCCAGCCCCAGCACCAAGGCCGGCACTGCAAGAATGCCGCCCCCTGCCCCGGTCAATCCCAGGACGAGGCCCATCACCACGCCAAAAAAACCTGCCAACAGCATAAAACGCTCGTAATCCGTGGGAAAAAGCCGGGAACGCCCGGTATCGATGTCTGACAGGATAGAGCCCGTGCGAATTTTTTCCTTCAGCATTTAACGCGGGGCTGGTCAGCGCAGGGAAAATGACACTACCCTCTTGGCTCGTCCTGAAAGAAACGGCCACCATGCCTGCCTTGATTGAAGCTTTTTTAGACCCTGCCTCCTCGACCTACAGTTACGTGATTCATGAAGGTGCTGGCAGTCAATGCGCCATCGTCGACCCGGTCCTCGACTACGACCCCGCCGCCGGTCGCACCGCCACCACCCAGGCGGACAAAATCATCGCCTTCGTTCGCAAGCATCAGTTGCAAGTGCAATGGCTGCTGGAAACCCACGCCCATGCCGATCACCTGTCCGCAGCACCGTATCTGCGTCGCGAGCTGGGCGGCAAAATCACCATCGGCCAGTCGATCAGCAAGGTCCAGGGCGTGTTCAAGGCCCTGTTCAACCTTGAGCCGGCATTTCGCAGTGACGGTTCGCAATTCGACCACCTGTTCGCCCCGGACGAATCATTCATGATCGGCCACCTCAAGGCCACGGCCCTGCATGTGCCCGGCCACACCCCGGCGGACATGGCCTATTTGATCGACGGTGACGTGATTCTGGTAGGCGATACTTTGTTCATGCCAGACGTGGGCACGGCCCGTTGCGACTTCCCCGGCGGCAATGCCCACCAGATGTTCGCCTCAATCCAAAAACTGCTGGCCTTCCCCGCCAGCGTCCGGCTCTACGTCTGCCACGACTACCCACCCGAAGGCCGCGAATCCCGCTGCATGACCACGGTCGGCGAGCAACGCAAAAGCAATATTCACGTCCATGACGGCATCGACGAAGCGGCGTTCGTCGCCATGCGCACCCAGCGTGATGCCGGGCTGGGCATGCCAACGCTGTTGCTGCCGGCGATTCAGGTGAATGTGCGGGCGGGGAATCTGCCGCCGGCGGAGGACAATGGCGTGACCTACCTGAAAATCCCCCTGAATAAACTCTGAAGCGATCGTTCCCACGCTCTGAGTCACATCCAGAAGCGGAACGCGGAGCGTCCCTGGCGGCATTCCCACGCAGAGCGTGGGAATGATCACTCTAGGCCCCCAAGGTCAGGCCATTCGCAGGCAACGGCAACGCGGTTTTATAGCGCACTTGCTTGAGCGCAAAGCTTGAACGGATGTTGGCCACACCAGGCACTTTGGTCAGGAAGTCCATCATGAAGCGTTCCAGCGACTGAATGGTCGGCACCAGCACCCGGATCAGATAGTCCGGGTCCCCCGCCATCAAATAGCATTCCATTACTTCCGGGCGATCCGAAATCGCTTCCTCGAAATGCTGCAACGCCTCTTCCACCTGTTTTTCCAGGCTGACATGAATAAACACGTTCACGTGCAGGCCCAGCAAGTCGGCGTCCAGCAGCGTCACTTGCTCGCGAATCAGCCCTAATTCTTCCATCGCCTTGACCCGGTTGAAGCACGGCGTTGGCGACAGGTTCACCGAGCGTGCGAGGTCGGCGTTGGTGATACGGGCGTTCTCCTGAAGGCTGTTCAAAATGCCGATATCGGTACGGTCCAGTTTGCGCATGAGACAAAACCACCTGTTTTTTATGTTTATGCAGGTTTTTTATCCTCAAATGATCTCCCGCGCAACGAAACAGAGATAAATATTCTTCTGCGCCGGGCCTATGATTGTTGTAGGACAAGATTTCTTTTATCGAAGAATGACGGTCAGCTCACTACAAGAAATTCACAAGATCGAGCGTAGAAGCCATGAACCAAGCGTATGAACCGCTGCACCTGCACGTTCCCGAACCATCGGGCCGCCCTGGCTGCAAAACCGACTTCTCCTACCTGCGTCTGACCGACGCCGGCACGGTGCGCAAACCCCCAATCGACGTTGAACCCGCCGACACCGCCGACCTGGCCAAAGGCCTGATTCGCGTGCTCGACGACCAGGGTAATGCCCTCGGTCCATGGGCTGAAGGCGTACCGGTCGAGATCCTGCGAAAAGGCATGCGCGCCATGCTCAAGACGCGGATCTACGACAACCGCATGGTGGTCGCCCAGCGTCAGAAAAAAATGTCGTTCTACATGCAGAGCCTTGGCGAAGAAGCCATCGGCAGCGGCCAGGCCTTGGCGCTGAACGTCGATGACATGTGCTTCCCGACCTACCGCCAGCAAAGCATCCTGATGGCACGCGATGTACCGCTGGTAGACCTGATCTGCCAACTGCTGTCCAACGAGCGCGATCCGCTCAAGGGCCGTCAGTTGCCGATCATGTATTCGGTCAAGGACTATGGCTTCTTCACCATTTCCGGCAACCTCGCCACCCAATTCGTACAAGGTGTGGGCTGGGGCATGGCCTCGGCGATCAAGGGCGACACCAAAATCGCCTCGGCGTGGATTGGCGATGGCGCCACCGCTGAATCCGACTTCCACACCGCCCTCACCTTTGCCCACGTTTACCGTGCGCCAGTGATCCTCAACGTGGTCAACAACCAGTGGGCGATCTCGACGTTCCAGGCGATTGCCGGTGGTGAAGCCACTACGTTCGCCGGTCGTGGCGTCGGTTGCGGCATTGCCTCCCTGCGGGTCGACGGCAACGATTTCGTCGCGGTCTATGCCGCCTCCGCCTGGGCCGCCGAACGTGCGCGCCGCAACCTCGGCCCGACCATGATCGAATGGGTCACCTACCGCGCCGGCCCTCACTCCACTTCCGATGATCCGTCCAAATACCGTCCTGCCGACGACTGGAGCTACTTCCCGTTGGGCGACCCGATTGCGCGCCTCAAGCAGCACCTGATCAAGATCGGCCACTGGTCCGAAGAGGAACACGTTGCCGTCAGCGCCGAACTGGAAGCCGAAGTGATTGCCGCCCAGAAAGAAGCCGAGCAGTACGGCACCCTGGCCGGTGGCCAGATTCCAAGCGCCGCGACCATGTTCGAAGACGTCTATAAAGAGATGCCGGAGCACTTGAAGCGCCAGCGTCAAGAGTTGGGGATCTGACATGAACGATCACAACAATAATATCGAGTTGGAAACCGCCATGACCACGACCACCATGACCATGATCCAGGCCCTGCGCTCGGCCATGGATGTGATGCTTGAGCGTGACGACAACGTCGTGGTGTTCGGCCAGGACGTCGGTTACTTCGGCGGTGTGTTCCGCTGCACCGAAGGCCTGCAGACCAAGTACGGCACCTCCCGGGTGTTCGATGCGCCGATCTCAGAAAGCGGCATTGTCGGCGTTGCCGTGGGCATGGGTGCCTACGGTCTGCGCCCGGTCGCCGAGATCCAGTTCGCCGACTACGTGTACCCGGCGTCGGACCAGATCATTTCCGAAGCCGCGCGCCTGCGCTATCGCTCGGCCGGCGAGTTCACCGCACCGATGACCCTGCGCATGCCTTGCGGCGGCGGCATCTACGGTGGCCAGACCCACAGCCAAAGTATTGAGGCGATGTTTACTCAGGTCTGCGGCTTGCGCACGGTCATGCCGTCCAACCCTTACGACGCCAAAGGCCTGCTGATCGCCTCCATCGAAAACGATGACCCGGTGATCTTCCTCGAGCCAAAACGCCTGTACAACGGCCCGTTCGACGGCCACCACGACCGCCCGGTAACCCCGTGGTCGAAACACCCGGCCGCCCAGGTCCCGGACGGTTACTACACCGTGCCGCTGGACGTGGCCGCCATCGCCCGTCCCGGCAAGGACGTGACCATCCTGACCTACGGCACCACCGTTTACGTGTCGCAAGTCGCCGCAGAAGAAACCGGGATCGACGCTGAAGTCATCGACCTGCGCAGCCTGTGGCCGCTGGACCTGGACGCCATCGTCAAATCGGTGAAGAAAACCGGCCGCTGCGTGATCGTTCACGAAGCGACCCGCACGTGCGGCTTCGGCGCCGAACTGGTCGCCCTGGTGCAAGAGCATTGCTTCCACCACCTGGAAGCGCCGATCGAACGCGTCACCGGTTGGGACACTCCCTACCCGCACGCGCAAGAGTGGGCGTATTTCCCTGGTCCGTCCCGAGTGGGCGCGGCGTTGAAACGGGTCATGGAGGTCTGAATGGGCACGCACGTTATTAAAATGCCGGACATTGGCGAAGGCATTGCAGAAGTTGAATTGTCGGTATGGCACGTCAAGGTTGGCGACATGGTCGTCGAAGATCAGGTGCTGGCCGATGTGATGACGGACAAGGCGATGGTCGACATCCCGTCTCCGGTGCACGGCAAGGTGATTGCGCTGGGCGGACAGCCAGGCGAAGTCATGGCGGTGGGCAGCATCCTGATCAGCATTGAAGTCGAAGGCGCGGGCAACGTTAAAGAGTCGGCTCAGCCGGCAGCCCCTGCGGTGAAAGAAGCGCCGGTTGCGACGCCGAAAGTTGAGCCCGTGGTCGCAAGCAAACCGGTCGTTGCAGCAGCGCCCCGGGCCGCTGTTTGCCAAGGCCCGATGGTCGCTCGCGAAGCCGACGAACGTCCGCTGGCCTCCCCGGCCGTGCGCAAACATGCGCTGGACCTCGGCATCCAGTTGCGTCTGGTCCGTGGCACCGGCCCTGCCGGTCGCGTGTTGCACGAAGACCTCGACGCCTATCTGGCCCAGGGTCAGCAGCCGCAATCGACCGTGGCCGCCGCTTACGCCCAGCGTAATGACGAAGAACAAATCCCGGTCATCGGCATGCGTCGCAAGATCGCCCAGCGCATGCAGGATGCCACTCAGCGTGCCGCGCACTTCAGTTATGTCGAAGAAATCGACGTCACCGCCGTTGAAGAACTGCGCGCGCACCTGAACGAAAAACACGGGGCGACCCGAGGCAAGCTGACATTGCTGCCGTTCCTGGTCCGCGCACTGGTTGTCGCCCTGCGCGACTTCCCGCAGATCAATGCCCGTTACGACGACGAAGCCCAGGTTATCACCCGCCTCGGCGCCGTCCACGTGGGCATCGCCACGCAAGCCGACATCGGCTTGATGGTGCCAGTGGTACGTCACGCCGAAGCCCGCAGCCTGTGGGACAACGCGACCGAAATCTCCCGCTTGGCCACGGCCGCACGAAATGGCAAGGCCAGCCGCGATGAACTGTCCGGCTCGAGCATCACCCTGACCAGCCTCGGCGCGCTGGGCGGCATCGTCAGCACCCCGGTGCTGAACCTGCCGGAAGTGGCGATCGTCGGCGTCAACAAGATCGTCGAACGCCCGATGGTGGTCAAAGGCCAAATCGTGATTCGCAAGATGATGAACCTCTCCAGCTCCTTCGATCACCGCGTGGTCGATGGCATGGACGCGGCGCAATTCATCCAGGCCATCCGTGGTTTGCTCGAACAACCCGCCACCCTGTTTGTGGAGTAAGAGATGCAGACTTTGAACACCACTCTGCTGATCATCGGCGGCGGCCCTGGCGGTTATGTGACGGCGATCCGTGCCGGCCAGTTGGGCATCTCGACCATTCTGGTGGAAGGCGAATCGTTGGGCGGTACGTGCCTGAACATCGGCTGCATTCCGTCGAAGGCGTTGATTCATGTCGCTGAACAGTTCCACCAGACGCAACACCACAGCCAGCACTCTGCGCTGGGCATCAGCGTCTCCGCGCCAACCCTCGACATCGGCAAAAGCGTCGAGTGGAAGGACGGCATCGTTGATCGCCTGACCACCGGCGTCGCGGCGCTGTTGAAAAAGAACAAAGTCCAGGTCATTCAAGGCTGGGCGAAAGTGATCGACGGCAAAACCGTGGAAGTAGGCGATACGCGAATCCAGTGCGAGCACCTGGTGCTGGCCACGGGCTCGAAAAGCGTGAACCTGCCGATGTTGCCGATTGGCGGACCGATCATCTCCTCCACCGAAGCCCTGGCCCCGACGTCCGTGCCGAAACGCCTGGTCGTGGTCGGTGGCGGTTACATCGGTCTGGAGCTCGGAATTGCCTATCGCAAACTCGGCGCTGACGTGAGCGTGGTCGAGGCGCAGGAGCGCATTCTGCCGGCCTACGATGCCGAACTGACCCAGCCGGTACACGACGAACTGAAAAAGCTCGGTGTAAAGCTTTACTTGAAGCACAGCGTCCAAGGCTTTGATTCTTCTAGTAATACACTGCAAGTTTTGCAACCGGGTGGCGACACCCTGAACCTGGAAACGGATCAGGTGCTGGTAGCCGTCGGTCGCAAGCCGAACACCCAGGGCTGGAACCTTGAAGCGCTGAATCTGGACATGAATGGCTCGGCGATCAAGATCGACCATCGCTGCCAGACCAGTATGCGCAACGTGTACGCCATCGGCGACCTGAGCGGCGAACCGATGCTCGCGCACCGGGCCATGGCTCAGGGCGAGATGGTGGCCGAACTGATCAGCGGAAAATCCCGCGAGTTCAACCCGACCGCCATCGCTGCCGTGTGCTTCACCGACCCGGAACTGGTGGTGGTCGGCAAGACCCCGGACGACGTCAAGGCTGCCGGCCTGGACTGCATCGTTTCCAGTTTCCCGTTCGCGGCCAATGGCCGGGCGATGACGCTGGAATCGAAAAGCGGCTTCGTGCGCGTCGTGGCACGCCGTGACAATCATGTGATTGTTGGCTGGCAAGCGGTGGGTGTGGGCGTTTCGGAGTTGTCGACGGCGTTTGGCCAGAGCCTGGAAATGGGCGCTCGGCTGGAGGACATTGCCGGCACAATTCATGCGCACCCGACGCTGGGCGAGGCGGTGCAAGAAGCCGCGCTGCGCGCTTTGGGGCATGCACTGCACCTGTGATTCAGAACATGGATGGCGGCATAGATGACCCCATCGCCAGCAGGCCAGCTCCCACATTTGCAATGCCTTCTCCTGTGGGAGCCAGCCTGCCAGCGATTTCTTGAGGTCAACTCGATTTATCTGTCCGTCATCCGATAGTCCGGGCTGCGAAACAGGCCCGTAATGAAGTATTGTTGTCCCCATCCAGAAAAACGTCAGAAGCCTTGAACCGTTTCGGCGGTTGTTAAGTGATAGAGGGTGTCATGGGTAACGAAAGCATCAATTGGGACAAGTTGGGTTTTGACTACATCAAGACAGACAAGCGCTATCTGTCGCACTGGCGTAATGGCGAGTGGGACACAGGCACCCTGACCGAAGACAACGTGCTGCACATCAGCGAAGGCTCCACTGCCCTTCACTATGGCCAGCAATGCTTCGAGGGCCTGAAGGCTTATCGTTGCAAGGACGGTTCGATCAACCTGTTCCGCCCGGATCAGAACGCCGCCCGCATGCAACGCAGCTGCGCCCGCCTGCTGATGCCGCAGGTGTCCACCGAGCAGTTCGTCGAAGCGTGCAAGGAAGTGGTCCGCGCCAACGAGCGTTTCATCCCGCCTTACGGCACCGGCGGCGCGCTGTACCTGCGTCCGTTCGTAATCGGCGTGGGTGACAACATCGGCGTGCGTACCGCCCCCGAGTTCATCTTCTCGATTTTCTGCATTCCGGTCGGCGCTTACTTCAAAGGTGGCCTGACCCCGCACAACTTCCTGATCTCCAGCTACGACCGCGCCGCTCCACAAGGCACCGGTGCAGCCAAGGTCGGTGGCAACTACGCGGCCAGCCTGATGCCAGGTTCCCAGGCCAAGAAAGCCCACTTCGCCGACTGCATCTACCTGGACCCGATGACCCACACCAAAATCGAAGAAGTCGGCTCGGCCAACTTCTTCGGGATCACCCACGACAACAAGTTCGTCACGCCGAACTCGCCGTCGGTCCTGCCAGGCATCACCCGCCTGTCGTTGATCGAGCTGGCCAAATCGCGTCTGGGCCTGGAAGTGGTTGAAGGTGACGTGTTCATCGACAAGCTGTCCGACTTCAAGGAAGCCGGCGCTTGCGGTACCGCTGCGGTGATCACACCGATCGGCGGCATCAGCTACAACGACCATCTGCATGTGTTCCACAGCGAAACCGAAGTCGGCCCCGTCACCCAGAAGCTCTACAAAGAGCTGACCGGTGTTCAAACCGGTGACGTCGAAGCGCCAGCGGGCTGGATCGTCAAGGTTTGATCTGACGCCAGCGGCATCGAAGCCCTCCATCGCTTTGGCGATGGGGGGCTTTTTTTATCAGCGCTGCCCGGCTTCTCCCCGCGCAATACGTTTACCTCCCCTGCCCTTGATTCCACTCGCCTGGCCGTCCTGTTGCTTGCCCGTGCGTGCCTGGGTGATCAGTCCCGGAATCAGCGCACCTTCCGGCAGGTTTTTCCAGAACCGGGCCGGCAAATGCCCTTGCATGACTTTCGGATTCAGGCGCGCCGGATTGAAGATGTGGCTGTAGTAGGTCAGCCACATGTCGCTGTGCGGGTCGTCGACGTTTTGCGCCAGCAGCTGCCATTCAATTGGGCACTGGCGTTGGTGGATCAACTGCTCACCGTCGTAGTAGACCCCGTCCCTGGGCGTTGCAATCAACCAGCGATGCCGGCCCATGCGCCCGATAAAATGTTCACTGGCGCTGTGCAGGATGTCGTGGGCCGGTTCATGCCAGGCAACGTATTGCGGGCCCTCACCTTCAGGCATTGCGACGAATCGTACGAATGCATGTAAGTGATGAGATTCACGCTGTACCTGTTTGATTCTTCTATGAAATTCACTGCCTAATTTGTCTCCGGCCAGCATGGCGGTGCGGTCACCATGACTGACCCGCCACAGCACTTCGTACAACAGACTCCAGCGCTGATCCCCCCGATAACGAGCGGCGCGCTCCAGGGTGTCCAACAGCGTTCGCGGTATTCGTGCGTGAAACGGCCCCTGGGTTTGAGGTGGCGCATCGTCGCTGGCGAACAGATCGCAGACGCCTTCACTGGCCCAACTCACCCGGCTCGGGTCCACCTCATGGCTGAGCAGCCAGCGCGCCTGCTGGCGCCACGTGTCGAACAGGTCATCGCAATCGAGGCTGATCATCCCCATAACCCCATTTGTTGCGGTTGCGGCCGGTCGCGCAATTGCTGATACAGCAAATGGCTGGTGACCTCGGCCTGCTGCGGGTGGTAATCGCTGGTGATGAAGAATGGTTTGGCCTTGGCCAGCACGCAACGCATTCGGGTCAGGTCTTCGTAGCGGATGCGGCGCTGACGGCGCAATTCCACCAGGCGCTCGGTGGTGCGAAGGCCAATACCGGGAATGCGTGCGATCAACGATGCCTCGGCGCGATTGAGGTCCAGTGGGAAGATCTCGCGGTTCTCCAATGCCCACGCCAGTTTCGGATCGATGTCGAGCGCCAGGTGCCCGGGCCCCTTGAACAGTTCGCCAGCGGTAAAGCCGTAGCTGCGCAACAGGAAGTCCGCCTGATACAAACGGTGCTCGCGCATCAATGGCGGCGCGGCCAGCGGCACGCTTTTCGGGCTGTTGGGGATCGGGCTGAACGCCGAGTAATAGACCCTTCGCAAACTGAAGTTGCCGTACAACGCCTGGGCGCTATGGAGAATGGTGCTGTCATCGGTGTCATCAGCACCGACGATCATCTGCGTGCTCTGCCCGGCCGGGGCAAATTTCGGTGCGCGGGGTTCGTTGAGTACGGTCTGAACACCGGTGTAGATGGTTTGCATCGCTTGCTTGATCGAGCCCAGCTGTTTCTCCGGGGCCAGGGTTTGCAGGCTGGCGTCGGTGGGCAGTTCAATGTTCACGCTCAAGCGATCGGCATAGCGCCCCGCTTCCTCGATCAGCGCCGGATCGGCTTCGGGAATGGTCTTGAGGTGGATGTAGCCCCGGAACTCGTGGTCTTCGCGCAGCAGTTTGGCCACGCGGATCAGTTGCTCCATGGTGTAGTCCGCCGAGCGAATGATCCCGGAACTGAGAAACAACCCACTGACGCAGTTGCGCCGGTAGAAATCCATAGTCAGCGTCACCACTTCTTCCGGCGTGAAGCGTGCGCGTGGCACGTCGCTGGAACGTCGATTGACGCAATACTGGCAGTCATAGAGACAGAAGTTGGTCAGCAGAACCTTCAGCAACGACACGCAGCGGCCGTCCGGCGTGTAGCTGTGGCAAATGCCCATGCCGTCGGTCGAGCCCAGGCCGCTCTTGCCCTCGGAACTACGCTTCGGCGCGCCACTGCTGGCGCAAGACGCGTCGTACTTGGCGGCGTCGGCGAGAATGCTGAGCTTGTCGATGAGTTCCATGGGGCACGCCTATTACTGTGTGGATATACAGTATAGGGTCGACCTTCAAGGCACAAGTCATCAGCGAACCCTTGGTCGGGTCAGACCACATCACGCGCAGGTTGCGGTGGGCGTTGTTCGCGGATGGGTTGCACGGTTGGCTGCGCCAGCGTCAGGTCGAATTGTGCACCCAATTCCTTGCGCCCCAGCGCCGTCAACGCCAGCGCCCTGCTGTCCAGATCCTGCGTCACCCAATTGCGCTTGATCGCGGTTTGCAGCAACGCCGCCCCCAGCGAACCTCCCAAATGTGGCCGACGCATGCTCCAGTCCAGGCATGGGCACGCGAAGCGGCGACGCAAGGTGTTCAGGTCATTGACTTCAATGCCCAACCTTTCCATCAACGCCTCGCCGCTGTCGCTCAGGCGATAAGCCTGCTCGTCAGTTTCCAGCAACCAGCCTTTTTCCAGCATCCGGTCGTGCAGCAGCACCGCCAGCGTCCCGGCCATGTGGTCATAGCAAGTGCGGGCGAATTGCAGGCGATCCGGTGTACGCGAGGTGAAAGTCGGCGCAGTGTTCTGGCCGATCACCATCAGCGCTTCCAGGGCCTGGGCCACCCGCTGGTCGGCGAGGCTGTAATAACGATGGCGACCCTGCACGTGCAAACGCAGCAGCGCCAGCTCCTTGAGCTTGGCCAGGTGAGCGCTGGCGGTGGAAGCGCTGACATCGGCAATCGCCGCCAGCTCAGTGCTGGTGCGGGCGTGGCCGTCCATCAGCGAACAGAGGATTTTCGTCCGGGCCGGTTCCGCGATGGCCGCGGCCACTTGAGAGACGCCGATGTCGTGTTGTTCAACGTTCATATTTCGCTCCCGGACGAATCAAGGCCGTTTCGAACTGGAGATAGTAGCAACACTTCTCCCACCACGAACAAGGCTGCGACCCATGGACCCGATCATCGCTGCGACTCATACCGATCCCTATCCCTATTACGCCCGGCTGCGCGCCAAGGGTGGGCTGGTGTTTCACCAAGGACTGAAATTGTGGGTGGCGAGCAGCGCCCAGGCCGTTGCGGCTGTGCTGGCGCACCGGGATTGCCATGTCCGGCCGGCCGCTGAGCCGGTACCCAAAGGGATTGCCGACGGCATGGCCGGCAAGGTATTCGGGCAATTGATGCGGATGAATGAGGGCGAGCGCCAGCGTTGCCCGAGGTCGGCGATTGAGCCGGGTTTGGCGCTGATTGATGTGAACGAGGTCAACGCACTGGTGAGCGCGCGGTTGATCACGCCGGATGCCGACGGGTTGTACAACGCCATGTTCCGCGGGCCGGTTTGCGTGGTGGCGGCGCTGTTGGGGTTTTCACCGGCTCAGGGCCGGGCGATCAGTGAGCTGACGGCGGATTTCGTGGCATGTCTGTCGCCGCTCAGTGATCCGCTGCAATTGGAAACTGCCCACGCTGCCGCTGAGAAGTTAAGGGGGCATTTCGTTGAATTGCTGGATGATTCGGGCAATAAAAGCTCACTGCTCAGCGGGATTCGGACGCGTTGCGCGGGTGATCCTGAAATGTTGATTGCCAATCTGATCGGGCTGTTTTCCCAGACGTATGAAGCCACCGCCGGACTGATCGGCAACGCAATGTTGGCGTTGATTAAAAACCTGTCGCTGCTACGCGACTCGACACCCGTTGACGACTTGATCGCCGAAGTTCAGCGCTTCGACCCTTCGGTGCAGAACACCCGCCGGTTTGTCGCCGCACCGTGCGAAATCGAGGGTGTATGTCTCAATGCCGGCGATGTGGTTCTGGTGCTGCTGGCTTCGGCCAATCGAGACCCCCAACTCAATGAGAGTCCCGACGCATTCATTCTGGATCGCCCGCAGCGGCGCAGTTTTACGTTTGGTGCGGGGCGGCATCAATGTCCGGGGCAACTGCTGGCGTTGGGGATTGCCAGTGCCACGTTGAGCGAAATTCTGCTGCATCCCCCTGCGCTGGATCGATTGGCCTGGAAGTACCGGCCTTCGCTGAACGGGCGTATTCCAGTCTTTAGCGAGTATTCCCCGGCGCCGCAATGAAGGTCATCGCCACCAAGGGTCATATTGACTACCGTGCAGTCGTTACGACTACTTTTCAATGGAGTCAAAGTAACAACAGAGCCTCCACAACCCTCGTCCTGCCTGACATCCCGGACTGGCCCGTTTTTTGATCACACACTTACGTTTTCGATCAACCAACGATCGCCCCCTAAAGACAGGCTGGATTATCAGGAAGAGGATTACTGCATGCTCAACGAATTTCACAATCGCTTGGCCGTCGTTACTGGCGCGAGTTCCGGCATCGGCCTGGCTGTTACCGAACAGCTATTGGAGCAAGGCGCTCGCGTATTGGCGATGTCACGCCAGATAGGTGGCCTGGGCGAATTGGCGGAACGCTACAAGGATCAACTCGCCTGGGTGGCCGGAGATATCACCCGCCGAGAGGACCTCGCCCGGCTGGGCACTCGCGCCGAAGCCTTGGGGCCAGTGGATTTCGTGGTGCCCAATGCCGGCATTGCGCAACTGGCCGATGGCCTGGATGTAGCCGCCTTCGACCGACAGTGGGCGGTCAACGGCGCCGGTGCGCTGAACACCTTGGCCTGCCTGCGCAGCCACCTTGCGGCAACCGCGTCGGTGGTGTTCATCGGCACGTTCCTGGCCAACGTGACCTTTCCTGGTCTGGCCGCCTACATCGCCTCGAAAGCAGCGCTGATGGCGCACGTCCGGACCCTGGCCGTAGAGTTGGCGCCTCACGGCATCCGTATCAACACCGTATCGCCAGGCCCAACGGCTACCCCGATCTGGTCGACGCTAGGCTTGAAGCCTGCGGAACTGGGCGATGTCGCCAACTCGGTGAACCAGCGGCTGCTCGACGGAGAGTTTCTAAAACCGAGTGCCGTGGCAGACGTCATCCTGTTCCAATTGAGCCGTGGCGCACGTAGCGTGTACGGCCAGGATTGGGTGGTCGACAGCGGGTACACCCTGCGCTAGACCCGCATTTGTCTGCGCTTCAGGACGCCACGATCACGCCAGTCGATCCGCGACAAACTCGACAAAGGCGTGCAACTTGGGCAACGATTTCCTGGAGCGCGGATACACCATCTGCACCGGTTTGGGCGGCGGTACGTAGGCGTCCATGATCCTCACCAGCTCACCTTTGGCCAACGCCGCCGACACCAGAAAGTCGGGCTGCATCAAAATCCCCTCCCCGGCCACGGCCGCCTGCAGCAACACCTGACCGTCATTGCTCTTCAACACGGCGCTTTCGGGCCAGGGCACTTCGCTGGCGCCGTTTCTCAGCGGCCAGGCAAACCGGTTGTTCCAGGACGTATGAGTGAGAATTCGGTGCCGGTGCAAGTCCTCGGGGGACTGCGGTTCCTGCCATCTTTCCAGATACCGGGGCGAAGCGCAGATCACCATGCGATACGGCGGCAACGGCGTGGCCAGCAGGTTGACGCCAATCAGCTCGGAAATCCTGAACGCCAGATCGAATGACGTCTCGTACAGATCGATCACTTCATTGCTCAAAATCAGCTCGACCTGGATCTGCGGATAACGCTGCATGAATTCGGACACCAGCGGCCCGACCAGGGAAACGCCGAGACTCATCGGCGCGGTGATGCGCAACAGGCCGCTGGGTTCCGGGCTGGACGCTTCCACCCGACTGAACGCGTAGTTCACTTGCTCCAGCGCCAGTTTGGCTTCTTCGTAAAACAGCCGCCCCTCGCCCGTGATGGATTGCCGACGCGTGGTGCGTTTAATCAGCTGGGTATTGAGGGTTTTCTCCAGCCCCTGGATATGCCGCCCGACCATCACCGCCGACATCCCGACTTCACTGGCCGCATCGGCGAAGCTGCCCGCCTCGACCACGGCGACGAAGACTTCCATTTGCCTGAGTTTGCTCATGTCCCTGCCTTGCATTCAATACATCAGGTTAAAGGAGTAATAACCGGCGATGCGTTTATCACCCGGGACTTTGTCCCTAGAGTCACTGCAATAAAGTGCATAACGAGGCGCCATTGATGCAAACCCTACTGGACATGTCACTGAGTTCTTTTGCGCGGGCAGACCTGTTGCAAGGCCCGACGCCGATTCAGCGCGCCGAACGCCTGGAACAGCTGCTGGGTTTGAAGGCACAAGGCATCGGCCTGTTCCTCAAGCGCGATGATCACATGTTGATCGGCGGTGGCGGCAACAAACTGCGCAAACTCGAATTCCACCTCGGCGCGGCGCTGGCGGCCGGGGTCGACACGGTCATCACTATCGGCGGTCTCCAGTCCAACCATGCACGGCTAACGGCCGCCGTGTGCGCCCGCCTGGGCATTGCCTGCGAATTAATCCTGACCCGCTCGGTGCCCAAAGCCGAAATGGACTACGAGCTCAACGGCAACGTCCTGCTCGATCAGTTGTTCGGCGCCGACATACGGGTGCTTGCCGGCGGAAGCGACTCGCTTACCGAGGCCGAGAAACGCGCCGCCCACCTTCGGGAAGCCGGGCGCACAGTGTTGGTGATACCAACGGGTGGCTCAACGCCGCTGGGCAGCCTCGGTTACGCACGCTGCGCAGCGGAGATCGCGCAGCAGGAAACGCAACTCGGCCTCACCTTCAACCAGGTGGTCGTGCCCAATGGCAGCGCCGGCACCCACGCCGGACTCGCTGCAGGGTTCCAGTTGCTGGGTCGGGGTACGTCGATGGTCAAATCGTATTCGGTCTTGTCTGATCGGGACACGTCAGCGGACAGAACCGTGCGACTGACTCAGGACGCACTGACGTTATTGGGCAGCAGCGCCGTCGTTGAGGCGTCAGAGATTGTGATTGATGGCAGTCAACTGGGCGACGGTTACGGTCTGCCGACCCCCGCCATGCTCGACGCGGTGCGCCTGATGGCTCGCGCGGAAGGTCTGTTGATTGACCCCGTGTATTCCGGGAAAGCGTTTGCCGGGCTGTTGGGTGATATCAGGCAGGGACGTTTCCAGCGCGGTGACAATCTGCTGTTTGTGATGACCGGGGGAACGCCGGGGTTGTATGCGTATCGGGAGACGTTTCAGGTCTGATCCGAAAGGTTAACGGGAATCTGTGGTGAGGGTGCCTCTTCCCTCACCAATTTTGGAAAAAACGACCGAACATTCAGAAAAAACTTACATCCATTTAATGCCCATTGCTATAGCGTCCGCATCGTTTACAAAAGTTGAAACAAGGATGCTCATGGCTAGCAAGACAGACACACCTGCAGTTCAAAACCCACCGTCACGCGACGGGCACCCGGCTTGCAACAACCGCCAGGATCACTCGGGAATAGATCAGCAGGCCCACTACGTTTTCTGGATCAGTGGATTTTCAAAAGGTGATGATGAAGGTGACTTCTTAAGGTACGAACTGACCGTTCTACCTGAATTTGAAGCTGCAATATTGAATGTACTTGGCTGGAACAATCTTGATGAAAGCGCCTACGGGGATTGTTTACTGACTGCCGAGCAAATTATAAAAATCGCCATCGCCATTGATGTGCAGCTACCGACTGACCTGGACCTCTTCATAGGCGTGCGGGAATAGTGGGGAAAGCTGTTTGATTGCAGCGAGGGGCTTGCCTCCTCGCTACTTATAACGACAAACCTAATTTCAGAACCGTCCTACATCAATCAAAAACCCATTGATATAGCGTCCGCATCGCTTTCAAAAAGGATGAAACAAGGACGCTTATGGCGCGCGAAACAGACATATCTCGGATTCAAAACCCACCCTCCGGTGACGGGCACCACGTCACAAGCCGCTACATGACCGCCACCGAGTTGGCAGAGCGGGACGCCAGACAAAAAACTTACGATGACATGCTGGCCCGACAACAGGCGTATGAAGACCGTTTTATCAGGCAACCTCAACAACCGGATGATCCAGGGGGCGTGGGTTGTGTGTTCGCCAAAAGCTGCAACCTTCCCAACGGCGTCATCAACCATAACAACCCATCCGGAATTATCCCGGTCGAGAAGCTGACCGACTTCGGACAATTCACTTTACTGGGTGGTCGTGAAAGGAACGCGGCGGGAAGCATCCCTCTTAAAAAAATCAGTGGCAGTACGTTACCCGCGGGGCTGGGCACGCTTGTTTTGGGCCGGGCTGGTGCTGCTGGGGCCGCGATAAATGCGGCCGGTGGCGTCGGGATAGCATCCGGGGGGGGGTTGCTGCTGGTGCATTGCTGGGAATGGTTGCCCTGCTATGGCCATCCAGTCTGGGGGACAGTTCCCTGTACACAGAAGAACAGCTCAAGTCGCTCAAAGAAGGCCGTACACGTGTCCGACTGCATATCGAGCAACAGACCGATGGCCCCCTGAAGAGCTACGGATTCAACACCCAGAAGCGCAGTGATTGGGAACTGATTCCTGTCGTGCATTTCGTTGTTCAAGGCACTCAGCAAGTGGCTGACTTTGGTGATGGTACAACGCTGTCATGGACGCCAGCCGTTGACTCTTCCACCACTTCAGGGATCCCGCCCCTGGAAAGTGCCCCACACCCCCCCATATCTGGATTTATCCGCCGACTGCACAAGCAGATAGCATTATCGTCGACCCGATTTACCCACCTGAGTACAAAGGCTTCATCCTGGTATTTCCAGCCGACTCCGGTATTAAGCCGCTCTACATTGTCTTGGCACTGGAATTTGATGCAGCCAGTTACCATGGCAAAACGGATACCCCAGTCAAAAGCAAGGGTCCCACTAACGGACAAGACGCGCTGGAATGGGTAATTGCACAGACTTGCCCACCCATTTGCATTCGACCTGACCAATCATTTGCATCGGATTTGACCATCATGCTGCGTGGGCATGACCGGCAGAGAACGACCCAGGCTGTGTGAAAACACCTGCAATTGTCTAATCTTCTGATCGTCGAGATCGTAGCGGGGGCGATCATGAAGCGATTTATTGAAGGTGAG
>NZ_VIUJ01000029.1:0-85594 GCF_007993905.1 Pseudomonas sp. SJZ077
GGCGAAATCTCCCACAGTCTGTACTGCGTCAACAGTCAGAATCGAGCCTTGTCCCTCCTCCTCCCTTCAAGTCCTACCATACAAGCGAGCCTGCTGGCGATGAACGATGACGCGGTCCGTGGTATTAAACCTTGCGCGGCAACACCACGGTAAACAGCGTGCCGTCCGCTTCGCTGGAACTGACCTCGATCGTCCCGCCGTGTGCATCGACCACTTCCTTGACGATAAATAACCCCAAACCAAGGCTGGTGGAGGGTTGGCCGAGCTGCTCGTCAGCGCTGCGCACCAGCGGATCGAAAATCGTGCCGATCGCTTCCTCGGGGATCGGAGCGCCATAGTTATGCACCGTGAGGCGAACCGTGTCCGGCTCGCCCGTCAGGGTCACCGTCACGTCACGCTTGTTCAACCCATGCTGCAAGGCGTTGCCGATCAGGTTCTGCAACAGTTGACTCACTCGTCCGGCATCCCAGGCGCCTCGGGTGTCACCCTTTACGTGGACCGTCGGGTCGCATTCGGGGTTACCGGCGCAGGCTTCGGCAATCGCCGCATGGGCGGCATCGGCCAGGTCCATGGGTGCCCGTTCGATCGGCAGGCTTTTACCCAGGCGACTGCGCACCAGCTCCAGCAAATCGCCGACCATCGCCGCCATGTGCCGCGCGCCGTGCTTGATGTTGACCGCGCAGGTCAGCGCATCGCCTTCAAGCTTGGCTTTGCGCAGCAGTAATTCGGTGGACATGCTCACCGCTTGCAAGGGCGCTCGCAGGTCATGCCCCAGGATCGCCAGAAAGATATCCCGCGAACGATTGACCTGCTCGGCGTAGGCCGCGGTGGATTCGGCGAGTGCTTCGTCAATGGCTTCGTTGAAACGGATCATGTCCTGGAAATAGGCCATGTCCGGAGACGCCAGGCTGTCGACCCACAAACGGATGACGCAGGCACGCAAATGACGGAATTCCGATGTCATCTGTACCAGATCAAACCCCACGGTATGCCGCAGTTCGCCATGACTGGCACCGGCCTCGTCCAGGCTCGGGGTTTTTTCCGGGCCTTCGCCCTTGGCCTTGGCCATCTGTTCGCTGGAGGTTTGCGCGGTGGTCATGTCACGCGCGGCGGCCAGCAAAATGACCTTGGCGTGATCGCGCAGGGCGACCTTGTCCATGTGCTCGGCCGCCGGGGTAATGGTGCTGGCGAACTGCTCCCATTCATCGACGATACGGTCTACGTGTTGCCTGATGAAATCGGGTAGGCGCATGTCCGGTTTCCTGATGGGAATTCTGGCGCATCTTAGCCCCTTTGCTGCCCGCTAAAAACTACCATTACGCGGGGGAGCACTTTTGTACGGGGTTCGGGTGGTAATTGCCTGTTTTTTAGATTCTTAAATCGAATGCGACGTTGATGTATTCGTGATTTTGGCGTTGTTTTTTGAGCTTTTGTTTTCGTCGCCAGCCAATAATCTGGTGGTTCAATTCGTCGCATAAGGATTTGCGAAATGAGTGACCGTTCGGACAGCCCGGGTCGGCCAGCCATTGCCGGGCAGGCAAGAGAAGTGAATAACAATGTGTATCGTGATTATCTGCTGGGCAAACTGCCCGCGCCGGTCAAAGACGCGCCCGCCTCACGCCTGGTTGCCTTTGCCCATTCGAAACCGGAGTTTCCTGAGTGGTATTTGAATTCAAGCGCCATTGATCGCCAGTACCTCAAGGAGTTGATCGACGAGCGCTGGCGCCTTCAGGGGCCATTGGACGAGGCGCTGAAGAATGTACAGCAGGACATTCTTGCCTTCGCCGAGCCCTTGCTGGTCCAGGCATTGAAAGAGCATTTGAACCTGGAACTGGACGTCAACGCGACGCTGATTCGGCTGTACGTCCCCGCCAATCTGGCCATTGGCATCGATACCCATGCCAGTCGGCTCAGGCAATCATCATTGCTGGAAGCGGCCCTGCACAATTTCGAGGCCCCCGAAACGCAGGAGGGCGCGTTTCGCGATGGCTCGGGCATCTTCATCAGGGACGACGAAAACGAACTTCAGCGGCATACGCTGACGGTCGAAAGATTTGCCGCCCTGTGCCGCACGCTCGATATCGGTGCGCACTATCAGCGTCACATCAAGGCATTGCTGATGCCCGAAGAGGTGACGGCCAGAGCGACCGTCGTGCAGCAATGCACGGCCAGTGAAAAAGCCGCGTTTCACGAATCGGCACTGATCGCGTATCTGAAAAAAGACATCACGTCCTATGGCTACGGGAAACTCCGGCAGATTCGTGACAACGAACAAGGCATTTTGATGGGCCGTCGGCCCCTGCAATGCCACCGGCTGGCGATTATGGGGTTCAGGCTGTCCGGCATTGTGTTGTTCAGTGCAGTGGCGGACCATTCGAAAATCAAACGGGTTTACGACGCGCTGATTCCACAGCATCAACGAACGATGCTGGAATGGTCGCGACGTCTGACACTGCTCCCGGGGCAGGAGTTTGATCAGTTCAAGTTGCTCCAGGCGTTTTTCGCCAATGGCCCCAGCGGTCTCGTTGAGGCCATGTTGCAACGGGACGATGCTTATCAACAAAGTCGTCTGGAGGGGACGCTGATTGCGTATATCCCCGATGATCCCGACCACCCCTTCAAGGAATACGAGTCCTTCACTGACTTCATGAAGGCGCTGACGAGCCAGTTGCGCTCGCCGGGTTATCAACAGTTTTTCAGCCGTTTTGTCGCGCAAAAAGACCAGGGCAAGTTTTTTGCCCGGGTTCGCGAGCGCCTCTCGACCTTCACCTGGAAACAGCGAGAGCCGCTGGACATGGGGCCGTGGTGGCGGGAGAGCGCCGTTGAAAATGCCAACGCAGAGCCTGTCACCCATATCATTTCGGGCAATCTCTGGGCGCAAACAAGTCTATGGCGCAGGGAGAAAGCGATTGCCGATGCGCGGCACATCGCCGTGCCGACCGGCGATGAAGACGCCACCACCCGTTGGAACCGGCTGATCAGCTATCTGAACATCGGCTGGAACGTGTTCAATTTCGGCGCCATGCTGGTGCCCGGCCTGGGCGAAGCGATGCTGGCCGCCATGGTCGGGCAGATGGTCCTGGAGACCCTCGAAGGCTTCGAAGACTGGAGCAAGGGGGACAAGGAAGACGCGGCGTCCCATCTCACCGGCGTCATGATCAATTTCGCGCAGTTGGCCATTATGGGCGCCGGGCATGTCTTGCCGGCCGGTGCGGCGGCGTCGGTCAAACCATCGGCGTTTATCAACCGGTTGAAAAAGGTTGATCTGGCCAACGGCCAGACGCGCCTCTGGAAGCCGGACCTTTCACCCTACGCCCATGACATGGTGTTGCCCGCCGAGGCGAAGCCAAGCGAGCAGGGCCTGTATCGGCACAGCGAAAAGGACTTCCTCAAGCATGAAAACCAACACTTCGAAGTGATCAACGATTCACGCACCGGCCAGCCACGCTTGCAACATCCGGCCCGGCCACAGGCTCATCAGCCGACACTGGAGCACAACGGTGGCGGCGCGTGGAAAACCGAACTCGACCGTCCCATCGAGTGGGACAAAACCACCCTCATGCGGCGCCTGGGCCCGGCGGTCGAGGGCTTTTCTGATAACACCCTGGAGCATATTCGTCTCGTCAGCGGCATGGAGGAGGACGAATTGCGTCGCTTGCATGTGGTCAGCGAACCGCCGCCCGCGTTGCTGACCGACACGATCGAACGCTTCCAGGCCTGGGCCGAAGTGCAAAAACTGCCCGGGCAGATAAGGCTCAACGAGGTTCCGCAAGCATTCGTCGAGCAGGTGCCCCGCTTGCTGGTTGAATGGCCCGGATGGCCTGAGCAAAAAGGCATCGAGCTGTTTGATGGCCCTGGGCATAGCGGGCGCTCGATCAAGTTTGGCAACGTCGATGCTCTGCCCGCCGACACGCTGAAGATAAGTCGTGCCGAGGTTCGTTCAGGGAAACTGCCGGAGCGTGCCGTGAAGTTTGCGAACGAGGCCGATATCCACGCGATGCTCGGGCAGGGCATTTCAACGGACGAGCAAGTCCGCATCGCTGCCTTGAAAAACCTGCTGGCCGGGCGAGCAGACAGTCGCCGCGCAGCTCTGTTTGACGCGCTGAGTCGCCGTTTGCAGCAAACCGACAACCCGCAGGTGCAGGTGCTTCAGGATGCGTTCAATGGGCTTCCTGCTGCGGTAGCCCGGGAACTGCTCGCGGACATCGAGCCGCAAGACCGGTTCGACATCACCGAGCCGTCGCGCATCCCCTTGCAACTCAGGGAGCGGGTAGGAGTGGCCTTGCGGGCCATACGAACCGCGCGCGCTTATGAAGGGCTCTTTCTCGACGCGGCGTTCAGTGTGGACACCGAGCGGCTGGCGTTGCACTCGATGCAGGCGCTACCCGGCTGGCCCGAAAACGTGCGGATCGAAATCCGTGAGTTTTCATTCGATGGCCCGTTGCGCGACAGCGTCGGCCCGACGGACGCCACCCACCGCAGAATCCTCGTCAGCGAGGACGGCCAATACCAGGCGCGCGATACCGATGATCTGCAATTGCACGGGGCCGATGATTTATACGCGTCGGTGTTGCATGCCTTGCCGGATGCCGAGCGAAACGCGCTGGGGTATCACGTCAACCAAGGTGCCACGCTCAAGTCCGCCATTCAAAAAACGCCATTGCCACGGGAAAGGTTCAGCGCGCTTCTGGGCGATAACCCTGTACGCAAACCGGCGTATGACCCCGTCACGATGCGCCTGCGTGGCGGCATGCGCGGGGTGGCTCATGGGCTAAGTCGAATCAACGAACCCATGACGCCGCAAGAGCGGGTGCGTGTTGTCCGCCCCGGATGGACGGAGGCCGAAGCCTTGGCCTATCTGCAGATGAGTGGCAGCGAACTCAGTCTGGAGCAGAGGGCCAGCGCACTCGAAGCGGAATTCGATCGGCTCAACGCCAATTTTCAACGCTGGTTGAAATCGCCGACCGAAGCGTACAGCTTCACGCCTGCCGGCGTCGCCGAATGGCAAGCCAGAAACGCTTTATACAAAGAGATCAGGGAATGCTGGCAGTACACCGGGTTGCGCCACGTGGATTCATTCGGTCATCTGCAGGGCGTTGTGCTCGACCTGGAAAACATCCCGCTGGGGCGTCATCTGCGCACCATGCCTGCCCTGGAAGGTAATTTCGATCACGTCACGCGCCTCAATCTGACCCTGTCCGAATTGACTGACGCACACAGTTCCTTTCTCGATCATTTTCCCCGCTTGCGTTCGCTCAACGTCAGCGGCAATGCGTTCTCCGCTGTTCCCGGTGCCATCCGTCGCATGCGCGCGCTGACGGAACTCAACATGCGCGGCAACCGTATTGTCCTGGATGCACAAGGTGTCGCGGACCTGCGCAACCTGACACGACTGGAGGTTCTGGACCTGTTTGGCAATCCGTTGGGGCAAGTCCCGGATATTGGCGGCATGAGAAGGTTGCATACGCTGATCCTGGCGGACACCGGCGTGCACACCTGGCCGCAGGGGCTGTTCGCACAACCGCGGTTCCGGCATTTTTTCCTGGATTTGCAGCGCAACGAAATCACCCACATTCCGGCAGTGCCCCCTGGCTCCGCTCAGGCGGAATTGCTGGCGCGCACCTTGCTGAGCCGAGAGCCGCAGTGGTTGGCCGAGGCCAATCTGCAAACGCTCAGGGACTACATCGAGTCCATCGGCATGGACCCCGATCGACCTTATCCTCCCCGTGGCGTGCGTGACAGTCTCGACTGGGAGGAGGGCATGACACGGCCGGAATGGGTGGCGAAGCAAGCGGTCTGGAACAGTGTCGAGGATGAGCGCGGATCGGTCGGTTTTTTCAACGAAATCCGCAAACTCACCGAGTCGGGGCACTTCAAGCACGACCTCGGGTTTCGGGTCGATATGACCGCCAAGGTCTGGCGCATGCTCGAGGCGATGTCGAAAAATACCGAGCTTCGGCAAAAACTCTTCACCATGAGTACGGTGCCCACAACGTGCGTCGATGCGGGCGCGCAGCTGTTCAATGCCATGGGCCTGGAGGTGCTGATTCATGAAGCCTATGAGTTGGCCAATCCTTCGCTGGTGGAGGGTGAGCTGGTCACGCTGGCGCGAGGCAAGTCACGTCTGGATGAACTGAGCAGGATTGCCCGCAAAACCATTTCCGAACGCGAGGCGATGGGCGAGGAGTTCAGGCGTGTCAATGCCATGGGGGAGGTGATGGGCACGATCGATGAGGTGGAAGTTCACCTGGCGTTCATGACCGATCTTGCCGAACGGCTGGACTTGCCCTGGCAGTCTCGAAACATGCAGTTCCGAGGGATCGCGGGTGTCACCTCGGCGATGACCGACAATGCTTACCTGCGTGTGCTCGACCTTGAGGAAGGTGAGCTGCTCGGTGATTTGCTGGTCGAGCAGCCGTTCTGGTCATCCTATGTCGAGGGTGTCAACCGACGGGCTTTCAAAGTGTTCAGGCGCCGGATCGATGCCACGACAGACTTCTATATGGCCTTGGACCAGCGTGCGAACGACACAACGCTGACCCTTGAGCAAAAGGCTCGGCTGAAGGAAGCGCTCAGGGTGCTCGGCGCGGAACTGAACAAGCCGGAAAGCGACTTTGCACCGGGACGTATCATGACCGATGCGCAATACGCTGCTGAGTTGAAGACGATCGATGAAGAGCAAAAGGCGTTGCTCAAAACCTTCACCCAACAGGCGATCGACCGGGCAAAACTGCAAAGGGTAGAACTGCCCTTTGTCGTGCAGCCGGACAGTTGATGGGGCTGCTTTTCCCGGGGGGCTGGTTCGCCAGGCCCCCGGGATTGTCACAGACAGAACGATCAAAACAGGAAATATCGCTGGGCCATCGGCAGCACGTCGGCGGGCTCGCACCACAGCAGGACACCGTCAGCCTTGACTTGATAGGTCTGCGGGTCGACATCGATGGTCGGCAGATAGTCGTTGTGGATCAAGTCGGTTTTCTGCACCTCGCGGCACCCTTTGACCACTGCGATTTTCTTCTTCAAACCCAAGGCCTCGGGAAGGCCTGCTTCTTGGGCTGCCTGGCTGATGAAGGTCAGGCTGGTGGCGTGCAACGAGCCGCCGTAGCTGGCAAACATCGGACGGTAATGCACCGGTTGCGGCGTCGGGATGGAAGCATTGGCATCGCCCATCAGGCTGGCGGCAATGGCCCCGCCCTTGAGGATCAAGGTCGGCTTGACGCCAAAAAACGCCGGACGCCAGAGCACCAGATCCGCCCATTTACCCACTTCCACCGAGCCCACCTCATGGCTGATGCCATGGGTGATCGCCGGGTTGATCGTGTACTTGGCGATGTAGCGTTTGGCGCGGAAGTTGTCGTTGCCTTCGCCATCCCCGGGAAGCGGGCCGCGCTGCTTTTTCATCTTGTCGGCGGTCTGCCAGGTGCGCGTGATGACTTCACCGACGCGGCCCATGGCCTGGCTGTCGGAGCTGATCATCGAGAACGCGCCGAGGTCATGCAGGATGTCTTCGGCGGCGATGGTTTCGCGGCGGATGCGGCTTTCGGCGAAGGCCACGTCTTCGGCAATGCTCGGGTCCAGGTGGTGGCAGACCATCAGCATGTCGAGGTGTTCGTCAATGGTGTTGCGGGTGAACGGCCGGGTCGGGTTGGTCGAGCTCGGCAGCACGTTGGCAAAGCCGCAGGCCTTGATGATGTCCGGGGCATGACCGCCCCCCGCGCCTTCGGTGTGATAGGTGTGGATGGTGCGGCCCTTGAAGGCGGCGAGGGTGGTTTCGACAAAGCCCGACTCGTTGAGGGTGTCGGTGTGGATCGCCACTTGTACGTCGTACTGGTCAGCGACGTTCAGGCAGTTGTCGATGCTCGCCGGGGTGGTGCCCCAGTCTTCGTGCAGCTTGAGGCCGATGGCGCCGGCCTTGACCTGCTCGATCAACGGCTCCGGCAGGCTTGCGTTGCCCTTGCCGGTAAAGCCAATGTTCATCGGGAATGCATCGGCAGCCTGGAGCATACGCGCCAGGTGCCACGGCCCGGACGTGCAGGTGGTGGCGTTGGTGCCGGTGGCCGGGCCGGTGCCGCCGCCGATCATGGTGGTGACGCCGCTCATCAATGCTTCTTCGATCTGTTGCGGGCAGATGAAATGGATGTGTGTGTCGATGCCGCCAGCGGTGAGGATCATGCCTTCACCGGCAATGACTTCGGTGCTGGCGCCGACCGCGATGGTCACGTCCGGCTGGATGTCCGGGTTGCCGGCCTTGCCGATGGCGGCGATGCGGCCGTCTTTGAGGCCGACGTCGGCTTTGACGATGCCCCAGTGGTCGATGATCAGCGCGTTGGTGATCAAGGTGTCGACCACTTCGGCGGCCAGTAATTGACTCTGCCCCTGGCCATCACGGATGACTTTGCCGCCACCGAATTTCACTTCTTCGCCGTAGGTGGTGAAGTCTTTTTCCACTTCGATCCACAGCTCGGTATCGGCCAGACGGACCTTGTCACCGACGGTGGGGCCGAACATGTCGGCGTAGGCCTGACGGGAAATCTTCATTCGTTCGCCTTGAGATTCAATTGAATTTGAAATCGTTCGCTGCGCTCACTCTCGCGAGCAGGCTCGCTCCCACAGGGGAATGCGATCAACTGTGGGAGCGAGCCTGCTCGCGATGGGGTCGGTGCAGACACCGCATTCCTTAGAGGTCACCCATGATCCTGCCGGCAAACCCGAACACCCGGCGATGCCCGGCCAAGTCCACCAGCTCGACCTCGCGACTCTGCCCCGGCTCGAAGCGCACGGCGGTGCCGGCGGGGATGTTCAGGCGCATGCCACGACTGGCGGCGCGATCGAAGGTCAAGGCGTCGTTGGTTTCGAAGAAGTGGTAGTGCGAGCCGACCTGGATCGGCCGGTCGCCACTGTTGGCCACTTTCAGGCTGACAGTGCGACGGCCAACGTTGAGTTCGATGTCGCCGGGCTGGATCTGGTATTCACCGGGAATCATCAGTGGGCTCCCTGAAGAATCTTGTAGTAGAGGGCGGTCGGTTTGTACTGGCCGCTCGGGTCGCAGGCGTAATCAGGGATTTGACCTGCCTTGGTGTAACCCAGGGCCTTGTAGAAGTCTTCGGCGGGGGAGCCGGCTTCGGTGTCGAGGTAAAGCATGCCGCGTTTGTGCTGGAGCGCGGCCTGTTCCAGCGCGCTCATCAATTGTTGGCCCAGGCCACGGCGGCGCGCATGTTCGCGCACCAGCAGTTTCTGCACTTCGGCACGGTTCAGGCCGTTGGCTTTCTGGCACAGGGTCAATTGCACGCTGGCCTGCACCTGCTCGTCCTTGACCACCACCCACAGCAGCACGTTGCCCTTATTCAGGTTGTCCTGAACCTCATCGAAATAGGCGCGGGCCTGAGTGGCGTCCAGATTGGCCATGAACCCGACACTGGCGCCATAGCCGACGGCGTCGAGCAGCAAATCAATCAAACCCTGACGATAGTGCGCAAAGCTTTCAACATTGACGCGGCGCAGTTGGGCAGCGTTCATCGGCAATTACTCCTTGTTGGCGGGCGGCGGCTCCGCGCCAGGATTGAGGGTCAGTTGCATGAAGGTCAGGTCCAGCCAGCGGCCGAACTTGGTGCCCACCTGCGGCATTTGCCCGGTGGTCACGAAACCGGTCCGTTCATGCAAACGGATGGAAGCGGCATTGCCGCTTTCGATGGCAGCGACCATGACATGTTTGTCGCAGTCTTTGGCGCGCTCGATCAGCACCGTCATCAATTGCGGGCCGAGACCGTTGCCACGCTGGTCGCTACGCACGTAGACCGAGTGCTCGACGGTGTGGCGGAAACCGTCGAACGGCCGCCAGTCACCAAATGAAGCGTAGCCCAGCACACTGTTATCGCCGTCGACGATCACCAGGATCGGATATCCCTGGGCTTGCCGGGCGCTGAACCATGCCTGACGGTTGCCCAGGTCCACGGCCTGTTCGTTCCAGATCGCCGTGGTGTTGAGCACGGCGTCGTTGTAGATGTCGCGGATCGCCGGCAGATCGGCGTGCAGCGCGTCGCGGATGTGATAGGTCATGACGCGTCCTCAGGCGATGGGTTGGTGAACGGTGACCAGTTTGGTGCCGTCGGGGAACGTCGCTTCGACCTGGATCTCCGGGATCATTTCCGGGATGCCTTCCATCACTTGTTCGCGGCTGAGCAGGGTGGTGCCGAAGTGCATCAGTTCGGCCACGGTCTGGCCGTCACGCGCGCCTTCGAGCAGCGCAGCGGAGATGTAGGCCATGGCTTCCGGGTAATTGAGTTTCACGCCGCGCGCCAAACGCCGCTCAGCCACGAGGCCTGCGGTGAAGATCAGCAGCTTGTCTTTTTCGCGTGGGGTCAGGTCCATCGTTTGGAATCCATCAGGGCAGTTAAAAAGGTCAGTGGAACTGTGAATACAAACCTTGTGGGAGCGAGCCTGCTCGCGAAGGCGGCGGGCCAATCAGCATCTATGTTGAATGACACCGCGCCTTCGCGAGCAGGCTCGCTCCCACATTGGAAAGTGTTTCAGGTGCTCCATATTCTGGGTGGGACCGCTTCCCTGCCGAGCAACGCAGGTCTCAGCAACCGCCACAAATCAATCATCCAGCCCCGCGCCAACAGCGCCTCACTGGCCAGACACCGAGCCACCAGAAGCCCCGGCAATTGCGTCAGATCCCCGCGCACTTCATTGGGCAGCGAGCGACAGGTTTCCAGCAGTTCGCTATCGATCTCACCCGTGACCAGCAACGTCGCAAACACCGGCTGCCCATCGAGGCCAATCGGCGAGTCGAGCAGCCCGTCATCCCCGACAATGCGCTGGCGTTCGTGCCAGAGCAACTGGCCGTCGCGGCGGATGTCCAGTTGCGCCTGAAAATGCCCGAGGTCGAAGCGCTCTCCACTGGCCGGGCGACCCAGCGCCACGACGTCCCAGTAAAACAGCCGGGCGTCGCCCTCCAGATCAATCGAGGTGCCGAGTTCGGCCTGGGCGTCGCTGAAGATAATCGTCTCTTGCGGCAGCCATTCCAGTGTTGCACCGCACGCCACTTTCAACGTCAACTGCTGATAGGCGGGCCCCGCCGCGCGATACCATTTGGCAGCGCCCGGGCTGGTGATTTGCGCCCAGGCATCCGGGCCGACGCTGGCCGAGATGTCCAGTCGATCACCGCCTGCGATGCCGCCCGGCGGATGAACGATGATGTGCTGGCACACTTGCGGCCCTTCGGCATACAGGTGCTTCTGCACCCGCAGCGGGCCTTTATGCCGGCGCTGGACCGGGCGCGTGCTGTCGCCGAACCGGGCGTAGCCCAATTCCAGCTCGGCATGCCAGCTCGGGGTAAACAGGGCAGTGGGGAGAGGTAAGTTCATGTCTTCTAGTTATCGTCAGGACGCTTCAGATTAGATCGTAACCAGACCGCGTACACCCTCGGCTTCCATATTTTCGCCGCGACCTTGCTGCACGATCTCGCCGCGGGACATCACCAGGTACTGGTCGGCCAGTTCGGCGGCGAAATCGTAGAACTGCTCGACCAGCAGAATCGCCATGTCGCCCCGGGCCGCGAGCTTCTTGATCACCACGCCGATCTCCTTGATCACCGACGGCTGGATGCCTTCGGTGGGCTCATCGAGAATCAACAGCCGTGGACGGCTGGCCAGTGCGCGGCCAATCGCCAATTGCTGCTGTTGGCCGCCGGACAAGTCACCACCACGCCGTTGCTTCATTTGCAGCAATACCGGGAACAGCTCGTAGATGAAGGCCGGCACTTCCTTGGCCTCAGAACCAGGAAATCGCGAAAGACCCATCAGCAGGTTTTCTTCCACGGTCAGGCGGCCGAAAATTTCGCGACCCTGAGGCACATAGGCGATCCCGGCATGCACCCGCTGGTGCGGCTTGAACGTGGTGATCGGTTTGCCTTCCCAGTTCACCGCGCCTTCCTTGGCCGGCAGCAAACCCATCAGGCATTTGAGCAGGGTGGTCTTGCCCACGCCGTTGCGCCCCAGCAGGCACGTCACTTCACCGACCTTCACGTCAAACGTCAGGCCCCGCAGGATGTGGCTACCACCGTAATACTGGTGCAGTTTGTCGACTTGCAGCATCTTCAAATTCCCCTCAAATCCCCTGTAGGAGCGAGGCTTGCCCGCGAAGGGGGCCTGGAGGCCGCCAAAAGCTTCGCGGGCAAGCCTCGCTCCTACGGGAGCAAAATCATCTTCCGAGATAAACCTCGATTACACGCTCGTTTTCCTGCACCTGTTCCAGCGACCCTTCGGCCAGCACGCTGCCCTGGTGCAACACGGTGACGTGGTCGGCAATCGAGCCGACAAAACCCATGTCGTGCTCCACCACCATCAGCGAATGCTTGCCGGCCAGGCTTTTGAACAGTTCGGCGGTGAACTCGGTCTCGGCATCGGTCATGCCCGCCACCGGCTCATCGAGCAGCAGCAGTTGCGGGTCTTGCATGAGCAGCATGCCGATCTCCAGAAACTGCTTCTGGCCGTGGGACAACAGACCCGCCGGGCGATTGACCGAGGCCGTCAGGCGAATGGTTTCCAGCACCTCGCTGATGCGATCTTTCTGTTCGCCACTGAGGCGAGCCCGCAGGCTGGCCCACACCGACTTGTCGGTTTTCTGCGCCAGCTCCAGGTTCTCGAACACGCTCAAGGCTTCGAACACCGTCGGCTTCTGGAACTTGCGGCCGATGCCGGCCTGGGCAATCTGCACTTCGCTCATCGACGTCAGGTCCAGGGTTTCACCGAACCAGGCTTTGCCGTGACTGGGGCGAGTCTTGCCGGTGATGACGTCCATCAGCGTGGTCTTGCCCGCGCCGTTGGGGCCGATGATGCAGCGCAATTCGCCGACGCCGATGTACAGGTTCAGAGCGTTGAGCGCCTTGAAACCATCGAAGCTGACGCTGATGTCTTCCAGGGTCAGGATCGTGCCGTGGCGTGTGTCCAGGCCAGGGCCGACACGTTGCCCGAGGCCGATGGCATCGCGGCTGCTGCCGGCGTCCTTGTTGGGCTCCACAGGAAAAAATGCCGGTTCGAGCATGAATTCAGCCGTCGCAGTGACTCTCATTGCTCACCTCTCTTTTTCAGCAGACCGATCACGCCTTTGGGCAGTCACGACGATGAACAGCGCGCCGAGGAAGAACAGCCAGTATTCGGGGAGTGCCACGGTGAACCAGCTCTTCATGCCGTTGACCACGCCAGCGCCGAGCAGCGGACCGATCAGCGTGCCGCGACCACCGAGGGCCACCCATACGGCTGCTTCAATGGAGTTGGTCGGCGACATTTCACTCGGGTTGATGATTCCGACTTGCGGCACGTACAGTGCGCCGGCCAGACCACACAGCACCGCACTCAAGACCCAGACAAACAGCTTGAAACCCCGCGGGTCGTAGCCGCAGAACATCAGGCGGTTTTCCGCATCGCGCAACGCGGTCAGCACCCGGCCGAACTTGCTCTGCGCCAGGCGCCAGCCAATAAACAGGCTCGCCACCAGCAACACCACCGTGGCGAAAAACAGCACCGCGCGTGTGCCCGGCTCGGTAATGCCAAAGCCGAGAATGGTGCGAAAGTTGGTGAAGCCGTTGTTGCCACCAAACCCGGTTTCGTTGCGGAAAAACAGCAGCATCCCGGCGAAGGTCAGGGCCTGGGTCATGATCGAGAAATACACGCCCTTGATCCGCGAACGGAAGGCGAAAAACCCGAAGACCAGCGCCAGCAACCCCGGCGCCAACACCACCAGGCACATCGACCAGAGAAAGCTGCTGGTGCCGGTCCAGTACCACGGCAGTTCGGTCCACGACAGGAAGGTCATGAACGCCGGCAAGCCATCGCCTGAGGCCTGGCGCATCAAGTACATGCCCATCGCATAGCCGCCGAGGGCGAAGAACAGGCCGTGGCCGAGGGACAACAGCCCCGCGTAACCCCAGACCAGATCGAGGGCGAGGGCGACGATGGCGTAGCAAAGGATTTTTCCCACCAGCGTCAGGGTGTAGGCCGAGACGTGGAACACACTGTCCGGCGACAACAGTGAGAACAGCGGCAACGCCAGCAGCAGAACCAGAATCACCGCGCCAACAGCGATGGTGACTTTGGGACCGGCCTTTTGGCTGGCCGTGAGCATCAGGGGCTGGTTCATCAGTCGATCACCCGTCCTTTCAGTGCGAAGAGGCCTTGCGGACGCTTCTGGATGAACAGAATGATCAGCGCGAGGATCAGGATCTTGCCGAGCACGGCGCCGATCTGCGGTTCGAGAATCTTGTTGGCGATGCCCAGGCCGAAGGCGGCCAGGACACTACCGGCCAACTGACCGACACCGCCGAGCACCACCACCAGGAACGAGTCGATGATGTAGCTCTGGCCAAGGTCCGGGCCGACGTTGCCGATCTGGCTGAGCGCGACGCCGCCGAGCCCGGCAATGCCGGAGCCGAGGCCGAACGCGAGCATGTCCACGCGCCCGGTCGGCACGCCGCAGCACGCGGCCATGTTGCGGTTCTGGGTGACGGCGCGCACGTTCAAACCCAGGCGCGTCTTGTTCAGGAGCAGCCAGGTCAGCACGACCACGAACAAGGCGAAGGCGATGATCACGATGCGGTTGTACGGCAGCACGAGGTTGGGCAGCACTTGTATCCCGCCCGAGAGCCAGGCCGGGTTGGCCACTTCGACGTTCTGCGCGCCGAACACCAAACGCACCAGCTGAATCAGCATGAGGCTGATGCCCCAGGTCGCGAGCAGGGTTTCCAGCGGGCGGCCGTAGAGGTGACGAATCACCGTGCGCTCCAGCGCCATGCCGATTGCGGCAGTGACGAAAAACGCCACCGGCAACGCGATCAGCGGGTAGAACTCGATGGCTTGCGGGGCAAAGCGCTGGAACATCAGCTGCACCACGTAGGTCGAGTACGCGCCGAGCATCAGCATTTCGCCGTGGGCCATGTTGATCACGCCGAGCAGACCGAAGGTGATCGCCAGTCCCAGGGCGGCGAGCAGCAGGATCGAGCCCAGGGACATGCCGCTGAACGCTTGCCCGAGGATTTCGCCGATCAGCAGTTTGCGTTTGACCTGGTCCAGGCTGGTTTCGGCAGCGGTGCGCACGCTGGCGTCTGTTTCAATGCCCGGCTCCAGCAGGCTTTCGAGGCGGGTGCGGGCCAGCGGATCGCCGGTTTCGCCGAGCAGGCGCACCGCCGCGAGGCGCACGGCCGGGTCGGTGTCGACCAGTTGCAGGTTGGCCAGCGCCAGGCTCAGGGCTGCGTGGACGGTTTCATCTTTTTCGCCGGCCAGTTGTTGGTCGAGGAATTTCAGCTGGGCCGGTTTGGCACTTTTCTGCAATTGCTGCGCGGCGGCCAGACGGATTTTGGCGTCGGCGGCGAGCAATTGGTGGCTGGCCAGCGCGGTGTCGATCAGACCCCGCAGACGATTGTTCAGGCGCAGGGTTTTGGCTTGGCCGTCGACGGTCAACTCGCCTTGTTGCAGGGCGTTGATCAGTTCGATGCGGGCAGGATCGGGCTGCGCAGCCCAGGACTCCAGAAGCTTGGCTTGCTGCACGGGATTGGCGGCGACGAAGTCTTCGGCGTCGCCGGAATGCGCGGCCATCGGCAGTAAGAGCGCGAGTGCAAAGATCAAGCGGTAAAGGGCGGTGGGCATATGTAAGGCCTTGCGCGGGCTAAATGTAGGAGTGAGCCTGCTCGCGATAGCGGTCTATCAATCAACAGGTCTGTTGTCTGTCCCACCGCTATCGCGAGCAGGCTCACTCCTACAGGGATTTGTGTCGGTCCTGAATGAAGTGCTCAGGCCGACATCCAGTGACTTAGTTGCTCTTCACCGCATAATCCGGCTTCTTGTCGTTACCCGAAATGAACGGGCTCCAAGGCTGGGCACGGATCGGCCCTTCGGTCTGCCACACGACGTTGAACTGACCGTCGGCCTGTATTTCGCCGATCATCACGGGCTTGTGCAGGTGGTGGTTGGTCTTGTCCATGGTCAGCGTGTAACCCGACGGCGCGGCAAAGGTCTGGCCGGCGAGCGCTTCGCGGACTTTGTCGACGTCGGTGGATTTGGCTTTCTCAGCCGCTTGCGCCCACATGTGGATGCCCACGTAAGTGGCTTCCATCGGGTCGTTGGTCACCGCTTTGTCGGCGCCCGGCAGGTTGTGTTTCTTCGCGTAGGCTTTCCAGTCGGCCACGAATTTCTTGTTCGCCGGGTTCTCGACCGACTCGAAGTAGTTCCAGGCCGCGAGGTTGCCCACCAGCGGTTTGGTGTCGATGCCGCGCAGTTCTTCTTCGCCGACCGAGAACGCTACAACCGGAACGTCAGTCGCTTTCAGGCCCTGGTTGGCCAGTTCTTTATAGAACGGCACGTTGGAGTCGCCGTTGACGGTGGAAATGACCGCTGTCTTGCCTCCGGCCGAGAATTTCTTGATGTTGGCCACGATGGTCTGGTAATCGCTGTGGCCGAACGGGGTGTAGACCTCTTCGATGTCCTTGTCCGCTACGCCTTTGGAGTGCAGGAACGAGCGCAGAATCTTGTTGGTGGTGCGCGGATAAACGTAGTCGGTGCCCAGGAGGAAGTAACGCTTGGCGCTGCCGCCTTCTTCGCTCATCAGGTACTCCACCGCCGGGATCGCCTGCTGGTTCGGCGCGGCACCGGTGTAGAACACGTTAGGCGACATCTCTTCGCCTTCGTATTGCACCGGGTAGAAGAGCAAGCCGTTGAGTTCTTCAAACACCGGCAACACCGATTTGCGCGACACCGACGTCCAGCACCCGAACACCACGGCGACCTTGTCCTGGGTCAGCAACTGACGACCCTTTTCCGCGAACAGCGGCCAGTTCGACGCGGGGTCCACGACCACCGGTTCCAGCATCTTGCCGTTCACGCCGCCCTTGGCGTTGATCTCGTCGATGGTCATCAACGCCATGTCTTTGAGCGAGGTTTCGGAGATCGCCATGGTCCCGGACAACGAGTGCAGAATACCGACCTTGATGGTCTCGGCGGCCTGGACGGTCCAGGTCATGCCCATCGCGGCAATGCTTGCCGTGAGTGTGAAAGCCTTGATCAAGCTACGACGCTTCATTGTGCGATCTCCATGAACATTAGAATTTTTTCTGGGTTGGCAGATGCGGACTACTGAAGGGTCTTTAGCAAGGGCTGTGCCTGTTCGGAAAAGGCAGGGAAATATTGAAATAGAGCCCTCGGTGAACGTGATGACGCACCAGACTGGGGCTTGATGAAGGCGCGGGTGCACCGCCGTGCGCAGCATTGGTGCCGGGTGCGGCAAAGCAAAAAAAACGGTAGCGATATATATGTACCACCTGCCGCGCTCCGGGATCTTGATCATCGTGGCTTCTCAGTTGAGTGAGCAGCGCATGAACGGCATCTCTATCAGTACACCTTCAGCACCCCGACGCGGGGCAACCTTTCCTGCCCTGGGGCCGACCTTCATCAGCGCGGATGACGCGGCCTACTGGGCTCACCGGCAGATCGGCGCGCGCCATGACAAGACTTACGGCGGTGTGATCTTGCAGCGTGGCGACGGAAAATTTCAGCCCACATTGCCGGTGGCGGGAAGGATGAGGCATTTCGATTTCGACTTTCTGTCATCTTCTGAAAACTCCCAAGAGCTGTTTGCCCCACCCGGCTACAGGGGCGCGGCGTATTACTTGTCCCACGCGGCCAGTCACGCTGACGTCCAGCGTATTCATCCGCGCTGGACGACTGAGCAGATCACGTTGAGCCTCGGATTTTTTTCCAGAGCACATCTCCTGAGTCACATGCAGGACCCGGGCGCCTATGGCCAGCGTCATTATTTGTCGGGGCCGGATGGCTCGTTGATCAAGTACGAGTCCACTCAGCCGGCAGAAGAGGAAGAACTCATTGAGCTGGGCGTCAAGGCTTTCGGGCCGTTCTCCGACGTTGAGCAACTGATTCAGAAAGTCGCCCAGACCGGCACCCTGAGCGTACTGGTAGCCAATGCACCGTGGGGAGGCGTGCGAGGAAACGTGCCGACGAACTGGACGCTCGGTACGGCTGCGGTGAGAAGTTCGACGTCGGTACAGCCGTTTTTTTGTGCGGTGTTCGACCAGGTGGACAAGGCCATCGAAGCGGCCGCCGCCACGGTAACCGCATCCACCGGCAGCGTTTATCTGGGGTTTGTCGTGACCTCTGCCGGCAGCGCGCAGTACATGGCGACCTATCCGGTGCTTTCCAGCGATCCGGCAGCCGAACTGTTCAAGTCCTTCCCGATGAATGCCGATCGCACGCTGGAGCGCCTACTCGATTTCGACCTGAACGGCGTCTACTTCATGCCGCAGGGTGATGCGTCTCAGAGCGCCGGCGAGCCCTGGCTTTATGAGCGCTTTTTTTCACCGCAGGAGTTGGCTACGGGCATCAGGTTTTCGCTGGAAGATGTCCACCGGCAGGAGTACCCGGACTACCTCAAGGTGTACGCCCGGACCCGGGACGGCGCCGTGTTGCAATACCGACCTTCGGCGCACCTGCGTGAAGTACCGCTGGAGGACAGCGCGGATCTCAACGTGCGACTGAAGACCGGTACGCTCAAGCCTGCGGATTACATCGGACAGGTGGCAGCGGCTGGCGAGCTGACGGTGCTGAAGGACAGCGCGCTTTGGGATGTTGTCGGGATCGTGGGGCCTGACTGGCAACCCTATGCCCGGTCGAGGCGCTTGAGTCCCGCTTTCCTCATGGCGGACGATGCCGCCCGTTTTGCTCATGAATATATTGGCAGCCGGCGTGAACAGGGCTTCGTCGGGATGGTTTTGCAGGATCGAAACCAACGTTTCGTCGCCACCGAGCCGGTGTTTGCCGCAAAACGGTTTGCACTGGACAGGCTCTGCCCCCTCGACGCTACCGGGGCACCGATCGTGTTGGTCGAGGGTCACTCTTTTCATGGGCTGTACGCCTCGCGTTGGCAAGCGGATGCCGGAGCCATTGTGCGTGCTGACTTGCAAGAGCAACTGATCCACGCACAAATGTTCACCACCGAAGACATTCGCTCGGTGTTCGACAAGCGTGCGCATGTTGTTGATTTCTACCTGTCCGGCTCGGCCGACGCCCTGTTGGTTTTCAGCCCCGATGTATCGAAAGTGGCGGCTCGCAACCGCCTGCAACAGCGGGCGGCCGTACTCGCCGATGGCAAAACGCTGATAGACCAGGAGCTGGCAGCCGGCACACTTGAGCCCAGTGCAGTGGTCGACGAACTGGCTGGCACCGGCAGATTACGCGTGGTGGTCGGCAGCGACGTGTGGGGGCCGCGGGGAACGGTGCTGGGTGATCAGTCAAATAACGAGGCCGCCCGCACAGACATTGCCGCTCCCGTGCTGGGGGCGATTTTTACCAGCGCCGAAGACGCCGTGTTGAACGCCCGCCATCGTGCCCGGCTCGACTACCGTGCGGCCGCGGCGGGTTGGGGATTCATCCTCAAGCACAAGGCGCGCGAGGAGTACGTGGCGACCGAAACGGTTACGCCAAGGGGCCTGGGGGCGCTGAATCAGGCGAGCGACTTTGGCGCTCCGGTATTGATCGACGAGTTCAGGACCCTCGGGCTTTATTACGCGGCAAGCTGGATGCCTAAAGGGTTATCGACCACGGAGGCCTGGTTTGCCCGGCATTTTGCGTCCATCAGCGATTTGGCTGCAGCGATCTACGATGACAAGGGCACGCAACGTCTGACGCATTTTCAGGACCTGAACATTTTTATCGCAACACTGGATGGGGCATTGTTGCGTTACCAGTACTCAGCCTCCTCAACACAACTTGACAATCAGGGTGTGCGGCAACTGACGTCAGCATTAGGCAAGGACACACGACCCTATGCCAACGTCATTCAAATGCTCGCCAAGGCCGGAGAACTGAAGGTGCTGCGCACCAGTGAGCTGTGGGACGAGCCGGGGAGTGTCGGACCTGACTGGACACCTTTCGTGCAGATCCAGCGGCGAGCCCTCAGTCCGGTCTTTGTGTCGCAGGACGATGCCGCGGGCTATGCGCTGGCGCAGTTGGGCTCACGGCGTGAGTGGGTCTACGGCGGCCTGGTGCTGCGTCGCGCCGATGGCTTGTTTGTCGCAACGTTGCCCGTGGCCGTGGAGGTCGAGAACTTCCCTGCCAACTGGATTCGTCTGGATGAATTGATTGAACAGGGTTTGTTTCTGACCGGGAGTACGGTCGTCGCCCGGTACCATTCCCGAATCCCGGTCGAACCGATTTTCGCGCTGTCGGACCGCGAGCGGGACGTGTACCAGGCGATGTTTTCCACGGATTTTCTGGCGGACATTCTGACCGGCTCCGGGGATTCTCCGTCTCTGTCGCCCGGCAAGGAATACCTGCTGGGGCTCGACGGTAGCCTGATCAGCTACACCCTCAGTGCAAGCGCCGGCGAAAAGCAACTCGCCCGGGCATTGGCGCCACCCAGCCAATTGCAGCGCCAACATACCCCGATAGAACTGCAGATGCGCAACGGCACGCTAACACCGAGCGAGTATGTCAATCAGGTTGCAAGGGCCGGCCGGTTGCAAGTGATTCGGGGGAGCCGACTGTGGGGCGAGGCCAGGCAACTGTCGCACTGGAGTGCTTATCCGGGGATTATCTCGTCGGACGTGCATCGATTTGCCATTACCGAGCCGGCGCTCAGCCCGATCTTCACGCAGGTAGACGATGCCATGCGCCATGTCCATCGCACGGTAGGCGCCCGTGCCAGCCTGATGTTCGGCTTTGTGCTCAAGGGACTGAACGGTGAGCGGTACGTGACGACGCTGCCGATCGACGGGCGGCAAGGGCATCTCACGGTCGAGCGGGTATTTCCCCAAGGGTTGCTACCGTTGGGGTATCGAGTCGAGGGCATTTATTTGTGTCCGTCGACAAGCCCGGGACGATTGCCCCATGACGTGACGCAGAGCTTCATCTCGCCTCGAGACCTGTCCTACGGGCTGGGCGCTGTCGGTGTGCGCACGGCTGAAGGATCCACGTACCTCAACGTCTACATCTCCTGCGCCGACGGCGCCTTGTTGCGCTATGCCCCCAGGGCCAAGGCACCTGAGTGGACCCTGTTTCATGCCACGGTGGCCTACGAGAAAATCCTGCAATCAGGCCGGGAATCGCTGATTGACTACCTGCGCAAAGTCATCGCCAACGGTGAGTTGCAGGTCGTGGTGCGCAGCGCTTTCTGGTCGCCGCTCAGGGTTGATGCCCGGGGTGTCAAAACCGGCATCGAGCTGATCAAGTGGGAGCAGGACAACCGGTTTGCGCTCGGCCCCGTCTTCGCCCATGCCGATGATGCGGCTCGCTTGGCGCAGCGATTGATTGGCGAGTACGTCGGCCAACCGTATCTGGGTGGCGTGCTGATCCATCAGGCGTCTTCTTCGTTCGTGGCCGTCGAGCCGCATGAGGACGGCGTCAACAGTGGGGCTGCCAGTACGCTGTTTTACTCAGGGCCGGGTGGGCCCATTGCACCGGTCACGGTGCCGGGTGCGCAGCCTTTGCCGTTGCCGGTTTTTCCGCAGGACTACAAATGGGCGGCTGTTCATCAGTTCTACAAACGCTTCAACCTGTTCGTGAAGGCCCCCACTGCGTCTGATCGATTACTGATGGATAACCTGGCCTTGGCCGACCTGTGGTTCTGCAGAGACGTTGTGAAAAAGAGCGGTGTCTCCGGGGGCTGTTGCTATTTCACCGGTCGTGGCGGGGCCCTGTTCAAATTCACCCCCAGCTTCTCACCGCAGGAAACGGCCTTGTTCAACGAGGAGGCGAAGGACGGGGTCGCTGCGTACCTCGCCGCGCTCGCCAGTGTCGGATTGCTTGAGGTACTGGACACCGATGGTTACTGGCAACGTCGCGGGCGATTGAATGCGGCCTGGCAGCCCCCTGTGCAACCGGCGACGAAGCCAGATCGTGACGAACTGTGAAGTGCAGCGTTCATTGATCTGAGCGCAGGATGAGCCGTGCCCCCCTCCGGTTGGCATGGCTCAGCGACGCTGCATGAGGCCGATGAAAAACAACCCGCCAATCGCCGCCGTGGCCACGCCAATCGGCAAGTCCTCGGGGGCGATCAGGGTGCGCGCGGCGACGTCGACCCACACCAGAAACACGCTGCCCAGCAATACACACGCCGGTAACAATCGCCGGTGCTCGGCCCCGACCAGTCGACGGGCAATGTGCGGCACCATCAGCCCGACAAACCCGATCGACCCGCTGATCGACACCAATACGCCGGTCATCAGCGACGCAATCAGAAACACCCGCAAGCGCACGGTACGCGCGTTCAAACCGAGGGTGACGGCGGTCTGTTCGCCGGCCATCAGCGCATTCAACGGTCGGGCCATGCCTAGCAGCAAGACCAATCCCAGCAACACGCTGGCGGCCGGCACCGCAAGCAACTCCCAGCGCGCCAACCCGAGCCCGCCGAGCATCCAGAACATCACCGCCGAACTCGCCCGGTGGTCGCCGAGGAACAGCAGCAAATTGGCAATCGCCATCATCACGAAAGACACCGCCACGCCGCACAGCAGTAGCCGGTCACTGTCCAGACGACCGTTGCGATTGGCGATCATCAGTACGGTCAACATGCTCAGCAGCGCGCCGATAAACGCCGCGATCGGCAAGGTCAGCAGGCCGACGATTTCACCGACGTGCAGCACCACAATCACCGCGCCAAGGGTCGCACCGGAAGTGACCCCGAGCAGGTGCGGGTCGGCCAATGGATTGCGCGTCACCGCTTGCAGCACCGCGCCGATCAGCGCCAGGCCAGCACCGACCAGCGCACCGAGCAGCATGCGCGGCACGCGGATCAGCCAGACAATGTGCTCCTGCCCTGCAGTCCAGCTCACTTCACCCACACCGAACACCTTGTGCAGCAAGATCCGCCCCACCACGTCCACCGGAACCCGCGCCGGACCGAAGCCCAGCGACACCACGCACGACACCAGCAACAGCGCGGCGAGCATCACCAGCAGCAAGACATAGCGACGATCCATCATTCGCCGTGGAAACCTTTGGCCAGGGTTTCAACCGCCAGTACGTTGTCGATGCCCGGCGTGGCCTGCACATACGGAATCACGATGAAACGCTGGTTCTTGATCGCGTCCACCGATTGCAGCGCCTTGTTGCTGAGCAGGAATTGTTTTTTCTGTTCGGCGGTGACTTCGCCGTAGTCGACGATCACGATCACCTGAGGGTTGCGCTCGACCACGTCTTCCCAGTTGACGCGGGTCCAGCTCGCCTCGACGTCGTCCAGAATGTTGCGCCCGCCCGCGGCGTCGATCAGTGCCTGCGGCATGCCGAGGCGGCCGGACGTCATGGCGCGGTCTTCACCGCTGTCGTAGAGGAACACCCGCGGTTTATCGGCGGGCAGACCCTTGCGCACCTCGGCGACTTGCGCCTGCATTTGGGCGATCAGGGCATTGGCGCGGTCCTGCACGTCGAAGATCTTGCCGAGGTTGCGCAGGTCGTTGTAGGTGTCTTCCAGGCTGGCCGGTGGACGCTTCATGACAAAGGCGCAGGACTCGGTCAGCTCGTAGACATTGATGCCCAGCGGTTGCAACGTTTGAGGCGTGAGGTCGCCACCCACGCGCATGCCGTAATCCCAACCGGCGAAGAAGAAGTCGACGTTGGCATTGAGCAGGGTTTCCACCGACGGGTATTTGGCTGCCAGCTCGGGCAAGCCGTCGAGGATGGTCTGCATTTCGGGCGTGACTGACTTCCAGCCGGACACGCCGCTGTAGCCGGCCATGCGCGGTTTGAGGCCAAGGGCGAGCATCATCTGGGTCATGTTGATGTCATGGCTGACCGCGTGTTTCGGCGCCTGCGTGAAGGTCACTTCGCGGTTGCAGCTCTGGATCGTCAACGGGTAGTTCGTGGCCTCGGCCAACGCGTGGGCACTGCCCAGCAACAGCGTGAAGCAAAGCAGGGAACGCAAAGTCATGGTTGGGTTATCCAGGTAATTCGTGGGTAGCCGTGCAAGGGGTGTTCATCGATCAGCGCTTCGACGCCGAACACGTCGCGCAGCAGCGGGGCGCTCAGGACTTCTTTCGGCGTGCCGCTGGCGACGATGCGACCGTGATGGATCACGTACAAACGATCGCAGAAAGCGGCCGCCAGATTGAGGTCGTGGATGCTGGCCAGGGTGCCGATTTTCAGGCGTTTGACCAGCTGCAACAGTTCCAGTTGATAGCGTGGGTCGAGGTGGTTGGTCGGCTCGTCGAGGACCAGCAATTGCGGTTGCTGAGCCAGGGCGCGGGCGAGGATCACACGTTGTTTTTCACCGCCGGAGAGGGTGGCGAAGGCGTGGTCTTCGAAGCCTCTGAGGCCGACGGACGCCAATGCTTGAGTTGCCAGATTCCGGTCTTCAATCGTGTCGCCACCGAACAGGCCTTTGTGCGGCGTGCGGCCCATGGCGACCACCTCGTCGACGGTCAGGCCGAAGGCATCGGGGAACTCCTGCAACACCACGGCGATGCGTTGGGCGCACCAGCGCGAGGATTGCTTCCAGACGTTGTGGTGGTCGAGCCGGACCTCGCCGCTCTCGGGCTTACTGAAGCGATAAGCGCAGCGCAGCAGGCTGGTCTTGCCGCTGCCGTTGGGGCCGATCAACCCGACGAACTCACCGGCGGCCACCTGCAGGGACGCCTCACGCAGCTGGAACTGGTGATGGCAGTGGCCGTGGCCCAGGGGTGTCCAAGCGAGGTTTGAGAGGTTAAGCGAGGTCATGCAGTTGCTCTGAGAGAGTGGGTAATGCTGATGACGCCATTGCGGGCAAGCGCGCTCCCACAGGGATCGCGCAAATCCTGGGGGAGCGGGCCTGCTGATCAAAACACTGTATTTGAGTTATACAGTAACACTAGAGATGATGCCGAGCTAAGCGCGGCAAGTCTACAGATTCGTCTAAATCGCGCATCTCGCCTGCTTCATGAAGAAGGTGAGGCCGATTCAGTTTGCCGGGTGAATCGCGAAAACAGCACGCGATCCAGTACCCACACCACCACCAGCGAAGCCCCCACCAACGGAAACGCCACGGCCAGAGCGAACATGATGACCATCGCGGTTTTCCATCTCGGCAGGTCGTGGCGCAGCGGTGGAACACCGAACTTGCCTTGTGGACGACGTTTCCACCAGATCACCACGCCGCTGACCGCGCTGAGCAAAATCATCAGGCAGATCAGCAGCACGACGATCTGGTTGAACACGCCAAACATCTTGCCTTCGTGCAACATCACGCCGATTTCCGTGGCGCGGGCGACGGTCCCGTATTGCTCGTAGCGCACGTCGGCGAGGACATCGCCGGTGTACTGGTCGACATGCAAAGTGGCGTCATTGCGCGGGTCGTCCGCGAACACGGCGATGGTGAACACGCCGGTGTCGGTGGTCGGGAAGGTGATGCTGTAACCCGGCTCGACCTTGCGTTGCACGGCGATGTTCTGCACGTCCTGCAGGCTGATGGTCGGTGCGGCGGGGCCGGCTTTGGCGCCATCGTGGGCCATGTGTTCGGCGTGGTCGCCGGACATCGGCATCGGCGTGTTTTCCATCGCCCATGGCACGGTCTGGCGAGTGGCGGTGTTGAGGCTGCGGGCCTCGACATCGGATTTGGGCACGTTGTCCCACATTGCCGCCGGAAACACGTTCCACACCTGCGCATATTTCTGGCCCCAGAACCCGGTCCAGGTCATGCCGCTGAGCAGCATCACCAGCAGCAACGATGCGCCCCAGAACCCGGTCACAGCATGCAAATCACGCCACAGCACCCGACCGCGACTGGTCAGGCGCGGCCACAAAATACCGGCCGCCTGGCCACGCGGCCACCACAGGAACACGCCGGAAACCACCAGCACCACGCCCCAGCCAGCAGCCAGTTCGACCAATCGATCACCGACGGTGCCGATCATCAATTCACCATGAATCGCTCGCGCCACCGCTTGCAGATTCTTCTTGGCGTCTTGCTCGCCAAGGATGTCGCCCTGATAGGGATCGACGAATACGTTGAGTTCGCTACCGCCATTGATCACGACAAACTGAGCGCTGCGCTCGGCGTTGACCGGCGGCAGGTACTGTTTGATCGTGGCGTGTGGGTACGCCTGTTTCACCCGTTTGAGCAGGTCATCGGCCGGGACGCTGTGATGCCCGGCCGGTACGTTCATCAGGCTGCCGTACATCATCGGATCGAGTTGCGGCTTGAACAGGTAGATGACGCCGGTCAAGGCCAGCATCACCATGAATGGCGCGACGAACAGACCGGCATAGAAATGCCAGCGCCAGGCCAGGTTGTAGAAATTTACTTTGGGCTGTTTCATCACGTGTGCTCCGCTTTGGCATGGTTCTTTTAGTTGTTTGTTTTGCGGTTGCTGCGCAACCGATCGCGAGCAGGCTCGCTCCCACAGGTTCTCCACTGTCCATGTGGGAGCGGGCTTGCCCGCGATACTCTTAGAAGCTCATGTCCACCTTGGTCCAGAGCGTTCGCCCCGGTTCTTTGATGGCCTGCGGGTCATTGGCCGGGTAGCCAAAACCGGCGTTGCCGGCCAGGTTCAAATGCTCGGCGTAAGCCTTGCCGAACAGGTTGTCGACGCCACTGCTGACCTTCCAGTTTTTGTTGATACGGTAGGCGCCATTGAGCGAGAACACGCCAAAACCGGAGGTCTTGTCGAAGTCCTTGCCGACCACGTTGCCCTTGTTCTGGTCGATGCGGTTTTGCGCCGCGACCACTCGCCACAGGGCACCGGCACTCCAGTTGTCTTCGCTGTAGGTCAGGCCGAAACGCGCGTCCAGCGGCGGCATTTGCGGCAATGCGTTGCCATCGCTGCTGTTCTTGCCCCAGGCGTAGGCCAGGGTCGCGTCGGCCTTCCAGTTGCTGGTCAGCTGGTAGGCCGCGCCGAGTTCGCCGCCCATGATTCGCGCGTCGATGTTCTGCGCCTGGGAGGTGGTGCCCATCATGGTCGGGGTGTAGTTGAACAAGATGTAATCGCGCACCTGGCCGACATAACCCGAGGCCCAGGCTTCGAGGTCTTCGGTCTTGTATTGCAGGCCGAAATCGAGCTGGGTGGTTTTTTCAGGCTTGATCGAATCGAAGGCATTCACCGATCCGGCGGGGCCGGACTTGGGCGAAAACAGTTCCCAGTAATCGGGGAAACGCTGGGTGTGACCGAGGCCGGCGTAGAGGGTGGTCGGGCTGTCGGCGAGGTCATGCTCGTAGCGCAGGAAGCCGCTTGGCAATGTGTCGGCGCGGGTTTCGTCGGCGGTCGGGTTGGGGCGGGTCATCATCCCGGAACCGGTGGTCTGCCGGTAATCCTTGGCCGATGCACGGTCCAGGCGTGCACCAGTAATCAACCGGTCACGGTCGGCGGCGTACCAGGTCAGTTCGCTGAACACGCCGTAGTTATGGAAGTCGGCGTCCTTGGTATAGGGCAGGTCCTTGTAGGTGTCGACGCCCATGCTGCCGCGTTGGCGATGCTCGTTGGTCTGCGCATCGATGCCGCTGATCAACTGCACATCGGCCCAGCGCCAAGTCGCCTTGATCCGCGCGCCGAGGGTGCGGCGGTCGACGTTGGAAGCCATTGGGCCGGCCATCATCCCGGTGCCCGATGGCGTGCGCAGCGTGTAGTTGTCCATCACGTGGTCGGCGTAGTTGTAGTAGATCTGCGCTTCGACCTTGTCCAGCACCTCGCCGATGTTCGATTTTTCGAACCGCAGGCCCAGGCTTTCACGCTTGAACTGCGAGCCGTCCATGCCGCGCCCGGCGTAACGCGCTTCACCATCGCCCTTGCCGGCGGTCAGCTCCAGCAGCGTGTCGGCGTCCGGCGTCCAGCCGAGCGCCACATCGCCGTTCCACTTGTCGTAGCGCGACGGCACGGTGTCGTTGTTGCCGTCCTTGTAGTCGTCGGCGTGCGCGGTGTTGCCGATCACGCGCACGTAACCCAGCGGCCCGCCGGCAGCGGCGTCCACCACTTTGTCAAAACGGCCGTTGGAGCCGGCCAATACGCTGGCGTTCACGCGGGTACCGAGTTCGCCGAAGCTTTCCGGTTCACGCTCGAACAAGATCGTGCCCGCCGATGCGCCCGGTCCCCACAGTACGGTTTGCGGACCTTTGATGACGGTGAGTTTGTCGTAGGTTTCCGGCGAGATGTAGGAGGTGGGCGCGTCCATCCGGCCGGGGCAGGCGCCGAGCAATTGGCCGCCGTTGGTGAGGATGTTCAGTCGCGAACCGAACATGCCGCGCAGCACCGGATCACCGTTGGTGCCGCCGTTGCGTACCAGGGCGAAGCCGGGGATGGTTTTCAGGTAGTCGCCACCGTCGCTGGCCGGAACGGGTTGGCGCGGGTCCTTGGGGTTGGTGACGATGGTCAGCGGCGAACTCGGGGCAATGGCGGTGATCACCGTCGGGCTCAGTTCTTCACCGTGGCCCGCGTGTTCGTTGGCCAGCACCGTGGATGTCAGCAATGCGCTGCAAAGGACGGCGGTGGCGTGCCTGAAACGAATACTCGATTCGTTCGGGGCAAAAGAAGCTTGGGCAGGGCTCAAGCGTGTGTCAGCAGCAAACCTGGACATGACAATTTCCATCGAGCAGTCGTAAACGACACGGCGGACAGCCTGTGGCTGTCTGCAAAACCGTGTGAAATCAGAGGTGCGTGTTTACGCGACGATGGGTGGGGCGCGGGTTCGGGCGCCGGGGAAGACGGTGTGCCGGGCATGGCCCAGGCGAGGGGAGGGAGTGGTGAAGGTGGTGGCTGTTGGTGTGTCGAACGCGACGAAGGTCTGGCCGCCGGTCAGCGCCGGGCAATTGAACAGCAGGCTGCAATAGCCGCATTTTTCCCAGAGCGCGTGGTGCGAGGCTTTGGGCGGGCAGTGCTCGGCGGCGGGTTGCGCGCCGTGGTTGGCGTGCTCCATGGCCGACATGTCCATGCTCATGTCCATCGACATGCTCATCGACATCGACGAGGCGCGTTGATCCATCGGCATCGACTGAGAAATCAGCGGGCCGATAAAGATCATCAGCATGGCGAACAGGCTGATCCAGCTGCCGTGCGTCAGGCTTGACGACTGACGACGGTGTGCGGATGACCTGGCGCTAAGCGGGCGCATGGGTGTGTTCAGTTCAGTGATTTACTGGGCGTGGGTGTGCATCTGCATGACTTCTGGTGGCTTCTTCTGTACCGCGACTTCGACCGTCACGTCACCTGATTTTTCGAAGTGCAGGGTCAGCGGGAAACGCTTGCCGTCGCTCAGCAGGCTGCGGTCTTTCAGATTCACCAGCATCACGTGATAGGCCATTGGCGCAAACGTGACGTTGCCACCGGCAGGAATCTCGACGCTCGGCACTTGCTGCATTTTCATCAGGTCGTTTTGCATGATGTGCTCATGCAACTGCGCTTCACCGGCAATCGGCGAGTCGACGCTGAGCAGGCGGTCGGCGGCTTTTCCGGTGTTCTGAATAACAAAATAGGCCGCTACGGTTGGCGCGTTGGGCGGCAACTCCTGGGACCACGGGTGAGCGATCTGCAGTTCGCCGACCTTGTATTCGTGGGCATTGGCAAAGCAGGCAGGCAGCAGCAACGCAGCCAGAACGATGAGTTTGTTCAACATGGCAGTTCTCCAGAGCGATTCAAGACGCAGTTCAATTGCGAGAAGGAATCACACCAGAGGGGACGCGCGCGGGTTGAGGCTCGGCCATTGCTGGCGCGGGGTGGGGGTGTCGAGAGCGGTGGCAGGCACGCTTCGATTGGCTTCGAAACGAGCGAAATACAGTTGTGGCGCATGCCCCGGCAACGCCACCAACGGCGCGGAACCTGAACAGCACCAGCAATGTTGCATGTTGGAATGGTCGTCGTTCTGCGGGGCTTTCTGCTCAAGGTCGCCCAGGGAAATCGCCACCATCTTCGTGCCGCTGGACGTACAGAAACTGCCCCACAACAATTGCTCGGCGGGTGATTTCGCCGACTGCGCCATGGCTCCGGTCATCGGCATGGCGAGCATGTTGAACAGCACTGCGAAGCAGGCGATCCAGGCAATTGCTAGCCGTTGTCGGGACATGGGACAAAATCCGTTGGGTGGGCGATCAGTCGCGGCTATTTAGCCTGATCAGGGCCGATAAGTAAAAAAGCGGCGTGCGGTGTGGTGTCGCAGTGCACGTTCAAAAGAGTGTAGCGGCTATGATTCGAAATGCCGGATGAATTGCGGTCGGCATACAACCTTGTGGCGAGGGAGCAAGCTCCCTCGCCACAATTACTTAGGCGTCCGGCAGATTGCATTCCGCCAGTGCAGCAAACAACTCACTCACCGATCCAAACTCCCGATCCACCCCCGGCAACACCGGCCGCTGCAACACAATCACCGGCACCCCACGCTCCCGCGCCACTTCCAGTTTCGGTTCGGTCGCGGTGCTGCCGCTGTTCTTGCTGATCAGCACATCAATCTGCCGACGTTCAAACAGCTCCCGTTCATCCTCGATCAGAAACGGCCCGCGCGCGCCGATGACTTCGCAGCGTTCGTTGCCCGGGTAAGCGTCCAGTGCGCGCAAGGTCCAGAATTGCTCCGGCGGAATTTCGTGCAGGTGCTGCAACGGTTCGCGGCCGAGGGTGAACAGCGGTCGGCGGAAGGGTTTCAGGGCTTCGATCAGTTCGGCCCAATCGCTGACGTCGCGCCAGTCATCCCCGGCCTGTGGCTGCCAGGCAGGACGGCGTAACGCCCAGCATGCAATGCCGCTCAGCTGCGCGGCGGCCTTGGCGTTGTGGCTGATTTGTGCAGCGTAGGGGTGGGTCGCGTCCAGCAGCAGATCGATCCCTTCATCGCGAATGAACTGCGCCAGGCCTTCGGCACCGCCGTAGCCGCCAACGCGCACCTGGCAGGTCAGGTCCGTCGGCACGCGACCGACACCGGCCAGGCTATAGATGTGTTCCGGCCCCAGCGTGCGGGCGATGGCCAAGGCTTCGGTCACGCCGCCCAGCAGCAAAATACGCTTCATTGAAAAGCACCTGCATGGCCGACAATTCCGCCCTGGCGATCGATGGCAAAGACTTCAACCTGAACCTGCGCCGGCACCACGCTGCGGGCGAAGTCCAACGCGTGCTGACACACCGTATCTCCAAGGGCGATGCCCGCCGCGCTGGCCATCGCCAAGGCTTGCTGGCTGGTATTGGCGTCGCGAATGCCTTGCTGCAGCGCCTTGTCGGCGCCCATTGTGGCGGCCCATTCGGCCAGTTGCGGCAGGTCGATGCTGGAATGCCGGCTGTGCAAATCCATGTGCCCGGCCGCCAGTTTGCTGATCTTGCCGAAGCCGCCGCACAGGCTGAGTTTATCCACCGGCACTTTGCGCAAGTGTTTGAGCACGGCGCCGACGAAGTCGCCCATTTCGATCAGGGCGATTTCCGGCAGGTCGTAGACGCGGCGCATGGTGTCCTCGCTGGCGTTGCCGGTACAGGCGGCGATGTGCAGGTAACCGTTGGTTTTGGCCACATCGATACCTTGGTGGATCGAGGCGATGTAAGCCGCACAGGAAAACGGCCGGACGATGCCGCTGGTGCCGAGGATCGACAACCCGCCCAGAATGCCCAGTCGTGGGTTCATGGTTTTCAAGGCCAGCGCCTCGCCGTCCTCGACGCTGACCGTGACCTCGAAACCGCCGCTATAGCCGAGTTCTTCGGCCAACAACGTCAGGTGCTCGGTGATCATTTTGCGCGGCACCGGGTTGATCGCGGGCTCGCCGACGCCCAGCACCAGCCCCGGCCGGGTGACTGTGCCGACGCCACGCCCGGCGCTGAAACGGATACCCGGCTCGTCGCGCAGTCGCACCTGGGAATACAGCAACGCGCCATGGGTCACGTCGGGGTCATCCCCGGCATCCTTGATCGTCCCGGCTTCGGCGCCGTCGTCGATCAGGCGGCAGAATTCCAGGCGCATCCGCACCTGCTTGCCCTTGGGCAGCACGATCTCCACGGCGTCAGCGCTCATCCCGCCCAATAACAAACGGGCCGCTGCCAGACTGGTCGCGGTGGCGCAACTGCCCGTGGTCAGGCCGCTGCGCAGCGGGGCGGGTTGTTCGGCGGTTTCGTCACGCATCGAGGGGCTTCGTCACGTCCAGCAAGGTAATCGGCAGCGCCTGACGCCAGGTGTCGAACTCCCCCAGCGGCTGGGCCTGGGCAACGTGAATGCGGGTCAGCTCGCCGCCGTGGCGTTCGCGCCAGGTCATCAGGGTGACTTCGCTTTGCAACGTGACGGCGTTGGCGATCAATCGGCCGCCGGGTTTGAGTTGCGCCCAGCAGGTGTCGAGCACACCTTCACGGGTGACCCCGCCACCGATAAAAATCGCATCCGGGAGTTCGAGCCCGGCCAGGGCCTGCGGCGCACTGCCGCGAATCAATTGCAGACCGGGCACGCCAAGGGCATCTCGATTGTGTTCGATCAACAGCTGCCGACCTTCATCGGCTTCGATGGCCAGCGTGCGGCAACTGGGGTGGGCGCGCATCCATTCGATGCCGATCGAGCCGCTGCCGGCGCCGACATCCCACAGCAGTTCGCCGGGTACCGGGGCCAGGCGCGCAAGGGTGATCGCGCGGACGTCGCGTTTGGTCAGTTGACCGTCGTGCTGGAAGGCCGAGTCTGGCAGGCCGGCCAGTCGTGAGAGCCGCGGGGTGTCCGGCGCGGCGATGCATTCGATGGCGATCAGGTTCAGATCGGCGACCGCTGGATCGTTCCAGTCATTGGCCACCCCATCGATGCGCCGTTCGTTTGCGCCGCCCAAATGTTCCAGCACGCTGAGACGGCTCGGACCGAAACCGCGTTCACGCAACAATGCCGCAACGGCGGCCGGGCTTTGGCCATCGTTGCTCAGCACCAGCAAACGCACGCCGCTGAACAACTGCGCGTTCAGTGCGGCGAGGGGCCGGGCTACCACCGAAAGCGTCACCACCTCCTGCAATGGCCAGCCCATTCGCGCCGCCGCGAGTGAGCAGGAGGAGGGCGCGGGCAGGATCAGCATTTCAGCGTCAGGCACTTGCCGGGCCAGGCTGGCGCCGACGCCGAAGAACATCGGATCACCGCTGGCCAGCACGCAGACCGGTTCGCCACGCAGCGCCAGAACGGGGTCAAGGGAAAACGGACTGGGCCACAACTGCCGCTCGCCACGGATGCACGCTGGCAACAAATCCAGTTGCCGCTGGCCGCCGAAGATTCGCGAGGCGCCCAACAGGGCGCGACGGGCATTCTTGCCCAGGCCCTTGAAGCCGTCTTCACCGATTCCCACAACCGTTAGCCAGGGTGCCATGCCGTTCCTTAATCCAGGGTTCATGTTCAAGGGCGGCATGATAACGCGGCTTCTGTTATCTGGCGCTGCTCCATTGCCGGAGCAGGCGGCGTTTTTTTGAAAACTTATGTGGTTGAAAACTTGTTGGGTGTTGGGTTGGTTTTGTTATTTTTGTTTTTGGGTCAAGTTTAAAATTTGCTGTAAGGCATGCTTGATTTGTTTTCGAATAACTACTTTTCAAGTTGGATGGATAGTCGCCTTTATGGCGTTAATGGATATGGATATGACTGTGATAACGGATGATATGAAACATAATGCAGCCCTGGTGGGGGATATCTTGCTGACCGGTGTTCAAGGACAGTCGCGCGAGGATTATCGTTTCGCATTGAATTGTACTTATCTGGCACAGCGGCAAGCGGACAATACTTACAACAGCGCAATCCGGCCCGGACGCTGGATCGATTATTACGCCGATGTACTGTGGTCGCATGGCTGGAATCGTGATCATCCGCCGATTGAGCATGTTCAAACGCAGTTTTATGGAAGTGTGCGGCAGGTCTGGTCGAAGCTGGCTTCTCCTATTCTCAGCCGTGACCAGGTGGAAGGGGTGAATCTGGGACTTGCTGCACTGGAAAAAGACGTTGAACTGTTAAAGAAGGTCAAGGGGGTAAGTGGAAAGGCCTTCGACTTTAAGATAATGCCGATTAGCTACAACGCAAATGGGGATATGGAGTTAGTGGTCAGTAATATCAGGTTCATCAAGTCAAGCATGAATACCGAATACCTTTTTTGGGATATATCGCAAGTCATGAATCAGCTGGATGTCCTGGCTCGAAAGGTAGTGATCTCACGGAGGGTGATGGACGCTCGTCGATCCAGCGTGGAAGAGGCGCTGGCAGGCATTAAATTCAACTTTGAGGACTATGAGCTGTAAACCGCCCAAGGGACGGGGGAGTCATTACGCTTTCGGATGACCTGAAACACGAATTCCGACCGGCAGGCATTTTCATGCGCTCGGGCAAAGCAGGCATAATGGCGACCTTTCGCCCACCACGGCGCTGCCAGCCAGCCGGTCCATCCCTTGAACGAACGCCCGATGTCCACCGCTTTACGCCCCTCGGCCTGTCCGGGGTTGTTGCGTATCGTCCAGGCACTGGACGGCGGCATCTGCCGGATCAAGTTGAATGGCGGTTCGATCAGCGCGGCTCAGGCCGAAGCGGTGGCGAATGCGGCCGAGCATTTCGCCGGCGGAGTGATCGAGGCAACCAACCGCGCCAACCTGCAGATTCGCGGGATCGGCAGTGAGCACGCTGCCTTGATCGACAGCCTGATGGCGGCCGGACTCGGCCCGACCAGCGCGGCGGGCGATGACGTGCGCAATCTGATGCTCAGCCCCGGCGCCGGCATTGATCGGCAGATGCTGATCGATACGCGCCCGCTGGCTGAACAGATCCTCGCCACGCTGCAAAGCGATGAACGCTTTCACGACCTCAGCGCCAAGTTTGCGGTGCAACTGGATGGCGGCGAAGGGCTGGCAATGCTCGAACACTCGCATGATCTTTGGTTGTCCGCTGCTGAGCGCGACGGTGAGCGAGTGTTTGTGTTCGGCCTGGCGGGTTGCCTTGTCGACCTGCCCGCAGGCGCGGTGTCGCTGGAGCAGGGGCATGCGCTGGTAGTTGCGGTGCTGGAGCTGTTTCTGGAGCTGGCGCGCCCCGAGCAGACCCGCATGCGACACCTGCTCGCCGAATGTTCGCTCGACGTGTTTCTCGCGCGTCTCGCCGAGCGAGTGCCGTTGATGCCCATCGAGGCGTGGCGGCGCGAGGCAAAGCCAGATGCGTTGCATATCGGCGCTCATCCACAGCGTGATGCCGGTCGTGTCTACATCGGCGCAGTGCCGCCGCTGGGCCGCCTCAACCCAGCGATGCTCCGAGGCGCTGCACAACTGGCCCGCGAACAGGGCGACGGCACGCTGCGTTTCACGCCCTGGCAAAGCCTCTTGGTGCCCGGCGTCCATGGCAGCAAGGCGCCTCACGTTATCCACAACCTTGAACACCTCGGCCTGCGCTGCTCGGCCGACGATGCCCTGGCGCATCTCATCGCCTGCACCGGCTCGACCGGCTGCGGCAAAGGCCTGGCTGACACCAAGGGCGATGCCCGGCAACTGGCGGCGCTGTTGCAACGTCACGGCCAGGCGCTGAACGTGCACCTGTCCGGCTGCCCGCGTTCCTGCGCGGCGGCGCACATCGCGCCGGTCACGTTGCTGGCGGTTTCTTCCGGTCATTACGACCTCTATTTTCGCGATGCAGCGCAGCCGGGTTTCGGCGCGCTGCACGCACGCAATCTTACTATTGAAGCGGTCGCGGCCTTGCTCGACGCCCGCTCACGGAGCCCCTTAGATGCTTGATTACATCCGCGACGGTCAGGAGATCTATCGCAACTCCTTCGCGATCATTCGTGCCGAGGCCAACCTCGAGCGAATCCCGGCCGATCTGGAAAAACTCGCGGTGCGGGTGATCCACGCCTGCGGCATGGTCGACGCCATCGACGGCCTGCAATTTTCGCAAGGCGCGGGCAAGGCCGGGCGTGAGGCGCTCGCCGCCGGTGCGCCGATCCTGTGCGACGCACGGATGGTCAGCGAAGGCGTGACCCGCACGCGGTTGCCGGCCAACAACGAAGTAATTTGCACCCTGCGCGATGAAAGCGTTCCGGAACTGGCCCGTGAGTTGGGCAACACCCGGTCCGCCGCCGCCCTGGAGCTGTGGCGTCCGCATCTGGAAGGCAGCGTGGTGGTGATCGGCAACGCCCCGACCGCGCTGTTCTATCTGTTGGAAATGCTCGATGCCGGCGCCCCCAAGCCGGCGCTGATCCTCGGCTTTCCGGTCGGCTTCGTCGGCGCTGCCGAATCCAAGGCAGCGCTGGCGGCCGACAGTCGCGGCGTGCCGTTTGTCATCATGCAAGGCCGGCTGGGCGGCAGCGCCATGGCCGCCGCCGCCGTCAATGCCCTCGCCACGGAGATCGAATGATGCAGCAGCCTGGACGCTTGATCGGCCTGGGCGTCGGCCCCGGTGACCCGGAGCTGATTACCGTCAAAGCCCTGCGCTTGCTGCGCGAATCGCCCGTGGTGGCGTACTTCGTCGCCAAGGGTAAAAAGGGCAACGCCTTCGGCATCATCGAAGCGCATTTGCAGGACGCACAAACGCTGCTGCCGCTGGTGTATCCGGTGACCACTGAAGCGTTGCCGGCGCCGCTGTCTTATGAGCAAGTGATCAGCGATTTCTACGATGCGGCGGGCGAAGAACTCGCCGCGCATCTGGATGCCGGTCGCGACGTGGCGGTGATCTGCGAAGGCGATCCGTTCTTTTACGGCTCCTACATGTACTTGCACGATCGTCTGGCCGAACGGTACGAAGCCGAAGTGGTGCCGGGTGTGTGCTCCATGCTCGGCGGCGCTTCGGTGCTGGGCGCGCCGTTGGTGTATCGCAATCAGAGCCTGTCGGTGCTCTCGGGCGTATTGCCGCACGAGGACCTCAAGCGTCGTCTGGCCGATGCCGATGCGGCGGTGATCATGAAGCTGGGACGCAACTTTCCCAAGGTCCGTCAGGTGCTCGAAGAGCTGGGGCTGGCGGAGCGGGCGCTGTACGTCGAGCGCGCGACCATGGCCAATCAGAAGATCGTGCCGCTGGATCAGGTCGAGCCGATGTCCTCGCCGTACTTCTCGTTGATCATCGTTCCCGGCGAACGGTGGCAAGGTTGATGGCCCGTCCAGTTCCGGCGATTGTCATTCTTGGCAATGGCAGCCTCGCGACCGCACGCAAGATCCAGCAGGTCTACCCCGGCGCCCTGATTCATGGCCTGGCCGGACGGGTTGAAGGCGCGGACCGTGTCTATCACGAGTTTGGCGCGACCGTGCGCGAGTTCTATCAGCAGGACACGCCGATCATTGCCTTGTGCGCGGCCGGGATTGTGATCCGCACCCTGGCGCCGTTACTGCTGGAGAAGGGCGCCGAGCCGCCCGTGCTGGCCGTGGCCGAAGACGGCAGTGCCGTGGTGCCGCTGCTGGGTGGCCTCGGTGGCGTGAACGTCATGGCGCGGGAGATTGCTGCCGGTCTTGAGGTGGCGGCGGCGATCACCACCAGCGGTGAACTGCGCTTCGGCACCTGCCTGCTCAATCCACCCAGCGGCTACGCCCTCGGCGATCTGGAACTGGGCAAACGTTTTGTCTCGGATCTGCTCGCCGGCCAAAGTGTGCGCATCGAAGGCACCGCGCCGTGGCTGGCGCAAGCGCAGCTGCCGGAAGATCCGCAGGCGCCGTTGTCGATTCATGTCGGCAGTGCCGAGCGCACGCCGGCGGCCAATGAATTGCTGATCTACCCGCGCAGTGTGCTGGTGGCGGTGAACGCCGAGGTGGCGGATCTTCCGAACGCGATTCGCGGGGCGCTGCATCAGGCAAACATCGCTGTGCAATCGCTGGCGTGCCTGCTGGCCAGCGATCTGCACATGGCCAACCCTGCGTTACGCGACGCGGCGCTTGAGCTGGGTGTGCCGCTGCGGTTTGCCTCGGTCAGCGGCGGCGTCAGCGAGCTGGCCCGCGACACCGCGCCGAACGCTACCGTCGTGGCGGCGGATACGGGCATCGCGATCGCGGTGGCCAGTCAGCCACTGGAGGTTGCACAGATCGGGCGTGCGCGCGGTCGTCTGGCCGTGATCGGCCTGGGCCCTGGCGCCGCCGAACTGATGGTGCCGGCGGTGAAGGCTGAACTGGCGCGCGCCAATGACGTGCTGGGTTATGAAACCTACGTGCGCATGGCCGGGCCATTTCGCGAGGATCAAGTGCTGCATTGCACCGACAACCGCGAAGAAATGCAGCGCGCTCGCCACGCCTTTGAACTGGCGGCCCAAGGGCGGTCGGTGGTGGTGGTTTCGTCGGGAGATCCGGGCGTATTCGCCATGGCGGCCGCCGTGCTCGAAGCGCTGCACGAGTCGAGTGAGCCGGGTTGGCACAACGTCGATCTGGAGATTCTTCCAGGCGTCTCCGCGTCCCTGGCAACGGCCGCCCAGGCCGGCGCGCCATTGGGGCACGACTTCTGCGTGATGTCCCTGTCGGACAACCTCAAGCCTTGGGCAATCATCGAGAAGCGGCTGGACCTGGCGTCTCAGGCCGACCTGGCGCTGGCGTTCTACAACCCGATCTCGCGGTCGCGTCCTTGGCAACTGGGTCGGGCACTGGAGATTGTCGCGCAGCACCGCACCGCTGAAACGCCGGTGGTGTTGGGGCGGGACATTGGTCGTCCAGGCCAGACATTGCGTGTCACCACGCTGGGTGATTTGACCCCCGATCAGGTCGACATGCGCACCATGGTGCTGGTCGGCTCTTCCACCACCTGCGTGTTCCCGCGTACCGAGGGTGGCCAGTGGGTGTATACGCCTCGTTGGTACGGCGACAAGCCAGCCGGGTAAGTCTTGGCGGCCAGCGGTGCTGGCCGCAGTTCCGCCCCCCTTCCAGTGCGTAAGATTTTTCACCGCGCATCGACCGAAAGATTCCTTGATGCCCGCCGTACTTTAACTGGGCTCACCCGGAAAGTGCGTGCGAGTGCCTCAGACAATTCAATATCCGCGTTTCATGTTCTGATACAACCGACGCAGGCCGTTTGATTCGCGGCTGTGCGCAGTGTGTTAGTAACCGTTTCCGACAAAGATAAAAGTTACACTTGTTTGTCCGGCTTAAGTGTAATTAATTAATTGCGCTGTTGTTGGATTGAGGTTGTTATTTTTATCGCATAGTATTTTTTGGGTGGGCAGCTTGGACAGTGTTTTGCCTGCTGTTTCAGTGGTTGGCGTATTAGCAATGCCAGTGCTTTCGGCGCTGGTTTTAAATATCAGTTCAGGTTCGCAAACATCGACGGATGGCGTGTGCGCGACGCTGTGGGCTACGTGTATTTCAAGTTTGTTATAAGGGCATGGATGTGATGAATCAATATCAGGGATCAAACACGGCGGGTAAGTCGTTTCTTCAGTATTTCAGACTCGATGATATTCAAGCACTCTCGAACGAGTTTCGCGCCGCGCCGGAATATGAAGCGCTGGTTGGCTATTACTCAGCGTGCGCAAAAGATCAGCCATGGGCTGACCAGATGGCGCCATTGTTATTGCTCAAAGAGACGCTCGACTCACTGATTGGCCAGCGCGCCGGACCGATTTCCGCCGCGTTGGCCGACCTCTCTGCGCGGCTTGAAAACTATACAAACCGGTTGGTCCAGACCGTGCGAATGTTGAATCCGGTTGCGCCCGAAGTGCCGAAAATAATGCACTTCGTTTGGGTCGGCGGGAGCGCGGTTGGCGCTATTCAGCGAGACTACATCAATATATGGAAGGCGGTCATGGTCAAGGAAGGCCATACGTTCAACCTCTGGTACGACAGTGATGCAGTACTGGCCTTCGAGATGAATCGAGTGATCCTGGAAAGTGCCAGGGCGCATGCCATGGAGTCAGGGGGAGCCACAATCGCCACGCCTGTGGAGCTGGCCCGGATGATCGAACATCGAGCCCGGGTGCTGAAAATGCAAATGTCGGCTCACCTCAGGCAGGAACGCTGGGCCGGAAAGGCGGATGAAGCGCGTATTGATCTGATGGTTCGCGCCTATGGCAAGGACGAGGCCACCCTCATTGCGTTCAGACAAAAATGCCTGGACAGCCACTTGGCCATGGTTGATCAACATCTGCGGTTACGCGACGTGCGTGAGGTCTTCAAAGAACACTCGTTATGGGATGTCTATGAGCGCGAAGTGGCAGGGCGAGGCAACTTTGCTGCGGCCAGCGATGTGGTTCGCCTGCAGGTCGAAGCACTGGAGGGCGGTCGTTACAGTGACGTGGATTACTTGCCGCAACTGAAAAACGTATTGGGCGGAGTCGATATTACGGCGTTCGATGAAAGTGCGCGAATTGGCGTATTACAACTCCTGCTCAATAACAACGAATCGCTGATGCCTGGGCGCGACCCCAGTCGATACCCTGACCGCACAATGAGTATTCCTGAACAGCACAGGGCAGCATTAAACGAGTTTGCACTGCAGCGTCCGGGGCCCTCCGACATATTTTCTGCGCCGGGCAATAGTCAAACGCCCACGGACGGTATTCGCATGGCCATCCAGATCAACAGTGAAATGAACTCTCATATCGTCGCGCATGCCGGCGCTGGCTCGACCCAGGCGATTATCGAGTTGATCAGGTTCAACTACGACTTCCTGTCAGAGTTTGAGTCTCGATTGAACGCGACGGCTGTGGACTGGAGCGACAGTGCAGCCGTACAAGATATTCTCGTGGCGATGGTGAATGAAAAGATTGCCGAGGTGCCTGGACTGTCGAAAACGCGCCGAGGGTATTTAGGCAAGCTGGTTAGCGCCATTGGCGCTTACTACAGTGACGGTATTCGTTATGAATCCCGTGGGACCATTGATTTGACCGGGCCTGGGGCCGCGATTACAGGGCTTGAGGAGTATGTGGAAAAGCATCTCCTGTTTGATGGGAAAAACGAAATACGAGACCGATTGAAATTGTCGGATGGCTACAACGTGGCCACCGAAGAAGAGAAGGTTTCTGGCTGGACGATCAACGCTACACCGCAAGAATGGCTGCAAAAAGAACAAGCAAACTGGGCCGACGGCAAATTACAAACACGCTATCAGGGGACTTTTTCCGAGCTGTTGAAAGGGAGCACCATCAGCTTCGAAAAAGGCTGGCCGATCATGGAAGGGCGCCCGGTTTTGTTGACCGCCATCCTGCAGCGCTGGATGGATGAGTTAGGGGAACCCTTCATCCGTGCGATGAACGAAAAGCTCAGCGGTGAGTTGAATTTCGCTAAACCTTTTTCCCTGGACTTTGATGACCGGCAAAGGATTCTGAACCAGCCTGTAGCCGAGCTACCGGTTTCCCATGGTTTCTATCCGATTGGCAATCTGAATGAAATGATCGTTCGCATCGGTCATGGGACTCTGCCGCTCGATCAGTTGAGTCCGGTACATCGGGTGGTGCTCGGTGGCCTTTTCGGCGCATCGACGCTGGACGAAACCGGTTTCGCCGACGCCTGGCAGCAGCTCGGCGCGCTCGCGGAAAGTACGGCCGACCGGGGTATATCCGAGCGGTACATGTCTATCGAGCAGGTGTTGCTTTCGCTCAAAAGTCCCGAGTTCGAAACGGCGTTTGCCGCCGTCAAAACGCCAGTTGACCCCTCCACGGAGAGCGCCCAGGTACTCAAGATTCTTTCATTCGAGAATTCGTTGACGCTTCGTCAGTGGGGCGAGAGCGTGGCTCGCATCAGGCACCAGACGGACTACGAGCTACGCCGATACATTCTCCAGCGCAGTGCCTCGGTGCGAAAAACGCTCCTGGAGGCGGGCGCGTCAATGGCCAAGTTAATGCCTCAGGGGTTGCTGGTCAGGGGCGATGGCGATCCCGGCAGGCGCTGTTATCCACTGGCGCTGCTGATGGCGGCGGCGACTCATCGGGGCCGCGATGCGGTCCAGGCACTGAGCGGCAGACTGGCCAATGCGCATTTCTCGCCCGGTGAAAGTGATACCCATGCATTTCTTCAGGCGCTCGACGAATTGCGCGCCATACCCCAGGCTGATTTTGGCGACAAGCTCGGCCCGTTGAGTTTCGATGGCATCTTTGAGGTGTTGGCGGCTAAACCTGCACCTTGCACGTTGATGCTCAATACCGAAAACCATTCAATGATGGTGGCCAGGACCGGGACGGCCGAACACAGTAGCTGGTCTTTCTACGACCCCAATTTTGGTGTCTTTGGTTTCGATCGGATAGACCACCTCAAGCTTGGGATGAAGGCCCTGTTCAACACGTCCGACCTGGCCAGGCAGTATGCGATCGAGTCGACGGATCGCTCGTCCTTCAATGTGATCGAGCTGGACGGCGATCGCCTCGCCAGCAAGCACTTACCCTCGGAACTGCCAGTGTCGAAGCTGTTGGGCAATGAATCCTTGAGCTCAGGAAAAAGCATCGCACCCTGGTCCCATCACGCCCAATTACGCTCACGCGCGCTGTCTGAAAATGCGCGATTGGGACGGGGTCTTTCCGAACGGGATGCCAGCGTCTGGGCGAGCAAAATCGATCAGGTGACAAACCGGGTGAGATCGGCGAACGGACTCGGGAGCGAGTACGTCCCCGTGTTCGCAACCCTGCAGGCTCAACCGGATGACGGTTACGCACTGTCGTTCATGGACATCAAAACGCAACAGATCCGCGTGGTGAAAACCAACGAACCGTTTCTCGGGCGAATCAAGTCGTTCCTGGACACGAGTATCGAGTACCTGGCCGGCAGCAACGATGGACATAAACCTGTTGATCCAACGGATGTTTCCGAGGGTAGCCGGCTGAGTTTTGCGTTTGGTTTCCAGGCGTTGATCACCGAACTTCGAAACCGCGATCAACTGGCGCAGCCTGGAACAGAATCGAACCTGGCCGTCGCCGTTCGCCTTCATGGCTACCTGGGCCATGCACAGTTAGTCCACGGTATCGGCCTCGACACGCTGCAAATGGCGAACCTGGTTCGACAGCTGGTGAACGCCGAGCGAGCGATAGCGGTCAGGACCGCTTCGGCGGGCGGGCGACTCCTGGCGCGAATCGCTGGCCCGGGGTTGGGGCAGGCATTGGGCGTGGTCAATATCGGTTTTGATATTTACGAGTTCTACAACGCCGAAAACCACGAGCAGCAAGCGCGTTTCGGCACTCAACTGCTGTTCGATGTCAGTGCGCTTGTGCTCGACGGCGTTGCGCTGGTAGTCGGCGGGACGGCGGGTGCGGTCGCAGGTTTTCTGTCGGTACCATTGCTTGGCATCGGAATCGGCGTCACGGCGATTGCCGGCAATCTCGGGCAAATCATGGACAAGGCAGAGAAAGTTGCCGAATTGTTTACCCGGTTCAAAACGGCGTACAGCCCGCAGGCTTTCTCGGTCAAGCAAGGGGTCGTATCGATCATGCCCGAGTCGGTGGTGGACACGCTTGATCTTCGCGAAGGGGTCATCGTGTTCGGCAGCCAGGGGCTCTTTCGCTCGCTGGGTGGCTCGGGGCTCCCACGGCCCGATGGGAACAAACAGAACGCTATTGTCGTTCGAGAAAGCATGGGGCTGCCAAAACAGGTCGCGATTCCTGGCCCGCGTGTTCATGGTCGATTTAACGCTGTGCCGGCAGAATCGGCCTTGCTGCTTCCGGGTACTCCAAAGTGTTATTACGGTTACGAGTATCAACTGGGTTCCGATCCGCAGGTCTTTGAGTGGAGCAACCTGCTCCTGAACGTTGTCGGCGGCTCGAGCGTCCTGCCTCGTAAGATGTATCCGCAATATGACGTGTTGCGTGAACTTGAAGCCAGGGAGGAAGGTTTTTTCTTCACCCACGCCAGACCTTTCCCGCACATCCTGTACAAACTCAACCCTGTCTATGAGCCCACGACCATTACCGTGCGCGTTGGAAATGAAACCCGGGCACTGTACGTTCCTGAATTACCGCGAGAGATGCGGGGCAGGGTTTCTTACCGCATCGACACGCTGAGGGGGGCTTACTCCCTCGCACTTAAACCAGGACTCGTGTCGGTCCATCTCAGCGCACTTCCCGGTGACGGAAGCGTGAGCTGGGTGTTGATCGCCGACTGGATCACGCCACAACACATCAGTGTCGGCGCGGCGGGGTTGAACATCGACGGTATCGAGCTGAGCATTGAGGCCGACATCGACGTATATGTTCGAACAAAGAACCTCGAAACCTACCGTGTTGACCGCGAACATCGGCAACTGTACCTGGCGTCACTTCAAGCGGCCGACGGACATTACTCGCAGGCGGAGCTTGACCGTTTGAAGGTGCTTCACCGGCAGCAGCGCATGGGCACTGCCTTAATTCCTGCGGGTAAGTTTCTGCTGCCTTTTGGCAATCCAGAAAAACCGCAATACACCGCCGGTTGGTACGAAGTGGCAAAGGAACGGTTCGTTTATGGCCGTCAATTCCTGGGTCCGGTCAGCGAGAAACTTCAACTGGCGGCAGTGCAAGACGATCACGCTTACTTCTATCACCCGGATCAACCCCTGATATGGCGCGTCAATGCCGTCACGGGTTTGACCACCTGGAGCTACAGCGTTTTCAATCGTGGAAGTGAAGAGGCGCAGATCATTGGCTGCCTTGACCGGGGCGCTGGCGTTGTTCAAGTCACTCAGCGGGTACGCCTGAACAAGACCCAGCGTTACGTGGTGATTTATCTGATTCACGGCGAGGAAATCTCGTTGGTTTCGGTATCGAGCGAACCACCTGACTATTTCGATACCTTGAAGGACGTCATTGCCCTGTTACAGCAGGTTGAAATTGCGGTTGTTGCTGAAGGCACCTACGCCGAACGGCAAACGTCCTGGAGACCTGCGTCCTTTGTGACGGTAACGTCCGGCGACCTCGACAAGCCGTCGCTGCCGAGATGGATCAACGGGCAGAGCCACCAGCTCCTGACCCCGCACTTGCTTGTCAGCGAAACCGCCTCGGCGCTGCCCCAGATAAGCTTGCTGCCACCGAATGATCCTGATGCTGCAGCGTTCCTGTTTCACGACGCACACAGTCAAAACCTCTATCACCAACCCTTTACCGGCGATGAGGCACAACGGGTGCCATTGCCAGGCAGCGTCAAGCTCATGGTCAGCGACGGCGGGTACCTGGTTGTCAATGAGTCCGGGCTGATGTTTGACGTTCGTCAGGACGCGAGCTTTTTCCTTAGCGGCGTGACGGGGGATTGGCTGGATGCCCATCCATTGTGGATGAGCGATCTGGAGGCCCTTGGCAAGGAGCATGCGGTTTCGCTGATTTCGCTTTCCGGATTATCGGACGTCACCGGCCAGGTGCCTGTCTACGCGCGCTACCTGAACAATAAGCTGTTGGTAACCGACCTGATGGCTGAAAAAGGTTGCCGTCTGTTGTCCGTCACTCGTGATGGCAAGCACGCCTGGTTACTTGGCCTGAGCAGCGGCCACCTTTATCGTCAGGCGTTTATCGAGCCTGAGCAGCTGAGCCGCGCGTTCGGCAGTGGCAGGCGGCTGATCAATGCCGACGCGCTGCCACGACCAGAAAAGGTCTGGGGAACCTGGGCATTTTCTGAAGTGCTGCCTTACGGCACCGGTTTGCGGGGCCGCACTCGGGACGGGGTCAATTTCGAACTGATTGAAGGTGAGCCGGCCCGCATCATCAGTGTCGAGAACGCCTGGTCTTATCGTTACAGGGAGTCGCCTGAAGCGCTGACAAAACGCCTGAACGATTTAGTGTCCGGTCAGGCTCATGCGCCTTTTTTGCCGATTGGCCACTCGACCAACCGTTACGCGTATTACGTACCCGAACTCAATCGTGTCTTTGAGGTTAACGGCAGAGCGGATGGGCAGTGGGCAAACTTCCTCGGGACGAAACAAGGGAGTGTTCCGCTGTTGTTTGATCCGGTGGACGGCGTGATCTTCAACCGCAACACAAAAGAGGTTGTGTGGGTGGCGGCGAACAAGGCCAGTCGAGAGGGTGATGTCATGACGCTGGAGATCGCGGGAGAGGTAAAAGACCTTCTGGCTCTGGTGCCCGACGGTGTCAGTTCATTGATTCTGGGAGGCGCTGAAACGGGGTCGATTTACCACGTGTCGGAGACCGCCTGGCAGCACCTCGATTGCATCGTGGTCGATTGCACTGACTGGCCGGACATTGACGCAATACCCTCGCGGCTGATTCTGGCGACCGGAGCGCAGGATGACTGGCGTGTCGATCGGGCAGACAACCATCTGCTGCTCACCGACCCCGACAACGGCAGCAGCCTGGTTTTTCGTTCGGCACAATCTGAGGAGTGGGCATTGGCTCAGTCGCTGAACCTGAGTGTGCAAGTTCTTGGCAATACGCTTGAGGTCAGCGTCCATGAACTGTGGCAAACGGTGTTCGATCTTGGGGAAAGCAGCCTTGAGTTAAAAGTGCTCGTCGAGAAGTTGAGCTCGGTCTAAAAAACCGAGGGTGGAGATCCGGGTTCCGAAAGTCTCGCAACGTTGTCAATTCACAACGTTGCGCTCCCTGGCTGATCAGGGCACCAGGTAACCTTTTACGCCCGTGAAGATAATCTGTGCCGCCAGCGCGCACACAAACAATCCCATCAGCCGGCTGACAATCTGCAAGCCCTGGTCACCGAGAATCCGTTCGATGCGGCTGGACAAATAAAGGACCACGCCAACCGTAAAGCTGGCCAGGGCAATGCTGAGAATGGCCGTGAGTTTGTCGTCCCAATGTGGCTGGCTCACGCCCATAACCAACAAGGCACCGATGGTGCCGGGGCCGACCGTCAATGGAATCGTCAGCGGGACGATCGTCACGTCCTGCTGCACATTGTCGGTCTGCACCGCCGACTTGCCTTGGGCCATGCCCAGTGCCGAGATAAACAGCACGCTGCCGGCGCCGATGCGGAACGCGTCTACAGTGATGCCGAAGACACTGAAAATCACCCGTCCGAACAAGTACAGCAGGACGCTGGACACCAGCGTGGCGGTGGCCACTTTCCAGGCCAGTCGACGTTGTTCCTTGCGTGAATAACCGCGGGTCAGGCTGATGAAGCAGGACAACACGAAGAACGGGCTGTAGAGCACCAGCATCTTCAGGTAAACGCTGAATAACACGTGGAGCATGGTTTCGGCTCGCATCAGGAGTGAGGATGACGAGGAGTCTATCAGTCAGTTAATTGCTTGTGGGTGTGAGTTGTGACAGGCGCGTCAGTTAATTTTCCGGCTGGGTGCTTTTGTTAGTTGCTTGGGTGTTGTTGTAACTTATGTTTAGTGAATGGATATGGTGTTACAGGTTTTAGTTTGTTGTTGTTCGTTTATTTGGTTATTGTTTTATCGCAAGTTCATGAGGAACTTGTCTGGTATTTTTATAAGGAATTCATTGTGTATAATCAAGCTATTCGTGAAAGTTATGTTGCTGCCTGTATTGAAGCGATTGAAGCGTGTGATATCGACGAGCAGATCATTATCCGCCCTCGTGGTCTTATGGTTGTGGGCGACGAGATCGAAGCACCGTCGAAAGGCTCCGTTGTGGGTGAAGGCACGTTGGGCTTTTCTGGCAAGCTCAGTGCTGAAAACAAGTCGGACGCTCAAAACGCCTTTCTCTTTGCATCCCGTGCAGCGAACAAACTATACCCTGAAGAACATCAGGGCAAAGAGTGGTACTTGCGGTTCCGGGAAGTCATGACCCTCGCAGGCTGGACGCCTGTCAGCAAGTACTACAGCGATCTGCACGTCAGCGGCACCAGCGTCCGCATGGACAAACTGGTGCTGGAGATTCTCGGTGCGGTGGTTGCCGGCGTTGCATTGCCTGGTTCGACGACTGCGTTGATGCTCAAGGTGGCGGGTGATGCGATCGCGGCCCTGCAAAAGCGTGACACGGCTGCCCTGACTGTTTATGAACGAAATCTGCTGGAAAATGGCGTCGGGGGAATCTCGGCAGGTGCGTGTGTCGAAGTCGAGGGTGAGGCAATCATGGCTGTGGGTGCAGTGCGTTTTCTTCGCAAGAACAGCTCCACCCAAGTAATGTTTACGGATGTGGATATCCGAAATGTGAACCTGTATCGCGGCGAAACGGTATTTGCCAAAAATACATTGGTCGCTGATGCAGTCCGTGAGTCCATCAAGAGCAAACTTGTCCCACATAAAGACCAGATCGTAGACATTGATATCTAACTGATCTAAATCGGCAGCCGGTTGTCGGCTGCCTTTTTTATTGTCGAGGGAGTTGATATGAGTTGCGAATATTCTGTGTTGATCGTTGGCGCTTGTGTCGTGATTATTCCGGCTGCGGATGGGGCGGCGCACTATAAGGATCTGGTCGATTCCGTGTTGCTGGCGCAATTGATTGCCAATAAGAAGATTGAAAAAGCCCCGGATGTCGACTGGTACAACGCTTATGTGGAATTTCTGGATGACTACTGGCTGCGACGTACAAGAGCGCGACAGGAATGGCTGATTACTCAGGACAGTGTCGAGCCTGTCAGCGACTGGGTCATTGCAGCGATTTCACAAGGTGCTGTGGATAAAGGAGGCGCTACGGCGGCAACAGTGCAGCGGCTGGCAAGGTTGTCCGGCAACGAGCCCGCAATGGGTTTGCTGCGCGATCACATGCAGAAAATATCCACGGACGAGTCGGGTGATGTTCTTGCGCCCGCAAAGGCTGTGCGTTTGCTGGTGGTTATAGCGCAGACGCCGACATCGCTCACAAGTGTGTACATCGAGCTTAAGACCCGCCAGATCATCAGTGCCAATCCGCTGGCCCAGCGACATCTGGCCGAGGATGTACAAGGCAGCGTTTGCATGCGCTACGCCAGTGCTGACTTGTCCGGAATCCTCTACGGCCCCGTGCGCGACGCCATTGCCTTGAAGATCAGCGACAGGTATCAGGACAACGTCGCGATGTTGACGTTGACCGATGATGCTTCGACCATGGAGAGCTGCGCAGCAGATTGAGTCATGCCGGCGTTGATTGCCCTACACGCCTGCCTGGAGCGTTGAGGCCGTGCGATTCTGCTGATCACGCTGGGCAACCCAATGCTCGATCAGATCGCGCAGTTGCGACAGCTCGACCGGTTTGGCCATGTGCCCGTCCATGCCGGCCTGGCGCGCGCGCTCTTTGTGCTCGGCGAGGATGTGCGCGGTCAACGCCACAACCGGGGTGCGAATCCGCTGGTTGCCGACTTCCCAGGCACGTAACTGCTGGGTGGCAGAGAAGCCATCGAGGATCGGCATTTCACAGTCCATCAGGACCAGGTCATAGCGCTGGGCTTTCATTGCCTGCAAGGCTTCTTCGCCATTGCTGGCGGTGTCAGGTTGCAGGTTGAGCTTGCCGAGCATGCCGCGAATCACCTTGGTCGAGATGTTGTTGTCTTCAGCCACCAGAATGCGGAAATCACTCGGAACCTTGACCGGAAGCGTCGGACCGGAGGGCTGGTACGGCGAGACGGTCGGGCCCTTGTTGCGCTGGTTCAGTTCATCCGCCAGCGTGGTCTTGAGGGTGTAGCCGGCCACCGGTTTGGCGAGGATGCGTTTGATCCCGGAGTTGCGCGCGATGATCTTGCTCGGCGCGTTGCTGATGCCAGTGAGCATGATCAGCAGAATGTCGTGGTTCAGGCTCGGGTCTTCCTTGATCTTGGCCGCCAGTTGCATGCCGGTCATGCCGGGCATGTTCTGGTCGAGCAGGACCACGTCGAAATAATCGCGCAGGTGAGCTTTGGTGCGCAGCAATGCCAGTGCCTCTTTACCGGACGGCACGGCACTGACGTTCAGGCCCCAGGCGCTGCATTGCTGCACCAGCACTTTGCGGCACGTGTCGTTATCGTCCACCACCAGCACACGCGCACCTTGCAGCGGCCCGTCGAGGTCGGAGGTCGGGTGCTCGAGACGATCAGGGTCCAGCGGCAGGGTCAGCCACAACGTGCTGCCTTGGTTGGCGCCAATCTTGATGCCGAATTCGCCCTGCATAAGGCGGATCAACTGACGGGCAATCACTAGCCCCAGGTTGCCGCCCAGGCTGGTTGCCGAGAGGAAATGTTTGCTGTGCAGCTCGGCGTGCATCAGTGCGTCGCGTTCTTCGGCCTCCATCGGCACGCCGCTGTCTTGCACGGCGATGCGCAGGCGCGGTTGGGCGCTGCGTTCGTCAAGCGCGACGACGATCAGGATCTCGCCCTCGTCGGTTTTCTTCAGGGCGTTTTCCAGCAGGCTCAGCAAGGTCTGGCGCAGACGCGTCGGGTCGCCGCTGATGACGCGTGGCACTTGCGGCTGGATGAAACTGATCAGCTCGACGTTCTGCTGTTCGGCCTTGGCGCGGAAGATGCTCAGGCAGTCTTCGATCAAGGCATTGAGATCGAATTGAACGTCGTCCAGTTCTATCTGCCCGGACTCGAGCTTGGAGATGTCGAGTATCTCGTTGATCAGGGTCAGCAGTTCGTTGCCGGCGCTGTGGATCGTCTGCACATAGTCACGCTGCTTGACCGACAACGGTGTGCCCAGCAGCAATTCAGTCATGCCCAGTACGCCGTTCATCGGGGTACGGATTTCGTGGCTGATCTTCGCCAGGAACTCGGCCTTGGCGTTGATCTCGGCATTGCTGGCCGCCAGGTCGCGACTGACGCTGAAACGATCTTCGGTGATGCTGCGCTGACGTTCGCTCAACGCAATGCTCATCAGCACGCCGCTGATGCAGATAAACCCCAGCAGCGTCATGATCAAGCCCTGCGGCGCGACGAGCGTCAGCCCCAGCAGGGCCGGCAACATGATCAGCGTGCCAATGTTGAACACGACCATCGCCGCGACGAACAGGCGCGCCGGGCGATAACCTTTTTGCCAGTGATAGGCACTGACGAACAACATGCTAAGACCTGCCAGGGCGACCAGGGCGTAGGTCATGATGTTCAGCGGCAGCGTATTGACGAACAGCAGCAGCAAGCCGCACATCACGATGAACAGAATGTCACCCAGCAGCAGCTTGTTCAGCGGGTGCGGGCCGAGTGGCGCAAAGAAACGATAGGCGAACATCAGGCCGCACGGCGCCGTCAGCAGCAGGGCGAGGTAGGCGCCGGGTGTCTGCACCGCGTGCCAGTTTGGCAGCCAGGGCCTCGCCAGATTCAGCAACAGCAGCAGGCTGAGCATCAACAGTGCTTCGCATGCGGCCAGCCAGAGACTGCTGCGCGAGCGCGTATAGGCGTAGCGGACGAGGCTGTGCAGGATCAGCATCCCGAGGCAACCGAACAGAAGGCCGTAAATCAGCATCTGGTTCTGATTGGCCGCGGTCATGATCGCCGATTGCAGGGTGATGTACGGCCGTAACTGGTGTTCGGACACCAGCCGCAAGTAGACGTCGAGGGGTTTGTCGCTTTGTGGCAGCGGCAACATGAATTCGCTGCTGGGCAGGGGACGGTCAGCCTGGGGCTGCCCGGTGCCGGTGTTCAATTGATCGATCAGCGTGTCGCCGTCGAGCACGTACAGATTGAGGCGCGACAGGTCGGGGGCGAACACTCGCAGCAATTGCTCGTGCTTGCCGGGTGCGAGCCGGAAGCGCAGCCACAATGCACCTTCGGGCTCGGCCGCGGTGAGGCGGTCAAGTTCGATGGGGCTGAATTGATTGGTGTAGCGCGCGGAACGGATGTCGCTCAGCTGCAGGTCGCCCTGTTCGTCAAGCAATACCGCCCAGCCACTGCCTTGCGCGGCCTGGGCCGGGAGCATGCAGAGCAAGGTCAGCAGCGTGACAGTGAAACCTATGGCAATCCTGAGCCAGCGCACGGCGAAATCCCTTCGTAGGTTGATGCCAGATTATAACTATGCGCGGCGCCGGAACAGTCCGGCAAGGGCCTGAAGCACAAGCCCTGCCGAACGGATCGCTTATTCCTGATTTTCGCCACGTTCGCGGGCAATGGCACGGTAACCAATGTCCTTGCGATAGAAACAGCCTTCCCAATCAATCTTTGCCGCCAGTTTGTAAGCCTGTTGCTGGGCAGCATCAACGCTGGCGCCCATGGCGGTAGCGCAAAGCACACGACCACCGGCGGTCACCACTTGACCGTCCTTGAGCGCAGTGCCGGCGTGGAAGACTTTGCCTTCCAGTGCGGCGGCTGCATCCAGGCCGTTGATGGCGACGCCTTTAGCGTAGTCGCCAGGATAGCCGCCAGCCGCCAGCACGATGCCGACGCTCGGACGTGGATCCCATTGCGCTTCGACCTTGTCCAGGGCTTGCGCCAGGGCCGCTTCGACCAGCAACACCAGGCTCGACTGCAAACGCAGCATCACCGGTTGGGTCTCAGGATCACCGAAACGGCAGTTGAACTCGATAACTTTTGGGTTACCAGCCTTGTCGATCATCAGGCCGGCATACAGGAAACCGGTGTAGACGTTGCCTTCATCGGCCATGCCGCGCACGGTCGGCCAGATCACCAGGTCCATGACGCGCTTGTGGACTTCAGCGGTCACGACCGGGGCAGGGGAGTAGGCGCCCATGCCGCCGGTGTTCGGGCCGGTGTCGCCGTCGCCGACGCGTTTGTGGTCCTGGCTGGTGGCCATCGGCAGTACATTCTTGCCGTCGACCATGACGATGAAGCTGGCTTCTTCGCCGTCCAGGAACTCTTCGATCACAACGCGCGAGCCGGCGTCGCCGAATGCGTTGCCCGCGAGCATGTCGCGCACGGCGTCTTCCGCTTCGGCCTGGGTCATGGCAACGATCACGCCTTTACCGGCGGCCAGGCCATCGGCCTTGATCACAATCGGCGCACCTTTTTCACGCAGATAAGCCAGGGCCGGCTCGATCTCGGTGAAGTTCTGGTAATCGGCGGTCGGGATCTTGTGGCGAGCCAGGAAATCCTTGGTAAAGGCTTTCGAACCTTCCAGCTGGGCCGCACCGGCCGTAGGGCCGAAGCAATCCAGGCCACGGGAGCGGAACAGGTCGACGACGCCAGCGACCAGCGGCACTTCCGGGCCAACGATGGTGAGGGAAACGTTTTTCTCCGCGAAATCTGCAAGCTGCTCGAGGGCGAGCACGTCGATAGCGACGTTCTCGCACTTGGCTTCAATGGCGGTGCCCGCGTTGCCCGGGGCAACGAATACTTTCTGCACACGCGGATCCTGAGCCACTTTCCAGGCCAGGGCGTGTTCACGGCCACCGCTGCCAATGATCAAAACATTCATTTCAAAAACCTCAAATTCTGTAAGGCGCTGCTGGAGCGCTTTATGTGGGAGCGAGCCTGCTCGCGAAAGCGGTGTGTCAGTCACATCGATGCTGAATGTGCCGCCCTCTTCGCGAGCAGGCTCGCTCCCACATTTCGATCAGGTTGGATCAGTGACGGAAGTGGCGCATGCCGGTGAAGACCATGGCGATGCCGGCTTCATCAGCAGCGGCAATCACTTCCGCATCACGCATCGAGCCACCCGGCTGGATCACCGCGGTGATGCCGACCTTGGCCGCGTTGTCCAGGCCGTCGCGGAACGGGAAGAACGCATCGGAGGCCATCACCGAGCCTGCCACCTGCAAACCGGCATGTTCAGCCTTGATCGCGGCGATACGGGCGGAGTTCACGCGGCTCATCTGGCCAGCGCCGACGCCGATGGTCTGACGGTTCTTGGCGTAGACAATGGCGTTGGATTTAACGTATTTGGCGACTTTCCAGGCGAAGATCAGGTCGTTGATTTCCTGCTCGGTCGGGGCACGCTTGGTCACGACTTTCAGGTCGTCGGCGCTGATCATGCCGATGTCGCGGCTCTGTACCAGCAAACCGCCGTTGACGCGTTTGTAGTCCCAGGCAGCGGCGCGATCAGCCGACCACTCGCCGCAGGCCAGCAGGCGCACATTGGCTTTGGCCGCCACGATGGCGCGGGCTTCTTCGCTGACGCTAGGGGCGATGATCACTTCGACGAACTGACGCTCGACGATGGCCTTGGCGGTTTCAGCATCCAGCTCGCGGTTGAAGGCGATGATGCCGCCGAACGCCGACTCGGTGTCGGTGGCGTAAGCCAGTTCGTAAGCCTGACGGATACCGCCTTCTGCGTCCGGGCTGACCGCAACGCCGCACGGATTGGCGTGCTTGACGATCACGCAAGCCGGCTTGACGAAGCTTTTCACGCATTCCAGCGCGGCGTCGGTGTCGGCCACGTTGTTGTACGACAGCTCTTTGCCCTGCAGTTGGGTCGCGGTGGCGATACCGACTTCGGCAGGCTTGGCTTCCACGTAGAACGCCGCGCTCTGGTGCGGGTTCTCGCCGTAGCGCATTTCCTGAGCCTTGACGAACTGGCTGTTGAAGGTGCGCGGGAACTCGCTGCGACCGGAGGTCGAGAGGGTGTCAGCGGCCTGGTTCACGGTGCCCATGTAGTTGGCGATCATGCCGTCGTAGGCCGCGGTGTGTTCGAAGGCCTTGAGCATCAGGTCGAAACGCTGAGCATAGGTCAGGCCGCCAGCCTTGAGGCCTTCAAGGACGCTGGCGTAGTCGCTGGCATTGACCACGATGGCCACGTCTTTATGGTTTTTTGCCGCCGAGCGGACCATGGTCGGGCCGCCGATGTCGATGTTTTCGATGGCGGTCGGCAGGTCGCAGCCTGGCTTGTTGATGGTGGCCTCGAACGGGTACAGGTTGACCGCGACCAGGTCGATCGGCTTGATGCCGTGCTCGTTCATGATGGCGTCGTCGATACCACGACGACCGAGGATCCCGCCGTGGATTTTCGGGTGCAGGGTTTTCACCCGACCGTCCATCATTTCTGCGAAACCGGTGTAGTCCGCGACTTCCACTGCGGCAACACCGTTGTCGCGCAGCAGCTTGAACGTTCCGCCGGTGGAGAGGATCTCGACGCCCAGGGCTTCAAGCTCTTTGGCGAATTCGAGGATCCCGGTCTTGTCGGAAACGCTGATCAAGGCGCGGCGGATCGGCAGGCGGGTAGTCTGGTCGGTCATTTCAATTTCCATCAAAAGCAAAGGAGTCAGCAAAAAGGCGACCGTTTTTACGCGGGCGCCTTTCTGGTTTGATTGAATGCTTACAGCAAATCGTACTGCTTGAGTTTCTTGCGCAGCGTGCCTCGGTTCAACCCGAGCAGCTCGCTGGCCTTGGTCTGGTTGCCCTTGACGTAGTTCATCACGCACTCGAGCAGGGGCGCCTCGACTTCGGAGAGCACCAGGTTGTACACATCCGTGACGGCAGCGCCCTCAAGGTGGGCGAAATAATTGTGCAGCGCCTTCTCGACACTCCCGCGAAGGGTCTGACCTTCTTCGCTCGGCGTATTGAGGTGCTGTTTCAAATTCACGTTGTCGCTCACGGGTGTTGTTCCACTCACTAAAGTCTCGGTCATCATCGTCATGCGGCCACCCCTTCTCCGTCCCCTGTCAGGCTCTTGTAACGTTCGGCGAAGAAGCCCTGAACGTTGGCGCATTGTGCTTCCGTATCTTCCAAACGATTGAAGTGGGCGCGAAACTCCCTGGCGCCCGGCAAGGTTGCGAGATACCAGCCCACATGCTTTCGAGCGATACGGACGCCCATCACGTCTCCATAGAAGACGTGCAGTGCAGCCAGATGCTCTAGCAGAATGCGTTCCACCTCGATCAATTCCAGCGCCGGGAGTTTTTCGCCAGTACGCAGGAAATGATCGATCTCACGAAAAATCCACGGCCGCCCCTGGGCGGCCCGGCCTACCAGCAGGCCATCGGCACCGGTCGCATCGAGCACGTACCGGGCCTTCTCGGGTGAATCGATGTCGCCGTTGGCAAAGACCGGCATCGACACCGCCTGCTTGATCGCGGCAATGGTGTCGTACTCGGCTTCACCGGTGTACAGGTCGGCACGGGTACGGCCATGGACCGCCAACGCCGTAATGCCCGCTTGCTCGGCGATCTTCGCCACCGTCAGACCGTTCTTGTTGTCCCGGTCCCAGCCGGTGCGGATCTTCAAGGTGACCGGCACATCAACCGCAGCCACGACGGCTTGCAGGATCTCGGTCACCAATGCTTCATCCTTCAACAGCGCGGAACCGGCGGCCTTGTTGCAGACCTTCTTCGCCGGACAGCCCATGTTGATGTCAATAATCTGTGCGCCCAGTTCGACGTTGGCCCGGGCCGCATCCGCCAGCATCTGTGCATCACCCCCGGCGATCTGGACCGAGCGGGGCTCGGGATCACCTTCGTGGATCATGCGCATCCGCGATTTGCGGGTGTTCCACAAGCTCATGTCGCTGGTGACCATTTCCGAGACTACAAGCCCTGCGCCCAGTCGCTTGCACAGCTGACGAAAGGGCTGGTCGGTGACGCCCGCCATGGGGGCGAGGATCAAGCCGTTGTGCAATGTATATGGACCGATGCGTACCGCCGACATAGGACTTCCCTGTTGTGGGGCCGGATCATGAGAGTTCGAAAAAGGGTTGGCATGATACCCGCTCTCGATGACTGGATAAAGGCTGAATTGAACAAAATCTGAACAGTAATTCTGTTATCGCCAGCGGTTTGGTATGAGCGGTCAAAGTCAGAAATATGCCGTCAATGCCGTAACACTGAAGCGTTTCACTCGGGCGAATGAAAGCTCAGGCTGTAATTCACCGCTTTGGAGCCTGGATCGAGGATATCCAGTGCGATGTGGATCGGCGTTTGCGGCGGCATCTCTGCCAGGCCTTCGAGGTCGCCGTTGAGGTACTCGCCGGGTTTGAAGCGCCGGCTGGCGATCAGGTGGCCGTTAAGGTCGGCGAAGCGCAGTTCCAGCAGCGGGAAGGGCTGGGAGAAGGGCGCGCGGTTGTAAATGATCGCATCGACCACCAGTGCACCGTTGAACTCAGGGTGACTGCGGACCACCAGGTTGCTGCTTTTGATTTTCGCGATATCAACTTTCGATGGCACCGTGCAGCCGACTTGCGGGCACAGTTGTTGGAACCATGGACGGTATTGATCCTGGCGCGCCAGTTCGTCGAACTGGTAAGCGATGTATTGGCCGGCGAGGGCACCGGCACCGATCAGGACCAGCAGCAGCCAGAAAAGCCGTCGGCCCCAGGGGGAGCGACGTTTTTGCCAATCCAGTTGCAGCGGATCGTCGGTCAGGTCCTGCAGGGCGTCGGCACGTTCGGTCGACTCGCTGCGTTCGTGTCGCTTGCGCAGAGGGGCAATCGGGGGCAGGTCGTCGTCAGGTGCATCGGTTGCCGACAGGCGATCATGGTGCAGGGGCGTGTCGAGCGGATCATTCAGGCGCAGTTGCGGCACCTGGGGTTCGTCGTCCAGATCAACCGGTTCCAGCGAGAATGACGGTTCGGTGCGCGAGTGCTTGCTCGGTACTGGCTGCGTTTCCCGTGGTTCGGCTTCGACCGCCTGGGCACGATCGGCCGCCGATTCGCTGAAGAGGCTGTCGGACCAGGGTTCATCGTCGTGCTCGACAGAGTCGCGGCGAGCACTGAGACCGTTTTCGCGGTGCTGGCCGAATTCCGTGGTGGGCTGGATTTCCCGCTGTTCGAGCCGGGCGAGTTCTTCGTCCAGGTCCAGGCTGTCCAGATCCATTTCGGCGGCGGACCATTGCTTTTGGCTGATGGCGCGCTGTACCGACGGTTCGACAATGGCCGGGGCTACCGGTTGGACAGTTTCCTTGGCGCCCCGTTGCTCAAGCAGCTGCTTGGCGGCGTTGAACACCTGCAAGCACGAGCCGCAACGAACCACTCCACGGGCCACGCTCAATTGAGCATGGCTGACGCGGAAGCTGGTTTGGCAATGCGGGCACTGGGTGACGAAGCTGTCGGTCATGCGGCGATCCGGTTTATGCAGGCGTTCATTCTAGCGCCGACGGCCAGTGATGCGCACCCAGCCATCGCGATTGGCGATCGGGTCCAGATCGAAATCTTGAGCGTAGGCTTTGGCGACTTCTTCGCCTTGCTCGGCGAGGATGCCCGACAACGCCAGACGACCGCCAGGCTTGACCAGGCTGGACAATTGCGGCGCCAGGGACACCAGCGGTCCGGCCAGAATGTTGGCCACCAGCACATCGGCTTGAACCTGTGGCAGATCTTCCGGCAGGTACAGCGGGAAGAGCGCGTCGGCAATATTGTTGCGCCCGGCGTTGTCGCGGGAAGCTTCCAGCGCCTGCACGTCGATGTCGGTGCCGACGGCTTCCTTGGCGCCCAGCAGCAGGGCGGCAATCGCCAAAATCCCCGAGCCGCAACCGAAGTCGAGGACGTGGCAGTCCTTGAGGTCCTGACCATCGAGCCATTCCAGGCACAGTGCAGTGGTCGGGTGGGTGCCGGTGCCGAACGCCAGGCCCGGGTCGAGCAGAATGTTCACAGCGTCGGGTTCAGGGGCAGCGTGCCAGCTTGGGACGATCCACAGGCGTTGACCGAAGCGCATTGGCTGGAAGTCGTCCATCCAGCTGCGTTCCCAGTCCTGGTCTTCGATGACTTCGCTGTGATGCTCGGGCAGCGGGCTGCCGGTCAGCAACTCAAGATGAGCCAGCACACTGGCCGCTTCAGTGCCGCCTTCGAACAGGGCCAGCAGATGAGTGTGCGACCATAGCGGCGTGGTGTTGAGTTCAGGTTCGAAGATCGGCTGATCTTCGGCGTCCATGAACGTCACCGACACGGCGCCCACTTCAAGGAAAGCGTCTTCGTAGGTTTCGGCTTGTTCTGGGCTGATGGCGAGACGGACTTGCAGCCAAGGCATGGCGGGCACCTTTGAAAAATATTGATTGCAGCCTAGCGGGCTGCGAGAAGCGCGCAAGTTTACGCGAGCGCGCGGCAGAAGACGACAAGGCCGACACTGGTATGCAGTTTGTAGGAGCGAGGCTTGCCCGCGAAGCGCGATGACGCGGTGACGCGGTGAGTCTGCAATACCTCGGCGTATGGTTTGCGGGCAAACCTCGCTCCTACAGGAGTTGTAACCTCCAGAAACAACAAAGCCGCCCGAAGGCGGCTTTGTTGGACGGGCTAAAGCTTAATGCTTGTCGCCAGCCAGCTTGTGTTCCAGGTAGTGGATGTTGATACCACCTTTGCAGAAGCCTTCATCGCGGACCAGGTCGCGGTGCAGCGGGATGTTGGTCTTGATCCCGTCGACAACGATTTCGTCCAGCGCATTGCGCATGCGCGCCAATGCTTCGTCACGGGTTGCGCCGTAGGTGATCAGCTTGCCGATCAACGAATCGTAGTTCGGCGGAACGGCATAACCGCTGTACAGGTGCGAATCGACGCGAACGCCGTTGCCGCCTGGAGCGTGGAAATGCTTGACCGTGCCTGGGCTCGGCATGAAGGTTTTCGGGTCTTCGGCGTTGATCCGGCATTCCAGGGCATGGCCGCGGATAACCACGTCTTCCTGGGTGTACGACAGCTTGTTGCCAGCGGCGATGCTGAGCATCTCCTTGACGATGTCGATACCAGTGACCATTTCCGAAACCGGGTGCTCAACCTGAACGCGGGTGTTCATTTCGATGAAATAGAACGCGCCGTTCTCGTACAGGAACTCGAAAGTACCCGCGCCACGGTAGTTGATGTCGATGCAAGCCTTGACGCAGCGTGCGAGGACTTCAGCCCGTGCCTTCTCATCGATGCCCGGTGCCGGCGCTTCTTCGAGAACCTTCTGGTGACGACGTTGCAGCGAGCAATCGCGGTCGCCCAGATGGATGGCGTGACCCTGGCCGTCGGAAAGCACCTGGACTTCCACGTGACGTGGGTTAGTCAGGAATTTTTCCAGATAGACCATCGGGTTACCGAACGCCGCGCCTGCTTCGGTGCGGGTCAGTTTGGCGAAGGAGATCAGGTCTTCTTCTTTATGCACAACGCGCATGCCGCGACCACCACCGCCGCCAGCGGCTTTGATGATCACCGGGTAACCGACTTCGCGACCGATGCGCAAAGCGGTTTCTTCGTCTTCAGGCAACGGGCCGTCGGACCCCGGAACGGTTGGAACGCCAGCAGCGATCATGGCGTGCTTGGCCGATACCTTGTCGCCCATCAGGCGAATGGTGTCGGCTTTCGGGCCAATGAACGCGAAGCCGGAGTTCTCGACCTGTTCAGCGAAATCAGCGTTTTCCGCAAGGAAACCGTAGCCTGGGTGAATGGCGGTGGCGCCGGTCACTTCGGCCGCGGCGATGATGGCCGGAATGTGCAGGTAAGAGTGGGCGGCCGAGGCCGGACCGATGCAGACGGATTCGTCTGCCAGGCCCAGGTGCATCAGCTCTTTGTCGGCCTTGGAGTAAACGGCGACAGTCTTGATGCCCATCTCTTTGCAGGCACGCAGGATCCGCAGGGCAATCTCACCGCGGTTGGCGATCAGAACTTTTTCCAACTTCGCAGTCATCAAAGTTTCTCCGCGTTTCAAACGATGGTGAACAGCGGTTGGTCGTACTCAACCGGCTGGCCGTCTTCGACGAGGATGGATTCGATCACACCGCTGGTTTCAGCTTCGATGTGGTTCATCATCTTCATGGCTTCGACGATGCACAGAGTGTCGCCTTTCTTCACGGTCTGGCCGACTTCAACGAAGGACGGCGAGCTTGGCGAAGATTTGCGATAGAAGGTGCCGACCATCGGCGAACGGGCAACGGTGCCGTTCAACACTGGCGCGACGGGAGCCGCAGGCGCTGCAGCGGCAACCGGAGCAGCAGCCACTGGCGCAGGCGCCTGTGCATGCATCGGAGCCGGTGCGTAGAACTGCTGAGCCGGGGTCTTGCTATGACGGCTGATGCGTACGGACTCTTCGCCTTCCTTGATCTCGAGCTCGTCGATGCCGGACTCTTCCAGCAGTTCGATCAGTTTCTTAACTTTACGGATATCCATGAATCATCAACTCCCAAGGGTCGGTCAGGGGCGTATAGCTTGTTGTTCAAGCTGTTCCAGGGCGGCCTCCAGGGCCAGTCGATAACCGCTGGCGCCAAGGCCGCAGATCACTCCCACCGCTACGTCGGAGAAGTAAGAGTGATGGCGGAAAGGTTCGCGTTTGTGCACGTTAGACAAATGCACTTCGATGAATGGGATGCTCACCGCCAGCAGCGCGTCACGTAATGCGACACTTGTGTGCGTAAAAGCTGCTGGGTTGATCAGAATGAAGTCCACACCTTCGCCTTTTGCGGCGTGGATGCGGTCAATCAATTCGTACTCGGCGTTGCTTTGCAGGTACAGCAGATGATGGCCGGCTTCACGAGCACGGCGTTCCAGGTCCTGGTTGATCTGCGCCAGTGTCGTAGCGCCATAGGTGCCCGGTTCGCGGGTGCCGAGCAAGTTCAGGTTGGGTCCGTGCAGAACCAATAGCGTCGCCATCTGCTGTTCCTTGTTATCTGTGTGCAGTTGTCAGAACCCGGCGACTATGCCGCAAAGCCTTTGTGACTGTCCAGTTCTATGCAAAAGCCAGCACGATGGCCGATGTTTGCGCGAAATATGTGACCGGCCTGTTAAATCCGGTCATTTGCTTTCGCAACACGTTCGGCGAAGTCTGTCGCGCTGATCTCGCCGATCACTCGCACATCGGCGCGTTCGACACCGTCCTTGCCGAAAAACATCAGGGCCGGAGGGCCGAACAGTTTGTAGCGATCAAGCAGGGCACGTTGTTCGGCGTTGCTGGCAGTGATATCGAAACGCACGAGGCGATAGCCTTTCAGGCGTTCGATGACGGTGGCGTCGTTGAGCACTTCGCGTTCGATGACTTTGCAGCTGATGCACCAGTCGGCGTACCAGTCGAGCAGCAGCGGGGTGTTGGCGGATTTGGCCTCGGCTAGGACGCGATCCAGGTCTGCCGGAGTGCTGATGGTTTGCCAGGCGCTGGTGTTTTGCGGCTGTTCGGTGCCGGCAATGATGCGCGGTTGGCCAATCGGGTTGAACGGGTCGGTCTGCCCGCTGAACGCCCCGAACCAACAGGCCAGTGCGTAAAACAGCAGAAACATCCCGAGCAGTTGGCCGAGGCGTTTTCGTGGCGGTTTGTAGACGAATTCCAGCGCGCCCATGAACAAACCGACGCCACCGGCCAGCAAACCGATCAGCAGCAAGGTGATTTGCCCCGGCAATACGCGACTGACCAGCCCGATTGCCAATCCCAGCAACAACACGCCAATGGCATTTTTTACATAGACCAGCCACGGCCCGCTTTTCGGCAGCCAGGCTGCGCCGCCGGTGGCCACGAGTAACAACGGCGCCCCCATGCCGAGGCCGAGCATGAACAGTTTCAAGCCTCCCCCCAGTGCATCGCCGCTGGCGCTGATATAAAGCAATGCACCGGCCAGCGGCGCCGACACGCAGGGCGACACCAGCAGGCTGGACACCACGCCCAGGACCGCGGCGCCCCATAACGAACCGCCTTCGGTACGCCCGGCGATCCGGTCCAGGCGACTGCTGATGGCATGTGGCAGCTTGAGTTCGAACACGCCAAACATCGCGAGGGCAAATACCGCAAAAAACATCGCGAACGGCACCAGCACCCACGCCGATTGCAGACGCGCCTGAAGGTTGAGCTGGGCGCCGAACATTCCCATCAACGCACCCAGCAGGGCGAAGCAGGCGGCCATGGGCAGTACATACGCGAGCGACAGATTGAAACCGCGCAACCCACCGATCTGGCCGCGCAACACCACGCCGGAGAGGATTGGCAGCATCGGCAGTACACACGGGGTGAAGGTCAGGCCCAGACCCGCAAGGAAGAACAAGGCGAGCTCGCGCCAGCTCCAGCTCTGGGCCGTGGCGGGCGTCGTTGCGCCAATGCCATCTATGTTCAGTCGTTCGGTTTCAGGCGGATAACACAGGCCTTTGTCGGCGCAGCCCTGATAGGTCACGGCCAGCGTGAAGGCGCGGGGATCGGTGCGCGGCACTTCGACGTCGAGCACGCCGTGATAGACCTCGACGTCGCCAAAGTACTCATCGTGCTTTTGTTCGCCCTTGGGCAATTGCGCCGAGCCAAGGCCAACTTCGGCCGGTTCGGCGCGAAACTGAAAGCGGTGCCGATAAAGGTAGTAACCGTCGGTGGCGACAAAACGCAGCTTGATCGATTGCGGCGTGCTGTCGACCAGGCTCAGCTGAAATGCCTCGCGCACCGGCAGGAAGTCGGCACTGTTGTTGATCGAGCCCAAGGTGGAACTGGGTCGACTCTCCAGCAACCCGGCGGCGTTTGCCGGCAGGGCGAGCACTAAAAGCAGCAGGCAGAGCAAACGGCGCATGACAATCTCGCGTATCGGAATTGGGGGCATGATAGCGGACAGTCGCGCGGATTGCCCCGCCCCTGTAGGCGCGAGGCTGGCCCGCGAAGAGCGATTGCGCGGTTTGCCTGAATGACCGCATCGTATGGTTCGCGGGCAAGCCTCGCTCCTGCGGGGCATGGCGGTCTATCAGACGCGGAAGGCTTGAACGGCGGTATGCAAGCGTGCGCCCAACACCAGCAGGTTCTCCCCTTGCACGCGCCCCTCGCCAATGCGCAACAAATTATCCCCACCCAATTGGTGAATTCGCTCACTGTGATCACGGATCTCACTGACCGCACCACTCTGCTGCGCAGTGACATCGGCAATGCGCACGGCGGTGTCGGAAATGGTCTGGATCGCCCCGACGATTTTATCCAATGCACCGTCGGCAGCCTGAGCCTGATTGGCCGTGGCTTCGGCGTGTTCGACCTGGGCGCGCATGCCTTCCACCGATTGCCGCGCGGCGGTTTGCAGGCCGGCGATCAAGGTCTGGATCTCTGCGGTGGCCCCGGCCGTGCGTTGCGCCAACGAGCGAACCTCTTCCGCCACCACCGCAAACCCACGACCCATTTCCCCGGCGCGGGCGGCTTCGATGGCGGCGTTCAGGGCCAGCAGGTTGGTCTGGTCGGCAATCGAGCGGATGACCGTCAGCACGCCGCCGATGGTCGCCGATTCTTCTGCCAGGTGTTCGATCATCTGCGCATTGCCTTGCACTTCACCCACCAGCGCATGCAGGCCGGTGAGGCTCAGACCGATAACTTTCTGGCCATGCTCGACCGCGATTCCGGCATGACGACTGGCGTCGGCGGCCTGGCTGGCATCGCCAGCAACTTGTTGGATCGTTGCTTCCAGTTCGCCGAGAGAATCGCGGATCAGCGCGGTGTCGCCGGCCTGATGTTCGGCACCTCTGTGCAGGTCGTTGCTCAACTCGGCCAAAGTGCGGCTACTGCCGGCGACCTGCTCGGCATTGAGACGAATAGTCCCGACCAGGTCCGCCAGGTATGCGCGCAAGCGGTTGAGCGAGGCTTCAATGTCATGCAGTTCGCGATTGGTCTTGCCCAATTGAATTTCCTGGCTGAAGTCGCCTTCGGCCCAGGTCGACAGGGCCGGGGCGAGGTTGGTCAGTGTCCGGGCCAGCTTGCGTTGCAAGGTGTCGATCAACAAGGCGATCAGCAGAATCAGGCCGATCATCACGCCTTGCATCAAGCGTACTTCGCCCTGGATCTGCCCGTGCTGGGCGCGGACCACCGGCTCCAGTCCGGCAATGGCCTGCTGTACGTCGGCGATCTTCAGGTGCGTCGCGGTGCTGAGGTCGGTGCGTTTCTGGATTTGCTCGCGAGTGCGCGCCAGTTCAGCGGGGTAACGCGTCAGCAAGCTGTTGAGTTCCCGTTTGAGGGCGACACCGGCATCTTCGGCGACGGTTTTTTCGGTGTTCTCCAGCCCCATCATTGCGGCGAAATCATCGGTGCCGGATTCGCTGCTGGCGGCCACCCCGAGCAGCGGCAAGGCGCCTATCAGCTCAGCCTGCGCACGAATGCTGGCGACTTCGCGTTCGACATCGGCGGCCAGTTCACTGCGACCGCTGCTGACCAGTTTGTCCCGCGCCAGCGACAGTTTGCCCAGGTGCTGGGACGCGGCGAGCAAGGGCGCGAGGTACGCTGCGTTCCCGCTGGCGTATTGGCTGAGCTGATCGAGGCTGGCGCCGAGTTCACGTTCAGCTTGCAGCAGCAAGGCTTGAGGGTCCCCGGCAAGTTTGCCGGCAGCCAGCAGGTCGGTCTTGCTGAATTCACTCAGGTTCGACAGGCTCGGACGCAAGGTGTCGGCCAGGGCTGGCGGTAATTCACCGAGTTCCTTTTGCAGGCTGTCGATGGCCTGGCTGGCGCTGCTCAGGCGCAGGGCATCGCCGCTGGCGAGATAATCCTCGACGTTGCGCGCCACTTCATTTTGAAATTGCTGGGACAAACCGAGGTAACGCTCCATCAGCAGATAGGGGCGTTCGAGGGCTTTTTGCGACCACCAGAGCGTCGCGCCAAGGGCCACGCACACGGCGACTAAAAGGAGGGTGTTGAGATTGGTCAGCAGCTTCAGGCGCATCGCGGGTCTACCAACGGCAGAATGGTAAGCGCCTGAAGTTATTGCGTTTCTGTTACAGGGTTATGACCGAATGGGTCCATTCCGATGAAAAAGTGGCACTTTGCTTTGACGTCCGCGCAGCCTGCACGCGGTTACGTCCACCGTCCTTGGCGCGGTACAGCGCTTCGTCCGCCTGGCTGGCCATCATCAGGCTGTCGGAGTGGTCGCACAGCTCCACTACCCCGGCGCTGAACGTGCACCACAAATCCTGGGGCTGGGCCGGGTAGTGGATTTCGGCAAACCGCTGACGGATTTCATCGAGCACTCTGTGGGCCGCTTCGAGATCGGTGTCCGGCATGACGATGGCGAATTCCTCGCCACCGTAGCGGCCGATGAAATCTGTTTTGCGCAACCGCTGCTTGAGAAACAGCGCCAGGCTCTTGATGACCCGGTCGCCCATGGGGTGGCCGTGGCTGTCGTTGACCCGTTTGAAGTGGTCGATGTCGAGCATCGCAAAACTCAACGGCTTGCTCTCGCGGCGGGCGCGGAAGCTGCAGTCTTCGAGCAATTGCAGGATGTGGGTGTGGTTGTACAAACCGGTCAGGCTGTCGCGCACCATCCGTGCTTTCAGATTGCGTGCCCGCGCCGCGCGGTTGCGCACAGTGGTGATCAGGTGCCGCGGCTTGATCGGTTTGGTCAGGAAGTCGTCGCCGCCTTCGCTCATGGCGTCGAGTTGCTTGTCCAGATCATCTTCGGCGGACAGGTAAATGATCGGTACGCTCACGTAGCGGTCGTTGTGCCGGATCACCTTGGCCAGTTCCGTGCCGGTGCAGGTCGGCATGTACATGTCGAGGATGATCAGGTCCGGCTGAAAGTCCGCCAGTTCGGCCATGGCCTGAATCGGGTCGATCAGGGTGCGCGTGACGATTCCGGCGCTGTTCAGCAGGCGCTCGGTGTGCAAGGCCTGAGCGCGGGAGTCGTCGATGATCAGCACTTTATAAGGTTCGTACTGGGCGACGCAGGTCAGGACTTCGATCTTCTCCAACAGGCTTGAGGCTTCGAGGGTGCCGGTGAGAAATTCCTGGCCACCGGCGCGCACGGCGGCGAGGCGGGTCGGGGTGTCTGTTTCGAGCAAGCTGAAGAACAACAGCGGTAAAGGCTCATCCAGTCCGACCTGGGCTTCGGCGGCCAGTTTCAGGCCGATACCGGCGCCACTGAAGTCCACGTCCATGACGATGGCGGCGGGCAGGCGCTCGATCATAGAGGAGCGAAATGCCGCAACGCTGTCCAGGGATTGGGCGCTGAGCCCGAAAAATTCCAGCTGCTTGGCCAGGCGCTCGGCGCGGTCGTGATCCTGCAACATCACGTAGATCGGTTTGCGCAGCGGTGGCAGAAAGGTTTGTTCGAGCTGATCGCCGTGGCGCAGGCCGGTGCGCGACAGGCGCTGCATCAAGCGATTGAGGTCGGTGATCAGGCCACTGCTCAGGCGTCCGCGATTGGCGTCGACAGCCTCCAGCGACTGGCCGATGTGACGCGCCAGCTGCGTGTGTTCCGGTTGTTCGAAACGTTCGGCAAAGCGCAGCAGGCGCAGGTTGGCCTCGCTCAGTTCCGACAAATCGGTGTTGGACCACTCGCTGCGTTGCAGGCGCTGCCATATCTCAAGAATCTGACGTGCCTGATGAATTACCCGCTGGGCAAAGTGGTGCTTGAGGCGCTCACGGCTGGGGTCTTCTGGCTCGGTCATATCCTGACTACTAGTTAGGGTGCATGCTGAGATCGACTGGTGGCTCTATGCTAGCACCTCTTTTCAATCCCATGAGCATCGTGTGTCAATAATCTGCAAAGCGGCCTTATTCAGTTTCTGACTGGATGGTCGCATAGGCTCGCGGCTGTGCTTCATTTATAGTGGCCCCTGATCGCGGTCATTGTAAGTCCCGCCATTTCCCGCAGGATTTAATGCGCGGCAAACGAGGCACGATGGCGTAGGGTTGTGGTCGAACCAATGAACTCAAGTGATTGAAAGGATATCGCCATGCTGGACTGGAAGAATCGCGCGGGCAGCGCGCCTGAACGTGCCGCTGAACCGAAATCGGCCACCCGCAGTTACGTCGGCGGCCTGTTGTTCAGCCGGGCGCTGGCGACGCTGATTGGCCTTTACCTGCTGGTGACGATCGGGCTGGGTTGGTATTGGAGCCAGGAGCCGGCACTGTTCCCGGTTCAACAGAATGCGCAAGTGGCGGCCGAGAAAGAAGGCAAGCAAATGGTGGTCGGGTACACCACGGTGGAAACCCTCAAGACCGTCGCTGGTACATTGCTGAGCAAGCCAGGTGGCTATATTTCCAACGACCGTTTCCCGCCGGGTCTGTGGATGGACAATACGCCGAGCTGGGAATATGGCGTGCTGGTCCAGGTTCGCGACCTGAGTCGTGCAATGCGTAAGGACTTCGCCCGTTCCCAGTCGCAGTCCACCGAAGACGCTGACCTGGCCAAGGCCGAGCCGCGTTTCAACTTTGACAACAAGAGCTGGGTGCTGCCCTCCAGTGAGTCCGAATACCAGGAAGGCATCAATTCCCTGAGCCGTTACCAGACACGCCTGTCCGATCCGAGTCAGAAAAGTGCGCTGTTCTATGCCCGCGCCGACAACCTGAACAACTGGCTGGGCGATGTCGGCACCCGTCTGGGTTCGCTGTCGCAACGGCTGTCGGCCAGCGTGGGCCGAGTCAAACTCAACACCGCGCTGAAAACCGAAGTCCTGGCGCCGGGTCAGATGCCACAGGTCGATGAAGAAATCGTCGAAACCCCGTGGATGCAGATCGATAACGTGTTCTATGAAGCCCGCGGCCAGGCCTGGGCGCTGTCCCACTTGCTGCGCGCCATCGAAGTCGATTTCGCCGATGTGCTGGCCAAGAAGAACGCCACGGTCAGCGTGCGTCAGATCATTCGTGAGCTGGAAGCCTCGCAAGAGCCGGTCTGGAGCCCGATGATCCTCAACGGCAGCGGCTTCGGTGTGCTGGCCAACCATTCGCTGGTCATGGCCAACTACATCTCCCGTGCCAACGCGGCAGTGATCGATCTGCGTCAATTGCTCAATCAGGGCTGAGTCATGGTCGATAACGCCAAAGAGGCTGCCCATCGCGCGGCCTCGGATGCCGAACACATCGCCTGGGTCGACGAACAGGACAACCTGCTCGGCGCCCTGGTCCGTTCTGACCTGCGCGAGCGGGGGCTGATCGGGCGTGGCACCTACATCATGCTGTTCAACTCGGTCGGTGAACTGTGCGTTCACCGTCGAACCCTGAGCAAAGCCATTTACCCCGGTTACTGGGATGTGGCGGCGGGCGGCATGGTGCTCGCCACCGAGACGTACGTCGAATCGGCTGCCCGTGAGCTGGAAGAAGAGTTGGGCGTGAGCGGTGTGGAATTGACCGCCCATGATCACTTCTTCTTCGAGGACACCGGCAATCGTCTCTGGTGTTCGGCGTTTTCGGCGGTGTGGGACGGCCCGTTGATCCTGCAACCGGAAGAGGTGCTTGAAGCGCGTTTCATCCCCATCGAGCAGGTCATGCTGGAAATCCAGCAAAAGCCTTATTGCCCGGACTCCCTGGCCGCGTTGAAGCGTTATCTGTGCGCCCTTGGGAAGGGCGTCGCAAAAGAGCAGTAAATTGGCGCCGATTGGCTCTTAGCAAGTCGGCTTTTTGCCGTTACACTGCGCGACCTTTTCAAACTGAGCCAGCGTTGTCTGGCCCAGTAGCGCTGCCCCTGCCTGAGTGGGGCTTCGCGGTCGATGGCAGCTTCCCAAGTTGCCGCGACCAGTCTTTGTCCTCCCAAGAGGATTGCCGGTGGCCAAAAAAGCCGCATCCTTCGCCGCCCTTGGTGGCCTGGTATTTTCCACCGACGCAGGTCGTCATTGCCCGGATTGCAGTAAACCGGTGGACGCCTGCATCTGCAAACAGACCGTTATCCCGGCTGGCGACGGCATCGCTCGTGTGCGTCGCGAAAGCAAGGGGCGTGGCGGCAAGACGGTGACCACCATCACCGGCGTGCCGTTGGCGGAAGAAGCGCTCAAGGACCTGGCCACCACGTTGAAGAAACGCTGTGGCACCGGGGGTGCGTTGAAAGACGGAATCATCGAAATCCAGGGCGATCATGTCGAGCTACTCTTGGCTGAACTGATCAAACTGGGTTTCAAAGCGAAGAAGTCCGGCGGCTAGCAGCCTCTGTGAAAACCACCCTCGGCTTGATCCAGTCCTGATTCAACTCTGGCCTGGCGTCGTCTACATGGTTTTCACAGAGCCTGTTCTGACCGGTTTCTAAACTCAGCGCTGAATGTGAGGTCTATGGCCCTTGCATGCAGGCTAATCGTCATTTTCATTCTTTAGACTGCGCCGGCCTGAACCCAGGCGACGCTCTATGACTTCTTTATAGGGGACTTCAATGTCCGTACGACGCACACGCAAAGACGATGGCAGCCAATGGACAGTTGCGGACAGCCGCAGTGTTTACGGGATTCGCCATTGGGGGGCCGGGTATTTCGCGATCAATGACGCCGGTCGCGTCGAAGTTCGTCCTAACGGTCCGACCAGTTCGCCTATCGACCTCTTCGAGCAAGTCGACCAGCTGCGCAAAAGCGGCCTGTCCTTGCCGCTGCTGGTGCGTTTCCCTGACATTCTGCAAGACCGCGTGCGTCAGCTGACCGGCGCGTTCGATGCCAACATCGAGCGCCTGGAATACCAGAGCAAGTACACCGCGCTGTACCCGATCAAGGTGAACCAGCAGGAAGCGGTGATCGAAAACATCATCGCCACCCAGGATGTGTCCATCGGCCTGGAAGCCGGCTCCAAGCCTGAGCTGCTGGCCGTATTGGCCCTGGCGCCAAAGGGCGGCACCATCGTTTGCAACGGTTACAAGGACCGCGAGTTCATCCGACTGGCGCTGATGGGCCAGAAGCTGGGCCACAACGTGTTCATCGTGATCGAGAAAGAATCCGAAGTCGGCCTGGTGATCGAAGAAGCCGCCTCGCTGAAGGTCAAGCCTCAAGTCGGCCTGCGTGTGCGTCTGTCATCCCTGGCCTCAAGCAAGTGGGCGGACACCGGCGGTGAGAAGTCCAAGTTCGGTCTGTCGGCGGCGCAGCTGCTGTCGGTGGTCGAGCGTTTCCGCGCGGCTGGCCTGGATCAAGGCATTCGCCTGTTGCACTTCCACATGGGCTCGCAGATCGCCAACCTGGCGGACTACCAGCACGGCTTCAAGGAAGCGATTCGTTACTACGGCGAACTGCGTAACCTCGGCTTGCCGGTTGACCACATCGACGTCGGTGGCGGTCTGGGCGTCGACTACGACGGCACGCACTCGCGCAACGCCAGTTCGATCAACTACGACATGGACGATTACGCCGGTGTCGTGGTCGGGATGCTCAAGGAGTTCTGCGATGCGCAGAGCCTGCCGCACCCGAACATCTTCTCCGAAAGCGGCCGCTCGCTGACCGCTCACCACGCCATGCTGGTGGTGCAAGTGACCGACGTCGAGAAGCACAACGACGACGTGCCGAAGATCGACAACAAGGAAGAGCTGCCGGAGACCGTGCAGTGGCTGGTTGACCTGTTGGGCCCGACCGACATCGAGATGGTCACCGAAACCTACTGGCGCGCCACGCACTACATGAGCGATGTGGCCACCCAGTACGCCGATGGCAAGCTGACCCTGGCCGAGAAAGCCCTGGCCGAGCAATGCTACTTCGCCGTGTGCCGTCGCCTGCACAACTCGTTGAAGGCGCGTCAGCGTTCGCACCGTCAGGTGCTCGACGAACTCAACGACAAGCTGGCCGACAAGTACATCTGCAACTTCTCGGTCTTCCAGAGCCTGCCGGACACCTGGGCCATCGGCCAGGTCCTGCCGATTCTGCCGCTGCACCGTCTCGACGAAGAGCCGCTGCGCCGCGCCGTGCTGCAGGATCTGACCTGCGACTCCGACGGCAAGATCAAGCAATACGTCGACGAGCAGAGCATCGAAACCAGTCTGCCAGTCCACGGTTTGAACGAAGGCGAGGACTACCTGCTGGGTATCTTCCTGGTCGGCGCCTACCAGGAAATTCTCGGCGATATGCACAACCTGTTCGGTGACACCGACTCGGTGAACATCTACCAGAACGCCGACGGTAGCGTGTACCACGCGGGTATCGAAACCCACGACACCATCGAAGACATGCTGCGTTACGTGCACTTGTCGCCGGAAGAACTGATGACCCACTACCGCGACAAGTGCGCAAGTGCGCGCATCACTGCCGCCGAGCGCACCCAGTTCCTCGACGCTCTGCGCCTGGGCCTGACCCGTTCGTCTTACCTGTCTTCTTGAGGTAAGGCACTGGTCTCATCAGGTTGTCGGAAAATGTTCCGCGCGCTGCGGAAATTTCAGATGACCTGGTGGGACGCCTCCCTGAATTCAAGCGAAATGGCTCACATCCTCGCTATCCAAGCGACGTGGTCCTTTTTTCGCGTAGGTCATTTCCTAAGTTGTACTTCGGCTCTCTACTCGGCCAACTCTCTCGGAGAGAATCCCCGGCCGCCCCTCCTGTAGAGAATCGCCGATGTTCGATCCAGTCAACGAGCCGTCATTTCGTCTGGATGTAGAGGGTCTGCCCGACCCCGTTGAGGTCTTGGCCTTTACCGGCAGTGAAGCGATCAGCGAACCCTTTGTGTTTGACGTTGATCTGCTGATCGAAGACCCGACACTGGACCTGGCAAGCCTGCTGTACCGTCCGGCCTTTTTGCATTTCGGGCCGCCGGGGACCGGTTTTCACGGGCAGTTGCATGAGCTCGTCCAGACGGGTCATGGTGCTGCGCCCAGGCTTTGCCGTGTGCGCCTGAAGCCGAAACTGGCTTGCCTGGCCCAGCGTTTCAGCCAGCGCATCTTCAGCAACCGTTCAGTGCCCGAAATCCTCGCCCAGGTGCTCAAGGAGCATGGCATTACCGGTAAGAATCGGCGCTTTGACTTGAGCGGCGATTACCCGCCGCGTGATTTCTGTACGCAGTACCGGGAATCGGATCTGCAGTTTCTCCAGCGCCTGTGTGCCCAGGAGCGGCTCCATTACCACTTCGAGCATCACCCGCGCGGGCACTGTCTGGTAGTTGGTGATAAGCAGGGGCCCTTTCAGCAGGGCGCCGAGATGGTTTTTGCACCCGACCCCGAACAGCCTGGGGTGCGCCGCTTCAAGGTTCACGGCAACACGCAGGCGGGCGAAGGTCAGACGAATTTGACCACGTTGCGCAGCGGCCAGCGGGTTCTGCTGTCCGGCCATCCGTGTACGGACTGGAACCGTCGCTGGCTGCTGATCCAGGTCGAGCATCAGGGTGGGCAGACACCGGGGTTTGCCTACGGCAACAAGATCCGCGTTGCCGGGGCGGTACCGCTTGCGGCGCCTCATTCGGTCATGAACCCCAGGATGCACAGTCTGCAGCGGGCGTGGGTGGTCGATGTCGATGAGCCGCAACCCGATTCAACCAGGCCCGTTGCCGTGCAATTTGACTGGGTCTATCAGGGCGAAGGCGCTGCGCCCAGCCACTGTTGGCTGCCATTGGCGCCGGAGTTGGGCGGCGCGCATGCCAAGCCGTTGAGAGAAGGCGCGCAGGTGCTGGTGAGCTTTATCGAAGGCGATCCGGATCAACCGTTAATCACCGGGTATCTTCCCGGCCCCTCTTTCACCCACGCGTCAGGCTTGTCTGAACCCCCACCCACCACGACAACAGATGCCGACACTGCCAGTGTCGGATTGCTGCGTTTGTTGCAATCCAGCGAACCGATCGTGCTGCTGTGTCTGTTGCCTGGCGGGGGTAGTTTCAGCCATTGCGCGCAAGCTTTTTGCACCTGCCGGGCCGCGACAAGGCTTGGCCAGAGCGGTGCGGCATGATCGTCGCTCAGGCGCCGGACTCAACCGCACAATGGCTGTTGCTCGACGTACCGGGGCAGCCCCGCGCCGGCGCGAGGCTGATCCAGCAGTTTGCGCAGGCCCGACGGTTCTGGCTGTTCGATAGCACCGAGTTGCAGCCGTTACGCGAGCACGGTCCGGTGTTGGTTGACCTCAAGGGATGCCCGGCGTTGGCCGAGCTGTGCCTGCGCGAACCGCACCTCTGGAGCGGTTTGTTATTGGTCAGTGAGGCTTCGCCGTCGCAGTTGCTCGAGCATTTGCGTCGCATGCTGACCGTCACTTTTGGCCTGCATCACCGTGCTTTGTTGAGTTACTACAACCCCCACACCGCCAGTTACTTTTTTGATGCCTGCGATGCCCTGGAATTGAGTCGCTGGCTGGGGCCGATCAGTCAGTTGCGCTGGTTCGGCGGAACCTGGGCCGACCGGGCAATCGGCAGTCAGGGCTGGCAGCAGTTGTTCAATCCCGGGCTTGCCGTCAGCCCGTTGGCCATCGAAGAAAACCTCACGCCCCGGCAGCGTGACACCTTGCAAACCTGCCTGCTGGAACAGCACGTCTGGCATTGGAGCCGGTCCACCGGGACCGACTACAACAGTCTGTGGGCCCTCGTGCAGGAAGGGCTGGCGCTGGGTTTCAGCGAACGCCCGGTGCTCGATGGCTGGTTATGGCTACGTTTGCAGTATCCCGACGCTTCACCCGTGCAGCCGCTACCGGGTATCACTCAGCAGGAACGTCTCGATAGCTTGCGCAATCTATGGCAGAACGATCAACCCTGAACACGAGGTTCGACATTGATGGCGAGCACAACGCGCTGGCTGTTCGGCCTGACCATGGGCATTTGTTTGCTGACCGTGATAACGGCGTGTTCACCGCTGAAAATGCTCAATGCGCTGACCCCCGACAGCACGTTCGACAAGACCGAAGGGATTGCCTATGGCGATGATCCGCGGCAGAAACTCGATGTGTATGTGCCTCGTCACCCTCTGGAGAATGCCCCGGTGGTGGTGTTTTTCTACGGCGGCAGCTGGAACAGCGGTTCACGCAGTGATTACTCTTTTGTCGGCGAGGCGCTGGCGTCGCGCGGAGTGGTTGCGGTGCTGGCGGACTATCGACTGTATCCACAGGTACGCTATCCCTTGTTCCTGGAGGACGGCGCTAAAGCCGTGGCCTGGACTCACGATCACATCCACAGGTTTTCCGGTGACCCGCAACGGTTGTACCTGATGGGCCACAGCTCCGGGGCCTATAACGTCGCGATGCTGGCGTTGGACCCCGGTTTGCTGGGGGCCGTGGGGATGTCGCCGCACGATCTGCGCGGCTGGATCGGTCTGGCCGGGCCTTATGATTTTCTGCCCATCCAGAATCCAGACGTGCGGCCCGTGTTTTTCTGGCCGGATTCTCCGCCGCAGTCGCAACCGATCAATCACGTCAGTCGAGGCGCGCCGCCGGCGTTGTTGATGGCTTCGCGCGACGACGATCTGGTCAACCCGACGCGTAACACTGGCGGCCTGGCGCGCAAGCTGCGCCAGGCCGGAGTGCCGGTTCAGGACTTCTATTTCGCCCGCACCGGCCACGCCACGCTGGTGGCGACACTGTCTCGGCCCATGCGGGGGTTGGCGCCGGTGCTGGATGAGGTCAGCGCCTTCATCAGAGCCACGCCGACTCAGTAAACCTTGCCCGCGAACCAGCCGTCGTTCTTGCGCAAGTACCAGGCGAAAGCACCGAGGGTCAGGCTGCGCAGCAACATGAACAACAGGAACGTTATCCACAGCCCATGGTTGCCAAAACCTTGCAGTGCCCAGGCGAACGGCAGCAGCAGAACGACCGTCAGCAGCATGCCGTTGCGCATTTCCCGGGCCCGCGTGGCGCCGATGAACAGTCCGTCGAGCAGGTAACTCCACACGGCAATCAGCGGCAGCGCGGCGAGGTAGGGCAGGTAGATAAACGCGGTGTCGCGCACACTCTGGATGTCGGTCTGCATCTCAATGAACAAATGCCCGGCGAAGGCGAACAGCACGGCAAATCCCAGGCTCGCCAGCAACGACCAGCCGCAGGCGACCACCAATGAGCGACGCAGCGCCTCTCGATCGCGCGCGCCGATGGCATGCCCGCACAGGGCTTCCACGGCATGGGCCAGACCGTCCAGCGCGTGGGCCGTCAGCAGCAAGCCGTTGAGCAGCAGGGCGTTGGCGGCGACGGTGGCATCACCGAGCCGTGCGCCCTGCACGGTGATCAGGAAAAACACCGATTGCAACGCCAGGCTGCGGATGAAAATGTCGCGGTTGACGGCCAGCAGTGGCCGCCAGCTCTGCCACAGCGCCAGCGCGGCCCAGGCGATGTGGCCGGGATAAGCGCGCAGGGCTTTGCGGGTCATGAACAGGCCGATCAGGGCCCCGGTCCATTCGGCGATCACCGACGCCCGGGCTGCACCGACCACGCCCCAATCCAGTCCGAGCACGAACCACAGGTTCAGCGCGATGTTCACCAGGTTGGTGCTCAGCAGAATCGCCAGCGGGGCCCGGGCGTTCTGGGTGCCCAGGAACCAGCCGACCAGCGCATAACTGGCCAGCGCCGCCGGCAGGCCGAATAGCCTTGTATGGAAAAATTCGCGGGTGAGTTGGTCAAGCTCGGCGGAGGGTTGCATGAAGTGCAGCGCGACGCCGCTCAACGGAACGCCCAATGCGCCCAAGACAATCGCCAGCCCCATCGCCAGCAACAAGCCCTGCAACAAAATCTGCCGCAACGCCGCGCCATCCCCGCGCCCGGCGGCCTGGGCGGCAAAACCGGTAGTGCCCATGCGCAGAAAGCCCATGCCCCAGGCCAGAAAGGTATACAGGCTGGCCCCGACCGCGACGGCGCCCAACTGATGGGCGTGGGGCAGGTGGCCGATGACGGTACTGTCGACCAGTGCCACCAGCGGAACGGAAATGTTCGAAAGAATCATCGGCGCAGCCAGCGCCCAGACCCGACGATGGGTAGGGCGGTCGCGCCAGTCGGCAATCAGGTTGGACATGCAGGCTCCTTGGGGAGCGGGCATTGTAGCGGGAGGTGTCGTACTAATGTGGGAGCGGCGGTGTCAGTGGATGATCCAGCTCAGCAGCCAAAGGCCCAACACCAACCAGATAATCCCCATGATGATCGACGCATTCATGAACGCCCGGATCGCCGACCACAACAGCATCAGCCCCAGGATCAGCGCAATGATGCTGATGATCGATGTGTCCATGCCCAGTGCCCGGGACAAGCCTTCGACAAAATTGCTGCCGGCATGGCTCAGCAGGTTGAACAAGCCGCTGAGGCCATCAACGATAAACCGGATGACCGAGCCGAGTGCCTGGCCGAGCCATTCGAAGAAACTTTCTACCTGCATGTCGTGAACGTCCTGATGTATGTGGTGGCGTGCTTGCCGGACTTGGGCCATGGATTACGGTGCCGAGTTCCCCACAAGCATAGAGCGTTGCATCGACCCTGTGGGAGCGAGCTTGCTCGCGATGGCGTTTTGTCAGTCAACATCCGGGCTGGATTAAGTCCGCGCTCTCACATTCAACTGCCCACTTGCCATCCCCGGTCATCCCCCCGAAGCTATACGCCTTCAGGAGAGCCCGATGAACCTTGTTGAACTGACCGAACGCCTGCACGCCATCCGTGACCGCAACGACTGGCGGCAATTTCACAGCCCGAAAAACCTGGCCATGGCCGCGAGCGTGGAAATGTCCGAGCTGGTGGAGATTTTCCAGTGGCTGACCGAAGACCAGTCGCGCCAGTTGCCGGCGGACAAACTGGCCCACGCCGGGCAGGAAGTGGGTGACATCGTCCTCTATCTATTGCTGCTGTGCAGCGAGTTGGGGCTGGACATGAATGAGGTAGTACGCAACAAACTCGCTGACAGCGAAAAGAGGTTCAGCTGATGAGCGATCGTCATTTCGATCAACTGGCGACCCGGTTTGCCGAAAAAATCTACGGCGGGGCGAAAGGTGCGATCCGCCTGGCGGTGCTTCAGGCCGACCTGGCCGAAACCCTGCCGGACCGGCCGCTGCGCGTGTTGGATATCGGCGCGGGCCTGGGCCACATGTCGTTGTGGCTGGCCCAGCGTGGCCATGACGTCACGCTTGCCGAACCCGCCGAACCGATGCTCGAAGGCGCCCGCCAGCGGTTCGCCGACGCCGGGCAGAGCGCCACGTTCATTCAGGCACCGTGGCAGGAATTGCTCGGCCAGCTCACCGAGCCCTATGACCTGGTGCTGTGCCATGCCGTGCTGGAATGGCTTGCCGAACCCCATGCCATCCTGCCGGTGCTGCATCAACTGACCAAACAGGACGGCTGGCTCTCCCTGGCCTTCTACAACCGCGACGCGCTGATCTACCGCAACCTGCTCAAAGGCCATTTCCGCAAGATGCGCAAGAACGACATGGCCGGCGAGAAGCAGAGCCTGACCCCGCAACAACCCCTCGATCCGCGTGAACTGGCGGCGCAACTTGAGGGCCTGTGGCAGGTCGAAAGCCAGAGTGGGGTGCGGGTTTTCCACGACTACATGCCAGTGGAATTCCAGGCCCGCGCCGAACTCGTGGACTTGCTCGAAATGGAGCTGGCCCACCGCCGTCACCCGAGCTTTGCCGGGCTTGGGCGCTATTTGCACTGGATCTGTCGGCCGGTCTGATCGGAGCGCAGCATGAAAAGTCGTTCAGGGTTACTGGTGATCTGTCTCGGGTTGGCGGCCTGCCAGGGCAGCAATCCCTATGTGGCGACCTCCAAGCCCTTGCCGCCGGCACCGCCTCAGGCGGCCAACACCTTCGACCGCAGCGCCTACCCGGCACCGCCGCGTGACTATGGGCGTTACCGCAGCTGGGCCTGGCTCAACGGGCAGCTGCCACCGGGCAGCGCCTGGGCAGACTCGGCCCAGGTCGCCGAAGCGGTCAGCAACGCCCTCGATCAGCGCGGCCTGCGTCCGCTGCACGACAACACCCGCCCGGCCGACCTGTTTGTCAGCGCCGATCTGCACCTGGAAACCCGGTTGCGCCAGGTTCGGGACGACTACGGTTATTACGGCGGTGGTTATGGCGGCTACAACCGCTACGGCACCGGTTATGGCATGTACAACACGGTGCCGATCGTGCGCACGTATCAGGAACAGGTCGTGGTGGTGCGAGTGGATCTGTTCGATGCGGGCACAGGCCAGCCAGTGTGGAGTGCCAGCGCGGAAACCGGCAGTCGGGGCAGTCAGAGTGAGCGTGGCGATGCGATACGTGAGGCTGTGGAAAAGGCCATGTCGGCGTATCCTCCCAGTTAACTTCTCACGTTGAGAGGGCGTTCACAGGTTCATGTCTTCAACCGGAGAACCATCATGATCCGTCGTTTCGCTTTACTGGCTGTGGCCGCGCTGCTCAGTGCCTGCGCCGCCAACCAGGTCAATAATGACTTCGATGCCAGCCGCGACTTCGCCGCCTATCGCACCTGGAGCTGGAAAGAACCTGCACTGCAATATCGCCCCGACGACCCACGGATCAAGAGCGACCTGACCGAACAGCGCATTCGTCAATCGGTGGCCGATCAACTGGATCAGCGTGGCCTGCGCCCGGCCGCCGCTGGCAGCAAGGGTAATTTGGACGTCCAGACTTACCTGATCGTCGAAGAACGCCAGCAACAGGTGACCACCAACTATGGCGGCGGTTGGGGTAATCCATGGAATGGCTACTGGGGGGCGCCGATGTACAACGAAACCCGCAGCGTCAGTTACAAAGTGGCGACCATCCAGATCGATTTGCTCGATGGCAAGGACGGCAAACTAGTGTGGCGTGGCAGCGATGAGCAACTGCTCAGCCGCACGACGAACCCCGCTGATCGCAGCAATGCGATACGCGAAACCGTCGCACGAATCCTCGCCAACTATCCACCGCACTGACCATCCACCCAGCCTGAAACACAAGCCCGCTCTCACAAACGGTTGTGGGGTGGCTTGTTGCCAGCAGCCTTGCCCAGCGTTGTCTACACTGTTTTTCCATGGAGGTAACCCCCCGGCGGTTCACCGGCAAAGGAGTGCATGATGTCTCCACGCTTGCAATTTTGCGGCCCGTCCCGGCAACGGGGGGCGATAGGCTTGATGGCGGCGCTGACATTCGCATTGGCGCTGGTGTTCCTGCTGGTGGTGATCGACAGCGGCCGGCTCTACCTGGAAAAGCGCAACCTGCAGCGCGTCGCTGACATGGCAGCGCTCGAAGCCGCCACCCGTGGCGGTGACTGCGGCGTCGGTACAACCGCGCTCATCTACGCCACTGCCAGCGCCCAACGCAATAATTTCACCGTGCCCGGTGCGGATCGCACACTGGCCGTTGCCTGTGGTGCGCTGACCGTCGGCGCCAACAACCTTCGGGTTTTCGGCGTTGACCCGAGCAAAAGCGAAGCCATCCGCGTGATCGCCAGCCATGGGGTGCCGCAAAGTCTCGTCGGTGGAATCGGCGCAATGTTCGGGGGCGCACCCGCCAACTCGACCATCACCCTCAGCGCCACTGCGGTGGCCGGGCTGCCGGGGCCGCCGGTCGCCCAACTGACCATTCGCAGCACCCTGGTCGACGTCAATTTGTTGAACGGCTTCCTTTCCGCGCTCGCGGGAGCGTCCATCAACCTGCCTGTCGCGAGTTGGAACGGGCTGTTGGGCGCCGACATCAACTTGCTTAAATACATGGACCAGTTGGCCATTGACCTGCAGGTCACGGCAGGCGATTACACGGGGCTGCTCGGTGCTGATGCCACCGTGGGCCAGTTACTTCAGGCCGCTGCCACGGTGGCGCGACTCAATGGGGCGACGGCGGACGTGCAGGCCGGTTTCGACAGCTTGGCCATCGCGGTCGTCAGCCCGCTCAAAGTGCATTTGGGGGACCTGTTGAAACTGCAGACAGACACCACGTCTGCCGGCCTGAACGCCAACGTGAACGCGCTTCAACTGGTGCAGGCCTTTATCGAACTCGGCAACAGCAAGAGCGCCGTGGCAGGCACCATTCCGGTGAATCTGCTGGGGCTTGGCGTCGGGGCCAGCGCAAAGATCAAAGTCATCGAACCCCCGCAGTGGTCGGCGGTGGGCAATCCCGCACTGGCAAAAATGGCGCCCTTGGGCGCCAATCGAATCTATGTGCGCACCGCTCAAGTCCGGGTGCTGGTGACATTGGATTTGTCATTGGTCACCGGTCTGCTTGGCGCGGTGACGGGGACTTTGTCCGTGGTCACCGGGCTGCTCGGGCTCGACTTGTACGTGTTGCCCAGCCCCAACCTGGACGTCAGCCTGCAAGCCGGTGGCGGCAACAGTTACGTCACCGATTACACCTGCCCCAGCGAAATCAATAAAAGCCTGACCGTGAACACCACGACCACCGTGGCTGAATTGCGCGTTGGAAGGGTCAATTCGGACTGGGATTCATCGTCCGTGCCCCTGACGGTCACGCCGGTCACCCTGCTCGATATCCGCAAAGCGGGCGTGCCCTTTTCCGGCGGTGGCGCTGAGCTGCAAATTTACAGTCCCGTGCTGCCGGCCAATGCCACCTCGACGTTCATCAACCCGCCGAAAGTGGGTTTGCCCCCGTCGGATCCGCCATACACCTTGACCGCTACCAACGCGGTTTCCGGATTATCGCAAACCGTCAATGACGTGAACCTGATCGTCCACGCGCCGTCATTCACGCCTAACTTCCTGTTGGCCGCGACCTTCGAATTATTGAAAACACTGCTCAATGGCGTGATGTTGTTGCTGAAGACGACACTTGAATCAATCCTCGGTCCGCTGCTGGATAACCTGCTCGACACGCTTGTGAAAACCCTGGGAATCGAGGTCGGGAAAATCCAGGTCGGTGCCAACCTCAGTTGTTACTCCGGGCGGCCGGCGCTGGTGATCTGATCCACCGGGACCACCGGCAACTCAATGCAAAACAGCGCACCCTGCTCCGAGTTACGCACACTCAGCCGCCCCTCCATGTTCTCGATGATGCCGTAACTCACCGACAACCCCAGCCCGGTGCCGATGCCCACCGGTTTAGTGGTGAAAAACGGCTCGAAAATCTTATCCATCAACCTCGGATCTATCCCGCCACCGTTGTCCTCGACCCATATCCGCACGCATCGCTCATCCCGTTCGGCGTATAGCGCAATCCACGGATTGAACTCACGGTCGGCTTCGCGTTTGCTCAGCAGCGCATCCCGGGCGTTGACCATCAGGTTGATCAGCACTTGCTCCAACTGGTCGATAAAGCCGCGGACCTGCACGGCAAAACCAATCTCGCCGATGCGCAATTCAACCCCTTTGCCACGCATGCCTTCGGCCAGCAGCGACAGCGTGCCTTCGATCGCGTCGGCCGGGTTGAACGGTTGCTGCTCGATGTCCGAGCGACGGCCAAACACGCGCATATGATCAACCACTCGTGCGGCGCGCTGGACCTGTGAATCGATGCGATTGAGCTTGTCTTTCAAGTAATCGATCTGCACGTCGCCATTGTTCAAGCGCTTGAGCACATTGACGATGGCCATGCGCATCACGTTCAGCGGCTGATTGATTTCGTGAGCGAGTCCCGTGGCCATTTCGCCGAGGGTGGCCATTTTCGCGCTCTGGGTGAGTTGCTGCTGCGAGCGGCGGACTTCGGTGTTGTCGCGGCCGACTGCCTGCACTTCCAGCAAGCGACCCTCGGCGTCGAACACGCCGCGGTCCGACCAGACCCACCAGGCGTGTTCCCGCCCCGGCAGTTGCAGATAGATTTCGGCGGTACTGACCGGGGCTTGCGGCGTCAGTTGGCTGAGTCGCAGCACGAATGCCTGGCGCTGATCGTCCGACATCCAGTGGCCCAGGTTCACGCCGGGCAATTGATCGGGCTGACATTCCAGATACGTCGCCAGCGGCCGGTTGCCGAAGGTCAGGGTCAGGTCCGGGCGATAGCGGCAGATCATCGCCGGGGAGTCCTCCACCAGGATTCGATAGCGATCTTCGCTCTGTTTCACCTGCTCGGTGGCGAGGGTCGCTTCGGTGACGTCCAGCCACAAGCCGACAGCTTCCACCGGCAGGCCGAGGTCGTCGCGCAACACCTTGGCTTCGTCAAGCAGCCAGTGGTACTCGCCGCGGCTGTCGCGCAACCGGTAACGGGCGCGCACCGTGCCTTCACGCAGCAGCCGTCGGGTGCGCTCGAAATAGTGCTCGCGGTCTTCTGGATGCACCCTTTCTATCAAGGTTCCTGCGGTGCAATCGGCGAGTGTCAGGCCTAGCAACGGCAGCAGGCTGGCGCTGAAAAACGTCGGTAAGAGCGCGCCTTCAACATAGCGCTGCACGTAAATCACGGCCGGCGAGCTGGCGATCAGGTTGTCCAGTCTGGCATGGGCGGTGGCGGCGTTCTGTTCCTGGTTTTTGATGTCGCTGATGTCGAGCATGAAGCCCACCAGCCGGCGGTTTTTACCCATGCCAATGGCCTGGCCTTGCAGCCGATACCAGACGGGCGCTTGCTCACAGTGCCAGCGCACGCAGAGCAGCAACGGGGTGCCGGCGTCCTCCAGGGCGTGCAGTCGGCTGCGCAGTTCTTCGCGGTCGGCAGGGTGCACGTGATCGAGCCATTCGCCGAGCGTCAGGCGGGGGCTCGCCAGGTTCAGCGAGCTGGCCAGCGAAGGGGCCAGTTGCATTTCGGCGCTGTCGCTGAACACTTCCCACCAACCGGTGCCGAGTAGCGCTTGCAGCGATGCCAGGCGCTCCAGCTGCAAATGATGCCGATGCTCGCGCAAGCGTTCCAGCAGGGGGCTGGCGAGGGCGGCGGTGAGCTGCAACCAGTCGCCATCGTTCAATTCGGGCGCCCGCTGCTGCGCGGTGTAAAAACCGCAGAGTAACCAGGTGGCCACGCCGTGAGCATCGTAATAGGGCACTGCAAGTCCTTCGGCATGCCCGAAGATTTCTTGCAAACGCGGGTGCTCGCCACGCGCCAGGTGTTGCGGGAAAGAACCGTTCAGGCTGTCGAGCCCGGAACCCAGGCGCTGTCCGTTCTGCCACAACATCGGTGCATCGAAGGCCGCGTAATACTGATGGATTTGCCAGCCCTGTTCCTGCTCATCAAGCAGCGCCACCGCAATACACGGAATGTGAAAGCGCTGTGCCAATACCTGAAGCTGCTCCTGCAACACATCGGGCAGACGGGTGAGGCTGCACAGGCGCAACTGTTCGCTGATCCTGGCCGCCAGAAGCTGGTTCTGTTCGCGGCGGCACGATTGCCGACGTTCAACCAACACATCGCTGATGTCCAGCAACTGCAACAGCCAGTTGTCCGCCAGCGGAAGGACCCAGCCGCGCAGGTGCAGTGGGGGCCCGCTTACGCTGTGAAAGTCCAGGTCGAGGATTTGGCCTTGCCAGTCGGCGGGGATACCTTCGATGACCAGGCTGCTGTGGGGCATCAGGTAATCGAGCAGCGGTGGTGCCTGTGTGGAGAGCCGTTGCGGGGCGAGCGTATGGCGCAATGGGCCGGTCAGGTGCAGCACCCGGCCTTCGCCATCCAGGTGCACCTGCAAGCCGACACTCGGCACGCTCAGGGTGTCCGGCGCAACCTGAGGTGGTGGCGATTGGCGGTTGAGCAGGCGCCCGAAGAGTTTTTCCCCGGAATTCAAAATTGCAGGCTCGAACTGGCCGAGAGGGTCGTCGGCAGGTTAGGCACCGCGCCGATGCCCGGCAGCACCAGAAACGGCAGCACCTGGTTGAGTTTGGTGGTGGGGTAATCGATGTTGACCTTGAGCATGCCGCCGACGAAGGTGATGGTCGAATCGGTGGCGACATTGAAGTTCAGTGCGGCGGGAATCCACGCCAGTTGCCGGGTCAGTTCGGCTGAGGCTGTGGCTTGGACGTTGGCGGCGTAACCGGGCGTGCCCGGGTCCACCGCCACGCTGCGCCGCACCGCTTCGGCGGTCGACTGGTTGAACGACTGCATCAGCAACAGCGGCAGGCTGTAACTGACAATGGCGTAAAACACAGCGAAAAAAATCACGAACACCAAAGCGAACTCAATCGCTACGGCGCCTTTTTGCTGGCGGGGGAGGCTCGAATTCATGACTGCGTCTACCCTGACTGTCACTGCGTAATATCAGCATAGAATCATTCAGCCAAAAGGGACTTTTTTTACGCAATGCAAACTTTTGTCCTACTGATCTGGCTGACGCTTTGCGCAGCGCAGGATGCCCGCGAAAAGCACATTGCCAACTCGTTGACCCTTGGCGCGGGGGTATTGGCGTTGGCGTTTCTGCTATGGACCGACACCACTTGGCTGGGGGCAGAAGGGGCGCAGGGCGGCTGGGCTGCTTTTCTGGCACTGGCCTTCACGTTGCCCGGTTACGCGCTGAGGCGATTGGGCGCCGGGGATGTGAAATTAATGACAGCCTTGGGTTTGGCGACGGACGGAATGCATCTGCTGGGCAGCTTTGTCGGGGCCGCGCTGGCCAGCGTGTGCTGGCTGCTGCTCGCGCCAAAAGTATGGCCTCATATGAGTCAACGGGTTAGGGCGCGTCTTCGATATTTAGGCCCTGGGCTGTCAAAAAAGCAGCCATTTGCGCCGTTCGTGCTGATGGGTTTTTCATTGGCCCTGCTTTGGATTCGCTAGTCATGTTGTTCCATCCCCCCTATGTACATAGTCGGAAAGTGCGTCTACTTTTCAGATTGATAGTCGTACGGCCAGTGGCTTTCGTACAGGAACGGTCAGCTGTAGACCGAGCATGGAGTGGCGCGTGAACAAATTCACCTCGGCAGTAAAAGTCCTCGTGGTTGATGATCAGGCGTTGATTGTTGAAGAACTTTGCGAGTTTCTGGAGGCGAGCGGCTATCGCTGCGTTCCCTGTGAATCGAGCAAGCAAGCCATTTCCCGTTACGGCGAAGACCTGCAAATCGGCCTGGTGCTGTGTGATTTGCATATGCCTGACATGGACGGGATTGAGCTGGTCAAGGAGTTGCAGCGGATGTCCGGCAAGCACCGGGCCTTCGAGGCGATCATGCTGACTGGGCGTGCGGACAAGCAGGATGTGATCAAGGCCTTGCGGGCAGGGATTGCCGATTACTACCAGAAGCCGATTGATCTCGATGAGTTGCTCGAAGGGGTTCAGCGACAAGAGGTGGCGTTGCAAGATCGGCAGAAGAATCTGCAGCTGGGGCATTTGAATCAGAAGCTGCAGTACCTGACTGAGTCGATCGATGATTTGTATCAGGATCTGGATAAGGTGCGGCGTGGTCCGCAGGGGGCGGATTCTTCCGGGGCTGATGTCAGTGATGTGGATCGGGTGGAGATCCCGGCGATTTTCAATCAGTTGTCGCCCCGGCAGCTGGATGTGGCGCGGTTGGTGGGGAAGGGGCAGACCAATTATCAGATTGCCTGTGAGTTGGGGATTACCGAGAACACGGTGAAGTTGTATGTGTCGCAGGTGTTGCGGTTGACGCATATGCATAATCGGACGCAATTGGCGTTGGCGTTGTCGCCCGCTAACTCCGGGATGCGCCAGCGGGTTACGGCTCACTGAGTGTGGTGGGTCGCTTTTGGCGGCCTTTGGGCCGACCATGTTCTTGGTGGTTGTGTGCATATCCATTTTTGCGGTAACGGCGGCTGGCGGTTTCGCCCTTACGGCCATCCCTTTCAAGGTCTTTTCGTTTTTGCAGCCTTGATTACCCGATCCGTTGAAACATGAGCATGCACCGCCGTGCCTTGGACCCATGTCTT
>NZ_VIUJ01000030.1:0-69004 GCF_007993905.1 Pseudomonas sp. SJZ077
AGTCTCCCACGGTCTGTACTGGTTAGAGTCAGATGACGAGCTTTAGTCCCACCCACCCCTTCAAGTCTAAACATACAAGCGAGCCTGCTCGCGATTGGATTTCAGCAGCAGCAAAAAATTCTGATCAGAACCACTCATCCTGCATCGTCAGGCAAACATCATCCCGAGCCTCAAGAATCGCCAGCTCATGGTGGCAACCCGGCACTTCCCAGGTCAGGAAATACCGCGCCGCCTGCAGCTTGCCTTTATAGAAGCTCACATTCGCCGCATTTCCCTTCGCCAACCCTTCCTCGGCGCGAATCGCCTGTTCCAGCCAGCGCCAGCCGATCACCGTGTGCCCGAACACTTTCAGGTACAGCGCCGAGTTCGCCAGACTGCTGTTGACCTTGCCTTGGCCCAGATCCATCAGCAAGCCGATGGTCACCGTTTGCAGGCGCGCGACCAGCTTCTCCAGCGGTTCACGCAACGCAGTCAATGACTCATGTGCCTGCGAGCGTTCGGCAGTGTTGGCAATCAAGCGGATCAGCTGCTTGAGCCCCGCCCCTCCGTTCTGCGCCAGTTTGCGTCCCAGCAAATCCAGCGACTGAATACCGTGGGTGCCTTCGTGGATCGGGTTCAAACGGTTGTCGCGGTAATACTGCTCCACCGGGTATTCGCGGGTGTAGCCGTGGCCGCCGAGAATCTGGATCGCCAGTTCGTTGGCCTTCAGGCAAAACTCCGAGGGCCAGGATTTGACGATGGGTGTCAGCAAATCCAGCAGTTCGTGCGCCTGTTTGCGCTGGTCTTCGGTCTCCAGCGTCGTGGTGTCATCGAACAGCCGCGCCGCATACAACCCAAGGTCGAACGAGCCTTCGACATAGGCTTTCTGCGTCAGCAGCATGCGCTTGACGTCGGCGTGCTGAATGATTGCCACTGGCGCGGTGTTCGGATCCTTGCTGTCCGGCACGCGACCTTGCGGACGTTCGCGGGCGTACTCCAGGGAATACAGATACCCGGCATAGCCGAGCATCACCGCGCCCATGCCGACGCCGATCCGCGCCTCGTTCATCATCTGGAACATGTAGCTCAGACCGTGGTGCGCCTTGCCCACCAGATAGCCGACGCACTCACCGTTATCGCCGAAGTTCAGCGCGGTGGAGGTGGTGCCGCGCCAGCCCATCTTGTGAAACAGGCCTGCCAGCAAGACGTCGTTACGCTTGCCGAGGCTGCCGTCATCGTTGACCAGGAACTTGGGCACGATAAACAACGAAATCCCTTTCACCCCGGCCGGTGCATCCGGCAGTTTCGCCAGGACCATGTGCACGATGTTCTCCGAGAGCGGGTGATCGCCACCGGAGATGAAAATCTTGTTGCCCTTGAGTCGATAGGTGCCGTCAGACGCAGGCTCGGCGCGTGTACGAATATCCGACAGCGAAGAACCGGCGTGCGGTTCGGTCAGGGCCATGGTGCCGAAGAAACGACCGTCAATCATCGGTTGCAGGAAACGCTGCTTCTGCTCATCGGTGCCGAAGCTTTCAATCAGGTTCGCCGCGCCCATGGTCAGGAACGGGTACGAGGTCGATGCCGCGTTGGCCGATTGGAAATGCGCGAAGCAGGCCTGGGACAGCAGCGTAGGCAGTTGCATGCCGCCGGCGTCGAAGCTGCGCGCGGCGTTGAGGAAACCGGCTTCGAGAAACGCATCCACCGCCGGTTTTACTTCCGGAATCAGAATCGCCTGACCGTTCTCGTAGCGCGGCTCGTTCTCGTCGTTCTTGCGGTTGTGTGGCGCGAAGAACTTCTCGGCGATGTTTCGGGCCGTGCCGATGGCGGCATCGAAGGTTTCGCGGTTGTGCTCGGCAAAACGCTCACGCTGTGTCAGGCCCTCGGCATCGAGGACTTCGTACAGCTCGAAAGCCAGATTGCGGGAACTGAGCAGCGTCTCGGACATGGCGGCCTACCTTTTTTTGGAATGGACCGAGTCTAGGCGTGAGAATAAAAGCTGAACAGGATGATTGATGAGCGTGATGGTAGATCAGAGCACCGACTTACCAGACACCCCAAAACAACTGTAGGAGTGAGCCTGCTCGCGATAGCGGTGTGTCATCCAATAAATAGGTCGGATGACAGAGCGCTATCGCGAGCAGGCTCACTCCTACAGGATTTTGCATACCGGGCAGCCATTGCGGTTGCCCGGTTTTGTTGCGGTTTAGCCGATGGTCATCAAGCTGGCGTTACCACCCGCCGCAGCGGTGTTGACGCTCAACGCCCGCTCAATCACCAGACGCTCCAGCGCAATGCTGGTCTCGCCCTGCGACAGACCATGAACCCCGACAATCGCCCCGGCACGCTTGGCCACTTGCTGGCACACGGCACGCAGCTGGTCGGAATGGCCATGATGCAGAACCGCATCAAACACCACTTCGTCCTTGCTCCAGTCGGAAACAAGCTTGATTCGCGCCTGAACTTCCTTCGGCAGACGTGCGAACACCGCTTTGGTCAATTCAGCTTCCGGCCACACCGCCGAACCGCCGACAGCCAATACCGCCGCCAGCTGCGTCAGCAGATCGCCTTCGACTTCCGCCAGGCACAGCACGTGTTCACGCGGCAGGATGGCGTAGCTGTTGCGCTCGCCAGTCGGGCCAGCGAGGACACGGGTGATGCCGCTTTGCGATTGCGCCGCGAACTGCACACACAGCGTGCTCAGATCTGCAAACGTGTTGCTGTCGGCCCACGCCTTCAGGGCGGTCAGTGGTTTGCTCATGGCATCACGCAAACGGACATCCGGTGCTGCGATGGCGTCGCCGCGAGCGAAGGATTGTTCGATGGCATCGGTAGGACGCGTCGACAGCAAACGGTACAGGTACAGCGGACCACCGGCCTTCGGGCCGGTGCCCGACAAGCCTTCGCCACCGAACGGCTGTACGCCGACCACGGCACCCACGATGTTGCGGTTTACGTAGACGTTACCGGCGTTGACGTTGTCGATCACCTTGGCGATGGTCTCGTCGATCCGGGTGTGCACACCCAGCGTCAGGCCATAGCCGGAAGCGTTGATCTGACCGATCAGTTGATCGATGTCTTTGCGCTTGTAGCGAACCACGTGCAGCACCGGACCGAAGATCTCACGTTGCAGCTCATCGAAGCTTTCCAGTTCGATCAGGGTCGGCATCACGAAGGTGCCGCGTTTGACTTCTTCGCTGTTGGCGATGGCCACCTGATACACGTTGCGACCTTTGTCGCGCATGGCCTGGATGTGCTTCTCGATGCCGGCCTTGGCTTCGGCGTCGATCACCGGGCCGATGTCCACGGACAGGCGCTCAGGGTTGCCCAGACGGCATTCAGCCATGGCGCCCTTGAGCATTTCGATCACACGGTCAGCGGAATCTTCCTGCAGGCACAGCACGCGCAGGGCCGAGCAACGTTGACCGGCGCTGTCGAAAGCCGACGACACCACATCGATCACCACCTGTTCGGTCAGTGCCGAAGAGTCGACGATCATCGCGTTCTGGCCACCGGTTTCGGCGATCAGCGGAATCGGACGACCCTGTGCATCCAGGCGACCGGCGACATTGCGTTGCAGCAAACGAGCGACTTCGGTGGAGCCGGTGAACATCACGCCTTTGACCCGATCGTCGCCGACCAGACGGGCGCCGACGGTTTCGCCACGGCCCGGCAGCAGTTGCAGCACGCCTTCCGGAATCCCGGCTTCGAGCAGCAAGCGCACGGCTTGAGCCGCTACCAGCGGGGTTTGTTCCGCAGGCTTGGCCAATACCGGGTTGCCTGCGGCCAGTGCAGCAGCTACCTGGCCACTGAAGATTGCCAGCGGGAAGTTCCACGGGCTGATGCAGACCACCGGACCCAATGGGCGGTGGGCGTCGTTGGTGAAATCGTTACGCGCCTGCACCGCGTAATAACGCAGGAAGTCCACGGCTTCACGCACTTCGGCGATGGCGTTGGCGAAGGTCTTGCCGGCTTCGCGAGCCAGCAGGCCCATCAGCGGCTGGATCTCGCCTTCCATCAAATCGGCGGCACGTTCCAGAATCGCAGCGCGTTCGGCGGGCGGAGTGGCCTGCCAGATCGGTGCAGCCTTCAGGGCGCACTGGATCGCGTTGTCGACGTCTTCGACGGTTGCTTCCTGTACGTGGCCGACGACGTCACGCAGATCCGACGGGTTCAGCACCGGAGCCGGGGTTTCAGTGCTGGACGCGCAACCGAGCATCGGCGCGGCTTTCCAGTGATTGTGAGCGGTGGCCAGCAAAGCACAGGACAGCGAAGCCAGACGATGTTCGTTGGCCATGTCGATGCCGCTGGAGTTGGCGCGCTCGGCACCATAAAGATCACGCGGCAGCGGGATACGCGGGTGCGGCAGGCCGAAGCCGCCTTCCAGCGTCGCCATCTGCTCGATGCTGGCCACTGGATCGGCCACCAGCTCCTGAATCGAAATGGATTGGTCGGCGATGCGGTTGACGAACGAAGTGTTCGCGCCGTTTTCCAGCAGACGACGCACCAGATACGCCAACAGCGTTTCGTGAGTACCGACCGGGGCGTACACGCGGCACGGGCGATTCAACTTGCCTTCGGAAACTTTGCCTACAACCTGTTCGTACAGCGGTTCACCCATGCCGTGCAGGCACTGGAACTCGTACTGACCGGGGTAATAGTTCTGACCGGCGATGTGGTAAATGGCCGACAGGGTGTGGGCGTTGTGCGTGGCGAACTGCGGGTAGATGACTTCCGGCACCGACAGCAGCTTGCGTGCGCAAGCGATGTAGGAAACGTCGGTGTACACCTTGCGGGTGTAGACCGGATAGCCTTCCAGGCCCTCGACCTGGGCGCGCTTGATTTCGCTGTCCCAGTACGCGCCTTTTACCAGGCGGATCATCAGGCGATGACGGCTGCGACGAGCCAGGTCGATCACGTAGTCGATCACATACGGGCAACGCTTCTGATAAGCCTGGATCACGAAACCGATGCCGTTCCAGCCGGTCAGTTGTGGCTCGAAGCACAGGCGCTCCAGCAGATCCAGCGACAGTTCGAGGCGGTCGGCTTCTTCGGCGTCGATGTTCAGGCCGATGTCGTATTGCTTGGCCAGCAGGGTCAGCGACAGCAGGCGCGGGTACAACTCGTCCATCACGCGCTCGTACTGCGCACGGCTGTAACGCGGGTGCAGTGCCGAGAGCTTGATGGAAATGCCGGGACCTTCATAAATCCCACGACCGTGGGAGGCTTTGCCGATCGAGTGGATGGCTTGTTCGTACGAGGCCAGGTATTTCTGGGCATCATGCTCGGTGAGTGCGGCTTCACCCAGCATGTCGTAGGAATAGCGGAAACCCTTGGCTTCGAACTTGCTCGCATTGGCCAGGGCTTCGGCGATGGTTTCGCCGGTCACGAACTGCTCGCCCATCAGGCGCATGGCCATGTCGACGCCCTTGCGGATCATCGGCTCGCCGCTCTTGCCGATGATGCGGCTCAAGGAGGAAGTCAGGCCCGCTTCATTGTGGGTGGCGACCAGTTTGCCGGTCAGCAACAAGCCCCAGGTCGCGGCGTTGACGAACAGCGACGGGCTGTTGCCCAAGTGCGGGTGCCAGTTGCCGGTGCTGATCTTGTCGCGGATCAGCGCGTCACGGGTGCCTTTGTCCGGGATGCGCAGCAGCGCTTCGGCGAGGCACATCAGCGCGACGCCTTCCTGAGACGACAGGGAAAATTCCTGCAACAGACCCTGAACAATTCCGGCACGGCCGCCGGCGCTCTTCTGATTGCGCAGTTTTTCGGCGATCGAGGAGGCGAGCTTGTTAGTGGCTTCGGCCATCGCCGCCGGCAGACGCGCCTGCTCGATCAGCATCGGCACCACTTCAGGTTCCGGGCGACGGTAAGCGGCAGTGATCGAGGCGCGCAGCACCGATTGCGGCAGGATGCTTTCGGCAAATTCGAGGAAGCACTGATGGGCGTGATCCATAGGCGCATCGACGGCTTCGTCGGAATCCTTGGTCAAACCGCTCAGCTCGGTCAGGGTTGCACCACCCTCGAGTTTTTCCAGGTAATTGAAAATTGCCTGCTTGATCAGCCAGTGCGGCGTGCGATCAATCGAGGTCGCGGCCGCCTTGAGGCGCTCGCGGGTCGGGTCGTCAAGTTTGACCCCAAGGGTGGTGGTAGCCATATTTTTATCCTCATGTTTGCCACGACCGCGTGGCATCAGCTGGCCGCAAGATTAGCTGGGCAACCTTTGAGGTGCAACCGGGTGCAACCCTTTTTTTGTCGGAATAATAGGCAGCTCGTCAGGAAATAAATTCCGGAACGAACGTACCGCGCTGACTTGGTGCTTTTCATTCTAGTAAACCGTCAGGACTGCCCTAAAAGGGAGCAAAAACAGGGGTTTTTCAGGTAAATCCGACTAGGTGCAACTTATTCTCGAAAAATGGGTTGCACCTTATTTGCTTTGTTGAATAGCATTCGCGGCCAAGGTGCAACCGGTCATAAAAGACTGGTGTACCGGCTGATGGCTTTCCTGGGGAAACATCAGTCATAAATGCGCGGGACCTGAAATCGTCTGTCAAACGTCGTCGTTTGCGCGCGGTTCACCAGCCGCCGCTACATAAAAACAAAGCCAGGGCGAAACTTAATGAGCGTTAGCAATCCAACTCTGATCACGTTCGTGATCTACATCGCAGCAATGGTGCTGATCGGCTTCATGGCCTATCGCTCCACCAACAACCTTTCTGACTACATTCTGGGCGGTCGCAGCCTGGGCAGCGTCGTGACGGCATTGTCTGCCGGTGCTTCCGACATGAGCGGCTGGTTGTTGATGGGCCTGCCGGGCGCCATCTACATGTCCGGTCTGTCCGAAAGCTGGATCGCCATCGGCCTGATCATCGGTGCTTACCTGAACTGGCTGTTCGTCGCCGGCCGTCTGCGCGTGCAGACTGAGCACAACGGCGATGCACTGACCCTGCCGGATTACTTCTCCAGCCGTTTCGAAGACAAAAGCGGCCTGCTGCGGATCATCTCCGCCGTCGTGATCCTGGTGTTCTTCACCATCTACTGCGCTTCCGGCATTGTGGCCGGCGCCCGTCTGTTCGAAAGCACCTTCGGCATGTCCTACGAGACCGCGCTGTGGGCCGGTGCTGCGGCGACGATTGCCTACACCTTCGTCGGCGGTTTCCTGGCCGTGAGCTGGACGGACACCGTACAAGCCACGCTGATGATCTTCGCCCTGTTGCTGACGCCGATCATCGTGCTGCTGGCCACCGGCGGCGTCGACACCACGTTCCTGGCCATCGAAGCGCAGGATCCAAGCAACTTCGACATGCTGAAAAACACCACCTTCATCGGCATCATCTCGCTGATGGGCTGGGGCCTGGGCTACTTCGGCCAGCCGCACATCCTCGCGCGTTTCATGGCGGCGGATTCGGTCAAGTCGATCGCCAAGGCACGTCGCATTTCCATGGCCTGGATGATCCTGTGCCTGGGCGGCACCGTCGCTGTAGGTTTCTTCGGTATCGCTTACTTCTCGGCACACCCCGAACTGGCCGGCCCTGTGACCGAAAACCCAGAGCGCGTGTTCATCGAACTGGCGAAAATCCTGTTCAACCCATGGGTTGCCGGTGTCCTGCTGTCGGCCATTCTGGCTGCGGTCATGAGCACCTTGAGCTGCCAACTGTTGGTGTGCTCGAGCGCCCTGACCGAAGACTTCTACAAAACTTTCCTGCGTAAAACCGCTTCCCAGGTTGAATTGGTCTGGGTCGGCCGCGCCATGGTGCTGCTGGTTGCCCTGATCGCCATCGCGTTGGCCGCTAACCCGGAAAACCGCGTATTGGGTCTGGTCAGCTACGCCTGGGCCGGTTTCGGTGCTGCGTTCGGTCCGGTGGTCCTGATCTCCGTGATCTGGAAAGACATGACCCGCAACGGCGCACTGGCCGGCATCCTGGTCGGCGCGATCACCGTGATCGTCTGGAAGCACTTCGAACTGCTGGGCCTGTACGAAATCATCCCGGGCTTCATCTTCGCCAGCCTGGCCATCTACATCGTCAGCAAGCTGGGCGCGCCGACTCAGGGCATGCTTCAGCGTTTCGCCGCTGCCGAGGCTGATTTCCGCCTGAACAAGTGATAGGGATGAGCTAAGGCTCTGAGCTTTCGCCGAACATGAAAACGGCCCGCTTCCTTTTGGAGGCGGGCCGTTTTTTTGTCTGCGGGAAAAGATTGGGTGTTTTTTATGGCCCTTTCGCGGGCAAGCCTCGCTCCTGCAGGGTTGGCGATTCGCCACAAAACTGTGGGCGCTAGGCTTGCCTGCGAAGAGGTCATCAGCTGCAACACACTACTTTGCAGAGAATGTCTGTAGCCAAACATTCCAATTCTTGAAGGACAAATCCCTAAAAAAGTAGGGCAAATCTGATTTTCCTGTCCCTCCCTCAACACCCCTTGTCGCTCATGCAGAATCGCCCGCCCTCATTCTGCAGAGACACATCGGATGTTCGCTCCTGCCAATCAACCGCGTTTCACGTTGACGATCGACGGCGTCCAGATTGAGCTCAAGGTGCTTGAGTTCACAGGCACGGAAGCCATCAGCCAACCCTACCGCTTCGATCTGGAACTGGTCAGCGACCGGCCAGACATCGAGCTCGAAAACCTGCTGCATCGTCAGGCGTTTCTGAGTTTCGATGCACAAGGTTCTGGCGTACACGGTCAGATCTTTCGCGTCGGTCAAAGCGATTCCGGGAAACGTCTGACGGGCTATCAAATCAGTCTCGTACCGCGACTGGCCTACCTCGGTCAGCGCATCAACCAGCGGATTTTCCAGCACCAAAGCGTGCCAGCGATCATCGCGCAGGTCCTCAAGGACCATGGCATCCAGCGCGATGCCTTCGAGTTCCGGCTCGGCAGCGACTACTCACCGCGCGAATACTGCGTGCAATACGCCGAAAGCGACCTCGCGTTTATCCAGCGCCTGTGTGCCGAGATCGGCATTCATTACCACTTCCAGCACAGCCCCGACGAACATCTGCTGGTGTTTGGCGATGATCAGACAGTATTCCCGCGCCTGCCTGAGCCGACGCTGTACTTGCCGGGCAGTGGCATGGCGGCGGACGCGCCGGCCATCAAGCGTTTCAACGTGCGTCTGGAGACCCGCACCACGGCGGTCACCCGGCGCGATTACGACTTCCAGAAACCGCGTCTCTCCCTGGAAAACCGGGTCGACAGCGAACAGCGTCCGGTGCTGGAGGATTACCTCTTTCCCGGCCAATTCACTGACCGCGAGCATGGCAAACAGCTGACACAGCGAGCGCTGGAACGGCACAACGCAGACTTCCGTCAGGCCGAAGGTCGTGGCGACGATTCTGCCTTGGTCAGCGGACATTTCCTGCACCTCGCCGAGCACCCGCGTCAGGCGTGGAACGACCTGTGGCTGATCACTGAAATCGAACACCGTGGCCGACAGCCGCAAGTGCTGGAGGAGTCGGCCACCAGTGATGACCCGGATGATTTCCAGGGTTATCGCAATACCTTTCTGGCGACGCCGTGGGATGTTTCATTTCGTCCACCACTGGGACCGGAAAAGCCGCGCATGCTCGGCTACCAACCTGCCGTGGTCACCGGTCCTGTCGACAGCGAAATCCATTGCGATGAGTTCGGCCGGGTAAAGGTCCAGCTCGCTTGGGACCGCGACGGTCAGCTCAATGAGCATTCCAGTTGCTGGTTGCGGGTCGCCACGGGCTGGGCCCACGACCATTACGGCAGCGTGCTGATCCCACGAGTGGGCATGGAAGTGCTGGTGGGTTTCATCGACGCCGATGCCGACAAACCGCTGGTGATGGGGTGCCTGCCCAACGCCGCAACACCGGTGCCGCTGGATCTGCCCGCCGACAAGACCCGCAGCATTTTCCGCAGCCAAAGTAGTCCGGGCGGCGGCGGTTACAACGAATTGCGCATCGAGGATCGCAAAGGCGCCGAGGAAATCTACCTGCGCGCCCAGCGAAACTGGACCCAGCACGTGTTGAATGATCAGCAGGTGCAGGTCGATAACCAGCGCAGCATCGTCGTCACGGGGACCGCTCGCCATGAGCTGAAGGCTGACGAGCAACGCATCACCCATGGCCAGCGCCAGGCCGAAGTGAAGCTCGACGATCACTTGCTGGTGATGGGCGACCGGTACATCCGCGTATCCAGTCAGGCGCTCAACGCCAGCCAGCAGTTCCATGTCAGCGCCGGTCAGCAAGTGGTGATCGACGGCGGTGCCAGCGCGACGATTCAGGCGGGCGGGCAGTGGATCAACATCGGTCCTGGCGGGATTTTCAGCAGCGTTCCGATTCAGGTCGGGGGCGCGTTGATGCCGTCTATGGCCGCTACGCCCGTGTCGCCAAATACGCCGTTGAAACTCGTCGCCGCCCCAGCCGCCCTGCTGAGCGCCGCACAGATCATGAGCCTGCAAAGCGACGCGCCGTTCTGCGAAGAATGCGAGCGCTGCAAGGACGGTGTCTGTGCCGCCTGATCGCATGTCACCCCACGCCTGGCTGGAACGCCAACCGCTCAAACCCGGCGAGCAGTTGTTCGCGATTTTCGGCAACGCCAGTGCGTCGCAGCCGATGAAAGCCTGGCAGCTCTCGACCCCGGCCCAAGCGCCGAGCCCGATCTGGGCCGACACCACCTATGCCGAGTGGGAACCGGTGATGCCCTATGTAGGAATCGTTCCCGCAAGCAGTGAGTTTCTTCAGTGGGTCGCCACGACCGAGTCCCGTGACTGGGGTTGGCTGGCGGTTTCTTCTGCGTCTCAAGAAGCGCTGGTCGAACATCTGCGCAGCCTTACACAAGTGCTTTTGCCCAACGGCAGGGCGGTGTTTTTTCGGTTCTGGGATGGGCGCTATTTGCTGCCGATTCTTCAGTCTGCCGACGTTAACCCAACGCAGTTAATGCCTGTGCTTGACCGTTGTTTGATCAATGGGCAGCCGCTCGATATCGGCGGCAGCGCATTGAAAGTCTCCAGGGTTTTTCCGTGGTGGGAAGTGTCCGAATCGCTGCTCGACGACCTCGCCGCCGAGTCCGCGACAACCCGGATCAACAACTTGATGAAGTGGTTGAGCGAAGACCGTCCTGATCTTTTTGAGGCGTTTTCGGCGCGTGTATTGCGGCACAAGGTTGCGACCTTTCTGAAGACGCCGGACCTGCCTCAAGCACCGAAACAAGCCTTGGCGGATTACCTGATGGCGGAGCGGAACTGATGGACCAGATTGTGCGGATCGAGCAGGAGCTCGACGGTTTCAAAGACACGTTGGTTGTGTATCGCGAGCAGCTCGGCAGTTTCTTGAGTCGGAATGCGGACAAGATCAGCCGGTCGATGGACATGCCTTCGCTGGTGGGCATGGAGCGGCTGATAAAGCTTGGCGATTCGACGACAGCGGTGAGCAGTCGCGACGATGATTTTCTCTCGGGTTTGGCACAGTGTCCTGCGAACGGAATTCTGGAGATCGAGAGCAAGTTTGAATCGGTTTATGACATCCCGCTGGGGAATATTCAGGTCGATGTGATCGCCATGGACGGGGGTGAGAGCACCGCGGTCCCGCTCGACGAAAACGGCAAGGGACAGTTCGAAGGCACGCCTGGCAAGTTCTATCGCGTTCATGTCCAGAGTGACGTTTCATCGGATCAAATCGAAGACCTGTTCTCCTCTTACGATGGCCTGACCCAAGAGCTGGACAGTTGGCTGCGCAACGAGTGGGAAGGGTTCAAGCCGCAATGGTCGCAGTCGACATTTGCGGCCGCCGGTAATGGAATACTCGCGGGAAGTTGGGAGGCGATTACCGGTGTCTGGGACAGCATCAGCCTGCTCTCGGACATTCTCCAGGATCCCCGAAAGTTCGTTGGCCGCTTGGGCGATGGGGCCGACAAGCTTGCCGAACTGGCAGAGAAACTCCCGGCAACAATGGAAAAGGTCCAGCTGCTGGTCAGCGATGAAGCGGCCCTTTGTCTGTTGCTGCGCACGGCAAGCCTCTGGCTGGAGATGCTGCCCCCCAGTGAAATCGCCGGCAAAACTGCCGAAGCGCTTTCAACCGTGGTGGTGCAACTGCTCATCGATATTCTGATCGGGGTTGTTCTGACTTTTGCGGGCGCAGGCGCAGGCGTTGCCTATTTGGGGATGCGCCTTGCCAACTACGGCGCCCGAATCGTCGACGCTGTTGTGGGCTTCGTCAAAGCCATCTTCAACATCACCAACAGCTTCATTACCTACGTTGACCGCTACAAAAAAGTGGCCGCACGCGGTGTAGCGGCAGGCCTGAAAAAAGGTCGCATGCAACTGCGCTGGGACGCCAAACGCAACACCACACTCAAACAAAACGAACACCACGACAACGTCCCGGATCAGGCGAAAAACCCCAACGGCGACAGTGCCGATTCCGTCGATAAAACCGCCACCAACAAATGCCCGGTGTCGATGGTTACCGGCGAAGAACTGCTGACCCTCATCGACGGTTCGCTGGACGGCATTCTGCCGTTCGACTTTGCCCGGCTCTATCGCACCAGTGCTGCCGAAATCGACTGCGGTCTCGGATTTGGCTGGAGCCATTCGCTCTCCCATCGACTGGAAATCGACGGCGACACCGTCATCTGGATTGACCACGAGAACCGCCGCACCACGTTCCCGCTGCCGTCCGCTGAACGCCCGGCGATTCATAACAGCCTGTCGCGCGCCGCGATTTACGTTGGCAATGAACCCGAAGAATTGATCCTCGCCGTCGCCGGCGACGAGTCACGTTTCTACCATTTTCGTAATGGTTTACTTACAGCGATCAGTGACGGATACGACAACCGCCTGCGCATAACCCGCGATCGTCAGGGCCGCATTCGGCGCCTCGACAACGGTGCGGGCCGCGCCTTGTTGTTGCGTTATGAATGCAGTCACTTGGTCGCCGTCGATTATCAGGTTTTCGCCCCGGCCCAAACCCTGGACGAAGCCTGGCAGACCGAGCAAACACTGGTCGGTTACCGCTACGACGAACGCGGTCGACTCATCGAGGCCACCAATGCCGCCGGCGAAAGCGAGCGCTACGACTACGACGATCAGCACGTCATTCTCCAGCGGCAATTGGCCGGTGGGGCGAGTTTCTTCTGGGAGTGGGAAAGGTCCGGCAAGGCCGCCCGATGCATCCGCCACTGGGCGTCGTTTGCGCAGATGGACGCGCGGTATACCTGGGATGACCAGGGCAGCGTCACCGTCCACAACATCGACGGCAGCGAAGAGGTTTACGTCCACGACGACCGGGCGCGGCTGGTGCGCAAGGTCGAACTGGATGGCGGTGAACACCTCAAGGCCTACGACGACCAGGGTCGGCTGATTGCCGAGCAGGACCCGCTCGGCGCGGTCACCGAATACCGCTACGACGAAGTCGGACGCTTGGTGGCGCTGATTCCGCCAGAAGATGAGCCAACGGCCTACGAGTATCGCAACGGTTTCCTGCACGCACGCTATCGCGGCAAAGCGGTGTGGAAGTATCAGCGCAATGCGCAGGGGGATGTCACCGAAGCGACCGATCCCGATGGCCATGTCACCCACTATCACTACGACGAAAAAGGTCAGTTGCTGTCGATCCGCTACCCGGACACCAGCCGGCATGTGTTCGTCTGGAATGGCTTGGGGCAACTGGTCGAAGAGACGCTGCCGGACGGTGGCGTACGGCGGTTTTCCTACGATGCGCTCGGGCGGCAGATTACCCGTCAGGACGAAAACGGCGCGGTCACGAAGTCGCTATGGGACGCTGTTGGCCGACTGATCCAGACGATTCTTCCTACCGGTGCAAGTCGCGCCTACAGCTACAACGCCTACGGAAAAATCACCGCCGAACGCGACGAACTCGGCCGCGTCACCCGCTACGAATACCTCGACGACCTTCACCTGGTCAGCCGCCGGCTCAATGCCGACGGTACCCAGCTGAAGTATCGCTACGACAACGCGCAGCTGTTGCTCACGGAAATCGAAAACGAATCCGGCGAAAAATATCAGCTGGACTACACCCCCGGCGGATTGATCCGACAGGAAACCGGCTTCGACGGCCGACGCACGGCGTATGCCTACGACCTCAACGGCCATCTGCTGGAGAAAACCGAGTTTGGCGACGATGGTTCGCAGCTCGCCACCGCCTATGAACGAGACTCGGCAGGGCGCTTGCTGGTCAAAACGCTGCCCGACGGCGTCAAGGTCGAATACCGCTACGACAGCCTCGGCCGACTGATTGGCGTCGACGATGGCCACGACCATCCGCTGGAATTCGAGTACGACCAACAGGATCGGCTGATCACCGAGCATCAGGGTTGGGGCACGCTGCGTTATGGCTACGACGCCTGCGGCCAACTCAATCGCCTGCGCCTGCCGGATGGCAGCAAACTCGATTATCACCACGCCAAGGGCGGCGCACTGACCGCAATCGACCTCAACGGCGCAAGGCTTTCCAGCCACCAATTTGCGTTTGGTCGCGAGCAGCAACGTCAGCAAGGCCAACTGCTCAGCGAATATGCCTACGACGATCAAGGCCGCTTGAAGGCCCACGCTGTCAGACAGCAGCACCAAACGCTGTATCGCCGCGACTATGCCTACAGCGCCAACGGCAATCTCGACAGCATCGCCGACACCCGTCACGGCCAGCGCAACTACCAATACGACCCGCTCAACCGCCTGACCCGCGTCCGTCACACCCGCGACGACCCGGCGGAAAGCTTCGCCCACGACCCGGCCGGTAACCTGCTGATGCAGGATCGGCCTGGCTTGGCGACCGTTAAAGGCAATCGCCTGCTGATGCAGGGCGACCGCCATTACGACTACGACGCCTTCGGCAACCTGATCCGCGAACGCCGCGGCACCGCGCAAAAACTGGTCACCGAATACCGCTACGACTGCCAGCACCGATTGCTCGGCGTCACCACCCCGGACGGTCGCACCGCCAGTTACCGCTACGACGCCTTCGGCCGCCGCATCGCCAAAACCGTCGACGGCAAAACCACCGAGTTCTTCTGGCAAGGCGACAACCTCATCGCCGAAAGCAGCCGCGAACACTACCGCAGCTACGTCTACGAACCCGGCAGCTTCCGCCCGCTGGCGATGCTCGACGGCAAAGGCCCACGCAAAGCCTGCCCGTTCTACTACCAACTCGACCACCTCGGCACACCGCAGGAACTGACCGATTTTGGTGGCGAGATCGTCTGGTCAGCGAAGTACAACGCCTACGGCAAAGTCACTCGCCAGACGTTCGGCGGGGGCGAGCAACTTGAGCAACCGTTGCGGTTTCAGGGGCAGTACTTTGATGCGGAGAGTGGTCTGCATTACAACCGGCATCGGTACTATGATCCAGAGGTTGGACGGTATCTGACGCCGGACCCGATCAAGTTGGCGGGTGGGCTGAACCAGTATCAGTACACGCCGAATCCGACGGGGTGGGTTGATCCGTTGGGGTTGGCTTGTAATCCGTGCCCCGGCGCCCAAGAGGTCGTTGGACCGTATAGCGAAATCGTTCCTGGAGGGGGGTTAGCTGCGCATGAAGCTCAAGGTGGGCATCTAATCGCTAAGCACATAGGTAGGACGGATATGCAGTTAGTTCAAAGGCTAGAAGCGGAACCCAAAATTCCTGCGGCATCTACATTTCCTGATCGTGCTACTGCCGAGTCGGCTTCTGCGAGAGCATTAGACGCAAACAAAACAAAAATCCAAGAATTTCTTAAGGGGAATAAAGGGAGAACGACTGTTACCCATGAATTTCCGTACCCAATAGGCGTCAGCGTGCCGAACGGAAGTACCGATGCTGTGCCAGCGACGAAGGTATTGTTGGTGTTGATAAAGGATGCACGGCGACCTGAGGGATATTTTTTACTTACGGGGTTTCCAGAGATATGAGCAGAGAGTTTCCAGAGTTACACGATTTTTTTGGGGCTTATTTTCATCAAGATTGGACAGTCGAACATGACACAGCTGAGCAGGTGATTGAGGCTTTTTTAACTGACTCCGATCCTGAGGACCTATTGGTTGTGCAGCATGAGCTCAATATTTTGCTTGGTCAGCGGAAAGATGAGTTTGTATTACGGGATTACTTGTTGAAAGAGTTGAGCTGTTACTACTGCTACTGGCATGCATGGAAATCAGGTGAACTTTGGTTGCGTCATATCGCTGATAGATTGGCTAGTCGACTCGACCAAGCATGATGGCAACGGCTGCGAAATTTCTGGGCAAGCTCGTCGGAAGTTTCCTTCAACTCGTATCGGCTTCCATGAACTGGTTTGAAATGCATTCCATCGATAGTCTTTGGCAGTCACTGAAAATTCAGTGGCGGGGTGTAGGAGCCCTTCAAAGTCGTTGGAAATGTATTAGCGTCGAAGCTTGGTTTGCGGCCGTGAACGTGCGTCCGTAAGATCAGTTGCGGCGGTTGTGCGCGGGCACGCTTCGGCGTGGTCGAGTTTTCCAAAGGCCTCGATACTCCTACCCCGCGCATAACTGCCACCCCAGCCTGTAGGAGGGCTGATGGCAGTTCCTGTTTACTGTCTTTGGAACTTGAAAATGAAAAATCTTCACCCCGATCCACCCTATGAAAAACCAACTCCCCACCCCAAAAACCGCTTCATGGCCCTCACCAGCAACTGCACCGACATGCCGACGCTGTTCGTCGATACCCACGCGCCGCTCGATGTTTTGTACGACGCTGCCAGCTATCGAATTCGCGCGGTGACGCAGGTGCTTGAGAACCTGTCGATGCGCGGTTCGGTTGAGTGTGAGTCGTTCATTCTTAGTGATTTTGCGTTGCTGTGTGCCATTCCGTTGCGGGATGGGTGTGATGTGCTGGATGTAGTGGGGCGACGGTTGAGGGCTCGGCCTTCGGACTAAGGGCAGGATGTGGCGAGGGAGCTTGCTCCCGTTCGGCTGCAGAGCAGTCGCCAAATCAAGCGCTGCGGTGTGTCTGACAAATCTGCGGTGCTGGTTTTGGGGCTGCTTCGCAGCCCAGCGGGAGCAAGCTCCCTCGCCACAGGGTTTGTGGTTGGCTGGGATGTTTTGGGGTTGCTGCGCAGCCCAATGGGGACAAGCCCCCTCGCCGCAGGTTCTTGGGTTGACGTGAGATTGCGTGTCGGCAGTTGCCCGCTCGGCTGCGAACCCCTGACGTCCAGCCCCGTACAAGGTAAACTTCCCGGCCTTCGCAGGAGCAATCATGAATTATCGTCACGCCTTCCATGCCGGCAATCACGCCGATGTGTTCAAACACCTGACTCTGACCCGCATCATCGCCCTGATGTCGCGCAAGGAGCAGCCGTTTGCCTATCTCGACACTCACGCCGGTATTGGTCTGTATGACCTGCAGGGTGATCAGGCGAGCCGTACCGGTGAGTACCTGGAAGGTATTGCGCGTCTGTGGGATCAGCCGGATCTGCCAGCGCTGACCGCCGACTACATGAAAGTGCTGCACGACATGAACCCGGATGGCCAGTTGCGCTATTACCCGGGGTCGCCGGAGCTGGCGCGGCGTCTGACGCGGCGGCAGGATCGGGTGATGCTCAATGAGAAGCACCCCGAAGACGGTTTGCTGCTCAAGGACAACATGGCCGGTGATCGTCGGGTGAAGGTTCATTTGGGCGAAGGCTGGCATGTGCCGCGTGCGATGCTGCCGGTGCAGGAGAAGCGGGCGGTGATGTTGATTGATCCGCCGTTCGAGCAGCTCGATGAGATGCAGCGTTGCGCGGCGTCGCTGAAAGAGGCGATTGGCCGGATGCGGCAGACGGTGGCAGCGATCTGGTACCCGGTGAAGGATCAGCGCATGTTGCGACGTTTTTATCAGGATCTGGCGGGCACGGGCGCACCAAAGTTGTTGCGTGTGGAGTTGCTGGTGCATCCGCTGGATACGCCGAACAGTTTGAATGGCTCTGGATTGGCGATTGCCAATCCGCCGTGGGGCCTGGAAGAGGAATTGCGTGAGTTGCTGCCGTGGTTGTCCAAGAAGCTTGGGCAGACCCAGGGTGGGTGGCAGATGGATTGGTTGATTGCTGAGAGTTGATGGCTGATCAGATGGATTGATGGCGTCTGATCGGACGCCTTCGCGGGCAAGCCTCGCTCCTACAGGGATCGATATCTGAGCACAATTTTGTGATCGACATAAATCCTGTAGGAGCGAGGCTTGCCCGCGAAGCTTTTCAGAGCCCGAGAGTTAGATCGGGCAGGTAACGCCCGTACCACCAATCCCGCAATACCCTTCAGGGTTCTTCGCAAGGTACTGCTGGTGATACGCTTCGGCGAAGTAGAACGTCGGCGCTTCATCGATTTCAGTGGTGATTTCGCCTTTCCCGGCCTTGGTCAACTCAGCCTGGAACACGTCCTTGCTGTGTTTGGCGGCGGCCAGTTGCGTCGGGTTGGTCGCATAGATCACCGAGCGGTACTGAGTGCCGATGTCGTTGCCCTGACGCATGCCTTGCGTCGGGTTGTGCAATTCCCAGAACATTTTCAGCAGTTCTTCGTAGCTGACTTTGGCCGGTTCGTAGACCACCAGCACCACTTCGCTGTGGCCGGTCAGGCCCGAACAAACTTCTTCATAGGTCGGGTTCGGGGTAAAACCGCCGGCATAACCCACCGCCGTGCTGACCACGCCTTCACGTTGCCAGAACTTGCGTTCCGCGCCCCAGAAGCAGCCCAGGCCGAAGATCGCGAAATCCACGTCCATCGCGAACGGGCCCAGCAGTGGGGCGTCGTGGACGAAGTGTTTTTCCGGCACGGTCATCGGGGTTTCACGGCCGGGCAGAGCTTGTTCTTTGGTAGGTAGCACGTTTTTGTTCACCAGGATTTCCGAGCGCAAGACCATCATCAGTCCCCTCAGTCAGGTTGAATGTAAATTGTCAGACACGCAGTTTGCCCAATGCCGGCCGGTTACGCACTACCCCTGTGCGAGCGTGCCTGCTTGCGATAGCGGCGGGACATTAAACATTGATGGCGACTGACACACCGCTATCGCGAGCAGGCTCGCTCGCACAGGGGATTACGGTGTTCCACAGGGATTTTGTGGTGTGCTGTCAGACGAGCGGGCCGCGTGGGTAGCGCTTGAGCTTTTCGATCAGCTCGGCGCCGGGGATGGGGCGGTCGAACAGGTAGCCCTGGCCGACATCGCAGCGGTGGCGACGCAAGAACGCAAGCTGCTCGGCCGTCTCGATCCCTTCCGCCACAACTTTGAGTTTCAGGTTGTGAGCCATGGCGATCACCGCGGAGGTGATTTCCATGTCGTCCTGGTTGTCCGGGATTTCGTGGATGAAGCTTCGGTCGATCTTGATGATGTCGATCGGGAATTTTTTCAGGTAACTGAGCGACGAGTAACCGGTGCCGAAATCGTCCATGGCCAGGGTCAGGCCCAGGCGCTTGAGTTGATCGAGCTGCAAGTGGGTGTCTTCGGTGGCTTCCAGCAGCAGGCCTTCGGTCAGTTCCAGCTCCAGCAGGTTCCCCGGCAGCGCTTCTTCCTTGAGGATGTTGGCGATGGACGCCACCAGGTCCGGGTCGGAGAACTGCTTGGGCGACAAGTTGATCGCCACTTGAAGGTTGCCCAGGCCAGCGGCGGTCAGGTCTTTGCTCATGCGGCAGGCCTGGCGGGCGATCCATTTGCCGATCGGGATGATCAAGCCGGTTTCTTCGGCAACGCTGATGAACTGGTCCGGGCGGATCATGCCCTTTTCCGGGTGGTTCCAGCGCAGCAGCGCTTCCATGCCCAGCAGGCGACCACTGCGCAGGCACAGTTTGGGCTGATAGAACACGTCCAGCTCATTCTGGGTCAGGGCGCGGCGCAGGTTGTTTTCCACGAACAGCTTGTAGCTGGCCTCGGCGTTCAGTGCTTCGGTGAACACCTGGACCTGGTGTTTGCCATTGGCCTTGGCCTTGTGCAGCGCCAGGCCGGCGTTGCGCATCAATGTCTGTGGATCGCGACCGTGCAGCGGCGCGCAGGCCAGGCCCACGGAGCCGGTGACGCTGATCAACTGGTTGTCGACGAACATCGGCTTGTCGAGGGTCGCCAGCAATTGGTTGGCGACGTGCTGGCCCATCGCGAGGTCGGTGTTGTCCAGCAGCACGGCGAATTCGTTACTGGCGAATCGCGCCAGGCTGCCGCTCGGGCTCAGGCTGTTGCGCAGGCGCCGGGCCAGGCTGATCAGCAGTTTGTCGCCGGTCTGGTGGCCGAGGCTGTCGTTGATGCGCTTGAAGTTGTCGATGTCCACCAGCAGCAGGCTGATCGGCGTATCGCTGTCCCGGGCGAAGCGTTCGTCGAGGTTGCGGATGAACGCCGGGCGGTTGCCAAGGTTGGTCAGGTTGTCGGTGTAGGCCAGGCGCTCGATGCGCTGCTGGGCGAGCTTGGTCTGGGTGATGTCTTCGTAGATGCCGATGTAATGCGTCAGCTCGCGGTTGTCGCCATAGACCTTGGAAATCGACAACTGGCCCCAGTAGGGTTCGAGGTTTTTACGGCGGCTTTTGAACTCGCCCTGCCAGCTGTTGCTCTTGGCCAGCGCCGAGGGCGCGTCGAACAGCAGCTCGCTGAGGTTTTCCAGGGCCGGCAGTTCCGACAGCCGCTGGCCGTGGACTTCTTCGGTGCTGTACTGGGTGATCGCCGTGAAGCTCGGGTTGACGTATTCCACCACGCCATCGCAATTGACCAGCAAAAAGGCGTTGGCGCTTTGCTCCACCGCACGCTGGAACAGGTGCAGGGCGCTGGTGGCGGTGCGGCGGTTGTGGTTGTTGATGACTTGGGCGAACTGATCCGCCAGCTCGCCGGCAAAGGCGATTTCATCCGACTGCCAGGCACGGGTCGCGCCAGTCTGTTCCAGGCACAGCACGCCGACCACTTGGCCGTCGACGCGGATACTGGCGTCGAGCATGGCGTTCACATCGCGCGGGCGCAGGTGTTCGGCCATTTCCCGGGTACGCGGATCGCGAATGGCGTTGTGCGCATCGATGGCGCGGCTGCCGTGCAAGGCGTCGAGGTAATCCGGGAAGCCGCTGACGTCGATCGGTTCCGGCAGCTGATATTCCCCGGAGGTGCGGTGATAGGCCGAGATCGGCACCAGCAGCGAGCCTTCGAGGTTCCACAGGCTGGCGCAGTCGATTTCATAGATGTCGCAAGCGCTGCGGGTAATCAGTTCGGCGGCTTCTTGCAGGGAATTGTTGGTGCTGTAGCGCTGGCGGGTCAGCAGCAGGATCAAGTCTTGCTGGGCGCGGACCCGATCCAGATGCTGCAGTTGTTCCAACTGGGCGCGCTGATTGAGTTCCAGAGCGATTTGCAGGCGCGAGTTCTGGGTTTCCAGGTCCAGCGACGGCAGCAGCGGTTCACCTTCGAACAAGCCGTCCACGACCATCAGGTAACCGCGCAGCAGGTGTCGATTGTGTTGTCGGTAGGCTTCGCCCAGTTCGAGCAGGCTCAAGGAGCCTTTGGCGGTGTGCAGGTTGTAGCGGATCAGGTAATGCGGGCTCTCTCTGAGTTGCTGCTGAATCGCGTCGTGCAGTTGATAGCGCGCTTCAGGCTCCATCAGGCTGGCATAAGGCGAGTCGACCAAGGCACAAAGCTCCACGGCCGGCAGACCAAATTGTCGTTCGCAATTGGGATCGAGAAACAGGAGTGCCCAGCTAGCTTCATTCAGCCGTTCGAAACGCAGCATGCCGAGCCGCGAGGGCACAGGCAATTGCGTCACTACCTCGGCCACCATACGGCTGGCGGCATCAGGTTGGCTTTTCATTGAGGGAAACTCGCTTCGAATGTGCTGATCGCGCCGGGCTCTCGCCCTCTTTACTGTTGCCTGCGGCAAGGTTGCATCATTGCGACACTGACTGACAAGAGACATGAAGGCCAAGTGCTATAAGAATATGTCGGCAGGGGCGAGGATTTCTCCAGCCAGGGCCGAAAACTAATGCATTTGGCCTTCATTTTCCTTAGTGCAGCGGGATGTTGATCGATTGCAGGCGCCGGCCGTTCCGGTCGTGGTAACTGACCTGAATCTGATCCCGATCCACCACCAGATGAGCAAAGTTGTCTTCGCTGACCACCTTGCTGGTCAATTCATGTCGATAATCTCCCGCTGCGGTACGTGCCAGCGCCTGGTTCAGAATGAAGGTGGACTCGGAGGCATAGGGCAGCAATTTGCTGTTGCACAGCGGGGACGAGACGATGGTGTGCACGTCGAAGTCCGGATCCTCGCTGTGGGTCAGGCGACTGGTCAGTGAGCCGTGGACATCGCCGGAAACGAAGATGACGTTCTTGATGCGATGCGTGCGAATCGTCTCCAGCAACCGCAGGCGTTGTTCCGGGAAGGCTTTCCAGGCGTCATCGCCGTTGAGTTTGCGGTCGGGGTAGAACATCACGCTGGTGACCACGAACTTGACCCGGGCTGGGCTGTGGATCAGCCATTTGCACAGCGCCTGTTCCTGCTCATCGTCGAGGATGCGTCGATCATTGGGCGACAAGTTACGACGGGTTCGGCTGTCGGTGACAAACCATTCAATATCGCCTTCGGCGAACTGATACCAATACTGTTCCAACTTTCGGCTTACTTGCCCGCTGGGTAATAAGTCATGCGCCGGACTGTGGCTGGCTTGGTATATCTCATAGGCTGCCATGGCGTTCTTATATAAATAGGCATCGGCCTTGCTTTCGTTGGTGGGCCAGTTGTCTTCTATTTCATGATCGTCGAGGATCATATAAGTCGAGGTATTGGACATTAATCGGGCGATGTTCGGTTGGGAAAAAGCCGCGCGATATTTGCTGAGTATTTCCTTGTATTCCCGGTCGGGAGCAATAACGTTCAGATCATCGACATAAATTTGATCACCCGTCATTAACATCGCGCTGATGGGCGGCTCGGCCTGCTGCGCAAGTTCGGTGATCGAGGCAAAAATACGGTCGCCCAGATGAGGTGCCGAAGGGATGCCTGCGGTCATGCGCAGGTAGCGGCATGAGCCGACGATGTACGCCCGCGGTGTGTTGGCCTTGCTAGACAGGGTGCGAAAGCGATAAATCTCCCGTGGCCATTGCAGCGGCAGTTCCTGAACGGTCTCCACGGTGTGCACCGGGCTCATGGGGCTGAACCATCCGGCCTGGTATTCATAGTCGGTATCGATGGCGAGGTTGTTGAGTGCAATCACATCGGACATATCGCGCAAGATCGACAGTTTGGCAAAGACACCTTGCGACCAACGCTCTTCCCTCGCGCGCCGATAACGAATGCCGGCAAATACCAGCGAGTTGTCTTGACGTTCTCCGCGCAAAAAAATACGTACGTGGTTAGTTGTAGTGTGGCCAATAATAGGGCCGACAGTTGGTTTAAACATGTTCGAATCCGTTCGAAATAACGTTAACTAAGCAAATGAGGTTTTCAGTATTTAAAAGAAAATGCTGTCGAACTAAGCCTAGTTATTAAACGGCAAAAAATATCGAGCGAAAGCCGCCATGAGTTGTGGGCGGTGTAAGCCACGGCTGTAGGAAATTACTTTGTTCAAGGCAAAAAAAGCCCCGCCAAATTGGCGGGGTTGAGGTACGAGCGTGGCGCTCGGAAAACATGGAACGCGACGGGCCCTCCGATGAAGGAGGGCCGGCCGGTGTTACAGCAGGATGGTACGGATGTCCGCCAGCAGGCTGCTCAGACGCTGGGTGAAGCGTGCAGCAGCAGCGCCGTTGATCACACGGTGATCGTAGGACAGCGACAGTGGCAGCATCAGTTTCGGCTGGAAGGCTTTGCCGTCCCAGACTGGCTGGATGGTTGCCTTGGAAACACCGAGGATCGCCACTTCCGGCGCGTTGACGATCGGCGTGAAGCCGGTGCCGCCAATGTGGCCGAGGCTGGAAATGGTGAAGCAGGCGCCTTGCATGTCGTCAGCGGTGAGCTTTTTGTCGCGGGCTTTGGCGGCCAGCGCAGCGGCTTCGGCTGCCAGTTGCAACAGGCTCTTCTGGTCGACGTTCTTGATGACCGGTACCAGCAGGCCTTCAGGGGTGTCGACGGCGAAGCCGATGTTCACATACTTCTTGCGGATGATCGCCTTGCCGCTTGGCGCCAGCGAACTGTTGAAGTCCGGCAGCTCCTTGAGCAGGTGCGCGCACGACTTGAGCAGCAGCGGCAGGATGGTCAGCTTGACGCCGGCCTTCTCTGCGACGGCTTTCTGAGCGATGCGGAACGCTTCCAGGTCGGTGATATCAGCCGAATCGAACTGAGTCACGTGCGGAATGTTCAGCCAGCTGCGATGCAGGCTCGACGCGCCGATTTGCATCAGGCGAGTCATCGGCACTTCTTCGGTTTCACCGAAGCGGCTGAAGTCCACGACCGGAATCGGCGGGATGCCCGCGCCGCCAGTTGCGCCGGCAGCAGCGGCCGGCGCTTCCTTGGCCTTCTGCATCATCGCTTTGACGTAAACCTGCACGTCTTCTTTGAGGATGCGACCGTGCGGGCCACTGGCGCCGACGGCGCTCAGCTCAACGCCGAATTCACGGGCCAGTTGGCGTACAGCCGGGCCAGCGTGAACCTTGGCGCCCGGCTTGGCCGGTGCAGCCGCGGGTGCGGCAGGTGCCGGAGCAGCAGGTGCTGCGGCGGCCGGAGCAGGAGCGCTCGGTGCAGCAGCGGCTGGAGCCGGAGCAGCGGCCGGCGCAGCGCCTTTGACTTTCAGCTTCAGAATCAGGTCGCCAGTACCGACTTCGTCATCCAGCTTGATGGAAACGCTTTCCACCACGCCAGCGGCAGGCGATGGAATTTCCATGCTCGCCTTGTCGGATTCCAGTGTGATCAGCGACTGGTCGGCGGTGACGGTGTCGCCGGCCTTGACCAGTACTTCGATGATCTTGGCCTTGCCCGACGAACCGATGTCCGGGACATGAATGTCCTGGACGCTATCGGCAACCGGTGCGGCCGGGGCCGCAGCGGCTGGCGCCGGAGCAGCGGCAGCAGGCGCAGCAGCCTGGGCTGGCGCGGCAGCAGCAGGGGCCGCAGCACCCGCCACTTCCAGATCCAGAATCAGGTCACCCGTACCGACTTCGTCGTTGAGCTTGACGCTGATGGCCTTGACCACGCCAGCGGCAGGCGATGGGATTTCCATGCTGGCCTTGTCGGATTCCAGGGTGATCAGCGACTGATCAGCCTCGACGGTGTCGCCGACCTTGACCTGGATCTCGATGATCTGGGCCTTGCCCGCCGAACCGATATCCGGCACGTGCACTTGCTGAACCGAAGCGGCAGCAGGCGCGGCTGCTGGCGCTGGAGCAGCGGCGGCGGCAGGCGCAGCAGCCGGTTTCTCTTCAGCTTTCGCAGCCGGCGCAGCGGCAGCCGCAGGGGCCGCATCAGCGGCACCTTCGACTTCCAGCTCCAGCAGTTCGTCGCCTTCTTTCAGGCGATCGCCCAGCTTCACTTTCAAACTTTTGACGATGCCGGCCTTGGGAGCAGGGACTTCCATGCTCGCCTTGTCCGATTCCAGCGTCAGGATGCTCTGTTCGGCTTCGATACGGTCGCCGACCTTCACAAACAGTTCAATTACTTCACCTTCACCGCTGCCGATGTCAGGTACGCGAATGAGTTCGCTCACAGAGTGTCTCCTCAGCAGTCCAGTGGGTTGCGTTTTTCCGGGTTGATCCCGAACTTGGCGATGGCCTCGGCCACCACTTTAGGTTCGATGTCACCACGGTCAGCCAAGGCTTCCAGGGCTGCCAACACCACGAAATGACGGTCGACTTCGAAGAAGTGACGCAGCTTCTTGCGGCTGTCACTGCGGCCGAAACCGTCGGTGCCCAGGACTTTGAATTCCTTGGACGGGACCCACTGACGAATTTGCTCAGCGAACAGCTTCATGTAGTCGGTAGACGCGATGACCGGACCTTTACGGCCGTTCAGGCACTCTTCGACATAGCTCAGTTTAGGCTTCTGGCCCGGATGCAGACGGTTGGTGCGCTCGACGGCCAGGCCATCGCGACGCAGTTCGTTGAAGCTGGTAACGCTCCAGACGTCGGCGGCAACGTTGAACTCTTCACGCAGAATCTTCGCCGCTTCACGGACTTCACGCAGGATGGTGCCGGAGCCCATCAGCTGAACGTGGTGCGCCGCTTCGCGGGTGTCTTCTTCGAGCAGGTACATGCCCTTGATGATGCCTTCCTCGACACCGGCCGGCATGGCTGGCTGCTGATAGGACTCGTTCATCACGGTGATGTAGTAGAAAACGTCCTGCTGCTCTTCGGTCATCTTCTTCATGCCGTCCTGGATGATCACCGCCAGCTCGTAGCCGTAGGTTGGATCAAAGGTGCGGCAGTTCGGGATGGTGGCAGCCAGGATGTGGCTGTGACCGTCTTCGTGTTGCAGGCCTTCGCCGTTCAGCGTGGTCCGGCCGGCGGTGCCGCCGATCAGGAAACCACGGGTACGGCTGTCGCCTGCAGCCCAAGCCAGGTCGCCGATGCGCTGGAAGCCGAACATCGAATAGAAGATGTAGAACGGCAGCATTGGCTGGTTGTGGCTGGAGTACGAAGTACCGGCTGCAATGAAGGAGCTCATGGCGCCCGCTTCGTTGATGCCTTCTTCGAGGATCTGGCCCTTCTTGTCTTCCTTGTAGAACATCACCTGGTCTTTATCGACTGGCTCGTAGAGCTGGCCGACGGACGAGTAGATGCCCAACTGACGGAACATGCCTTCCATACCGAAGGTACGGGCTTCGTCCGGGATGATCGGGACGATGCGCGGGCCGATTTCCTTGTCCTTGACCAGCTGCGCGAGGATCCGCACGAAGGCCATGGTGGTGGAGATTTCACGGTCGCCCGAACCATCAAGAATCGCCTTGAGGGTATCGAGCGACGGGGTCGGCACGCTGAAGCTTTGCGCGCGGCGCTGTGGCACAAAACCGCCCAGTGCAGTGCGGCGCTCGCTCAGGTAGCGGGCTTCGGCGCTGTTTGGCTCTGGCTTGAAGAACGGCAGGTTTTCCAGCTCTTCGTCGCGAACCGGAATGTCGAAACGATCGCGGAACAGCTTCAGGCTTTCAACATCAACCTTCTTGGTGTTGTGCGCGGTGTTTTTCGCTTCGCCGGCACCGGTGCCATAACCCTTGATGGTCTTGGCGAGGATGACGGTCGGTTGTTCTTTGTGGTTGACCGCTTCGTGGTAAGCCGCGTAGACCTTGTACGGGTCGTGGCCGCCACGGTTGAGTTTCCAGATCTCGTCGTCGGACAGATCAGCAACCATCGCCTTGAGTTCTGGCGAGTTGAAGAAGTGTTCACGCACGAACGCGCCGTCTTTGGCTTTGTAGTTCTGGTACTCGCCGTCGATGACTTCGTCCATGCGACGTTGCAGGATACCGTCGACGTCTTTGGCCAGCAGTGGGTCCCAGAAACGGCCCCAGATGACTTTGGTCACGTTCCACTGAGCACCGCGGAACACGCCTTCGAGTTCCTGGATGATTTTGCCGTTGCCGCGAACCGGGCCGTCGAGGCGCTGCAGGTTGCAGTTGATGACGAAGATCAGGTTGTCGAGCTTCTCGCGGCCAGCCAGCGAGATCGCGCCCAGGGATTCTGGCTCGTCGCACTCGCCGTCGCCCAGGAAGCACCAGACTTTCTGCTTGCCTTCAGGGATGAAGCCGCGGGCTTCCAGGTACTTCATGAAACGTGCCTGGTAGATCGCCTGGATCGGGCCCAGACCCATGGATACGGTCGGGAACTGCCAGAAATCAGGCATCAGCCAAGGGTGCGGATAGGAAGACAGGCCTTGACCATCGACTTCCTGGCGGAAGTTGTTCATCTGGTCTTCGGTGATGCGGCCTTCCATGAACGCACGGGCGTAAACGCCTGGCGAGGTGTGGCCCTGGAAGTAGATCAGGTCGCCGCCGTGTTCATCGGTCGGGGCCTGGAAGAAATAGTTGAAGCCGATGTCATACAGGGTGGCGCTGGAGGCGAAGCTGGAGATGTGACCGCCCAGGTCCGAATCTTTCAGGTTCGTGCGCATCACCATGGCCATCGCGTTCCAGCGTACCAGCGAGCGAATGCGGCGTTCCATGAACAGGTCGCCAGGCATGCGTGCTTCGTGGGTAACGGGAATGGTGTTGCGGTATGGCGTGGTGATGGCGTAAGGCAACTGCGAACCGCTGCGGGTTGCGAGTTCGCCCATACGGGTCATCAGATAGTGAGCGCGGTCTTCGCCTTCTTTGTCGAGAACCGATTCCAGGGCGTCCAGCCATTCCTGGGTTTCGACGGGATCGAGGTCTTGCATGGCTTGCTCCAGGGCGGAAAGGCTTCCAGAATCGGTTGCCTGAGTTTGCGACTGGCCTTGTGGGCAGACGATATAAATTCTTGGATTGCCGAGTGGTAGGTTCCGGCGGCGTGTAGTTTTACTACAAATCATCGGGCATTTCAGCTATCTGGATGTATATACGAGTAGTAAAACTACAGATGAGCGGCTTGTGGCCTCCGGCTGCGTTGTGAGAATAATCGTTAAGGTTGGTCTTTTGCCAACCGAAAAAGGTGAAAGCTTGATGCTGCCTGCCAAAAATAAAGAAATTTCAGCTATTTCTAACCTTTGTTCGACAGTCGATCACGTAGTGCGTTTTGAAAAATCACTACATGCCGCCCTCTACACGCCGATCAAGGATAGACCATGAGCCTCCCTCCGCTTGCCGAACTGCCCGGCATTCTCCTGCCGTTTGTCACCCGCGCCGAGCAGTCGTTCCGTACCGCCGTTGCCGAGTTGGAAGATGACCATGGCCTGTCTGCCTGGACAGCTGAGCGCTGGGCGCAATTCGCCCGCGTCACCGCCGCCAGCGATTTCGTGACCGAACAGAGTGTGCGTGACCCCTTGATGTTGCTGGCGCTGGTGCAGTCCGGCGAACTGGATCGCAGATTCGCACCGGGCGAGTTGTGCGGGCAGATCGCGGCAGCGGTGAATGCGGCCGAAACCGATGACGAGCTCGGTCGCGCCTTGCGCCGTCAGCGCACGCGTCAGCAAGTGCGGATCATCTGGCGCGACCTGACTCGTCAGGCTGATCTGGTCCAGACCTGCCGCGACCTCTCGGACATGGCCGATGCGAGCATCGATCAGGCCTATCAGTGGTTGTACTCGCGGCATTGCCAGCAGTTCGGCGTGCCCACCGGCCGGCGCAGCGGCGAGCCGCAGCAGATGGTCATCCTCGGCATGGGCAAGCTCGGTGCAGTGGAGCTCAACCTGTCATCGGACATCGACCTGATCTTCGCCTACCCCGAGGGTGGCGAAACCGTCGGCGTGAAACGCTCGCTGGATAACCAGGAATTCTTCATTCGTCTCGGCCAGCGCCTGATCAAGGCGCTAGACCCGATGACCGTCGACGGTTTTGTGTTCCGGGTCGACATGCGTCTGCGGCCTTACGGCTCGGCCGGTGCCCTGGTGTTGAGCTTCAACGCGCTGGAGCAGTATTACCAGGACCAGGGCCGCGACTGGGAACGCTACGCGATGATCAAGTCGCGGGTGGTGGCTGGCGATCAAGTGGCCGGCGCGCAACTGCAAGAGATGCTGCGCCCGTTCGTTTACCGGCGTTACCTCGACTTCTCGGCGATCGAAGCGCTGCGCACCATGAAGCAGCTGATCCAGCAGGAAGTGCGGCGCAAAGGCATGGCCGACAACATCAAGCTCGGCTCGGGCGGCATCCGCGAAGTGGAGTTTATCGCCCAGGCGTTCCAGCTGATCCACGGCGGTCGCGACCTGAGCCTGCAGCAACGCCCTCTATTAAAAGTACTGAGCACCCTGGAAGGTCAGGGTTACCTGCCGCCGGCGGTGATCAGCGAGCTGCGCGAAGGCTATGAATTCCTGCGGTACACCGAGCACGCGATCCAGGCGATTGCCGACCGCCAGACCCAGATGCTGCCGGACGGTGCGCAGGATCAGGCGCGCATTGCCTTTATGTTGGGCTTCGCTGACTGGGAGGCTTTCCATGCGCAGCTTATGTATTGGCGAGGCCGCGTGGCCTGGCACTTTGGACAAGTGATCGCCGATCCCGATGAAGAGGAAGGCACCGAAAGCGAAGTGGTGGTCGGCGGCGAATGGCTGCCGCTGTGGGAAGAGGCCCAGGATGAAGAAGCCGCCTGCCGTCAGTTGGAAGAGGGCGGTTTTGCCGATGCCACCAAGGCACTGAAAGCGTTGGCCGGTTTGCGCAGCAGCCCGCAGTTGCGCGCGATGCAGCGTTTGGGGCGCGAACGCCTCGATGCATTTATTCCGCGTTTGCTGGCTCAGGCGGTCGAGCATGCCAATCCGGATCTGGTACTTGAGCGCGTGCTGCCGTTGGTTGAAGCGGTGGCCCGTCGCTCGGCGTATCTGGTGCTGCTGACCGAGAACCCCGGCGCCCTGCGACGTTTGCTGACCTTGTGCGCGGCAAGCCCATGGATCGCCGAGCAGATCACCCGCTTCCCGCTGCTGCTCGACGAATTGCTCAATGAAGGTCGATTGTTCAAGCCCCCCCTGGCGCCGGAACTGGCCGCCGAGTTGCGCGAGCGCCTGACGCGGATTCCCGAAGACGACCTCGAACAGCAAATGGAAGCCCTGCGCCATTTCAAACTGGCACACCGCTTGCGGGTCGCCGCTTCGGAAATCGCCGGCAGCCTGCCGTTGATGAAAGTCAGCGATTACCTGACCTGGCTGGCTGAAGCGATCCTCGCACAAGTACTGGCCCTGGCCTGGCGCCAGACCGTGGCCAAATATGGCACGCCACTGCGCACCGACGGCACCTTGTGCGATCCGGGTTTCATTATTGTCGGTTATGGGAAAGTCGGCGGACTGGAATTGGGGCATGGTTCGGACCTGGACCTGGTGTTCATCCATGACGGTGATCCGCAGGCGGAAACCGACGGAGCGAAACCTATCGACGGCGCGCAGTTTTTCACCCGGTTGGGGCAGCGGATCATTCATTTGATTACGACCCAGACCAACTCTGGCCAGCTGTATGAAGTCGATATGCGCCTGCGGCCGTCCGGCGCCTCGGGGTTGCTGGTGAGTTCGGTCGGGGCGTTTGCCCGCTACCAGGAAAACGAAGCCTGGACCTGGGAACATCAGGCACTGGTGCGGGCCCGGGTGCTGGTGGGCAGCCAGGATGTCGGCCAGGCATTCGAGAAGGTGCGCGCGGCGATATTGGGTAAGCACCGGGACCTGGCGACCTTGCGTCAGGAGGTGAGCGAGATGCGCGCCAAGATGCGCGATAACCTCGGTAGCAAGAGCACCGCAGCCGGCACGGCGGCAAATGCCTTCGAGGCCACGGCGCCATTCGATCTCAAGCAGGACGCCGGAGGTATCGTCGATATTGAATTTATGGTGCAATACGCGGCCCTGGCGTGGTCCGAAACACACCCGCCATTGCTGCGCTGGACGGATAACATCCGCATTCTGGAAGAGCTGGAACACGAAGGGCTGATGCCTGCCGAAGACGCCAGCCTGCTACGCGAGGCCTACAAGGCCTACCGTTCCGCCGCCCACCGGCAGGCCTTGCAGAAGGACCCCGGGGTGATACCGGGTGACCAGTTTGTCGATGAGCGTCGGCAGGTATTGCGGATCTGGCGTGAACTAGGGTTAAGCTGAAACGTGCGAGTTGAAGCAACAAGATTCAAATGTGGGAGCGAGCCTGCTCGCGAAGGCGGGGTGTCAGTCGCCATCGATGCTGGATGTGACGGCCCCTTCGCGAGCAGGCTCGCTCCCACAGTAGATCTGCTTTGTATCGCAGAACGATGCACACCAAATCCCAATGTGGGAGCGAGCCTGCTCGCGATAGCGGAGTGACAGTCGACAGCAATGTTGAAGGTGATGACCCATCGCAAGCCGACAGGCTCCCGCAGTGATTCTCGAGGCGGGGAGGCGTATGCCTCCCCGGTTCGTTTATGGAAACCACATGAAAATTCTGATCGTTGGGCCCAGTTGGGTCGGTGACATGGTGATGGCGCAGACACTGTTTCAGTGTCTCAAGCAACGCCACCCGCAATGCGAAATCGACGTCCTGGCCCCCGAATGGAGCCGGCCGATCCTGGAGCGCATGCCCGAAGTCCGTCAGGCCTTGAGCTTTCCGCTCGGCCATGGCGCCTTGGAGCTGGCGACGCGTCGGCGCATCGGCAAATCCCTGGCCGGCCAGTACGATCAGGCGATCCTGCTGCCAAACTCCTTGAAATCGGCGCTGGTGCCGTTCTTCGCCGGCATCCCGAAACGCACCGGCTGGCGCGGCGAGTTCCGCTACGGCCTGCTTAATGACGTGCGCACGCTGGATAAAGAACGTTATCCGCTGATGATCGAGCGCTTCATGGCGCTGGCATTTGAGCGCGGTGCCGAACTGCCGACACCGTATCCACGGCCAAGCCTGCAGATCGACCCGGTCACCCGCGAGGCGGCGCTGGCCAAGTTCGGCCTGACCCTCGACCGCCCGGTGTTGGCCCTGTGCCCAGGTGCAGAGTTCGGCGAATCCAAGCGCTGGCCGTCCGAGCATTACGCCAAGGTCGCCGAAGCGAAGATCCGTGAAGGCTGGCAAGTCTGGTTGTTCGGTTCGAAAAACGATCACGCGGTCGGCGAAGACATCCGCGCACGGCTGATTCCCGGCCTGCGCGAAGAGTCGGTCAACCTCAGCGGCGGGACCTCCCTGGCCGAAGCTATCGACCTGATGTCCTGCGCCGATTCGGTGGTGTCCAACGACTCCGGCCTGATGCACGTCGCCGCTGCGCTCAACCGCCCGCTGGTGGCCGTCTACGGTTCGACATCGCCGGGCTTCACGCCCCCCTTGGCCGAGCACGTCGAGATTGTGCGCCTGGGCCTCGAATGCAGCCCGTGCTTCGATCGCACCTGCCGCTTCGGTCATTACAACTGCCTGCGCCAGCTCATGCCGCAAGCGGTGAACGAAGCCTTGCAGCGGTTGCAGGGCACTGTGGTCGAGGTCAAATAGCTTGCGCGTTCTGTTGATCAAGACATCTTCGCTGGGCGACGTGATTCACGCGTTGCCCGCGTTGACCGACGCGGCGCGGGCGATCCCCGGCATCACGTTCGACTGGGTGGTGGAAGAAGGCTTCGCCGAGATCCCGACCTGGCACCCGGCCGTGGGCAAGGTGATCCCGGTGGCGATCCGTCGCTGGCGCAAGAACCTCTGGCAAACCCTCAATAGTGGCGAGTGGAAGCGCTTCAAACAAAGCGTTCGCGCCACCCGATACGATCTGGTGATTGATGCCCAGGGCCTGCTCAAAAGCGCCTGGTTGACGCGCTATGTCAAAGCGCCGGTCGCCGGGCTCGACAAGGACTCGGCGCGCGAGCCCATCGCCGCACGTTTCTATTCCCGTCGTCTGGCGGTGGGCCGTGGACAACACGCGGTAGAGCGGGTACGTCAATTGTTCGCTCTGGCCTTGGGCTACGACCTGCCCAAAGGCCTGGGCGATTACGGCTTGAACGTCGAGCGCCTGGTGGAACTGCCGCGCAAGAACCCTTATGTGCTGTTTCTGCACGGCACCACGTGGGACACCAAGCACTGGCCGGAAGCCTATTGGCGCGAACTGGCCGAGCGCGTTGGCTATCTCGGTGTTGCCGTGAAGCTGCCGTGGGGCAATCCGGTCGAGAAGGCCCGGGCCGAACGCATCGCCGCCGGGTTCCGGCATGTCGAAGTGCTGCCCAAACTGAACCTGGCCGGTGTCGGCAAAGTGTTGGCTGGTGCTCAAGCCTGCGTGGCCGTGGACACCGGCCTCGGTCATCTGGCCGCCGCGCTCGACGTACCGACCCTGTCGCTGTTCGGTCCGACCAACCCGGGCCTGACCGGCGCCTACGGCAAGGCGCAGATTCACATCGCCAGCGATTTCCCCTGCGCGCCGTGCCTGCAAAAGAAATGTACGTATCAACCGACGGCCGAAGATGCCCGTCAGTTCGACCTGAAACGCGAGTGGCCCCTGTGCTTCACGCGTCTGAATCCCGAGCGTGTCGCGACCCGACTGAGCACGTTGTTACTGGCTGAGGAGCTGCGCTGATGCAATTGGCATTCGTCTTGTACAAGTACTTTCCGTTCGGGGGGTTGCAGCGCGATTTCATGCGCATCGCCCTGGAGTGCCAGCAGCGCGGCCATCAGATTCGCGTCTACACGCTGATCTGGGAAGGCGATGTCCCGCCGGGTTTCGAAGTGCTGGTGGCGCCGGTCAAGGCGTTCTTCAATCATCGCCGTAATGAAAAGCTCAGCGAGTGGATGGAAGCGGACCTGGCCAAGCGTCCTGTGGACCGTCTGATCGGCTTCAACAAGATGCCGGGCCTGGACGTTTACTACGCCGCCGATGGTTGCTTTGAAGACAAGGCGCAGAACCTGCGCAACTCGCTGTACCGTCGTTGGGGCCGCTACCGGCACTTCGCCGAGTACGAGCGCGCGGTGTTCGCCAAGGACGCCAAGACGGAAGTGCTGATGATTTCCGAAGTCCAGCAGCCGCTGTTCATCAAGCATTACGACACACCGCTGGAACGCTTCCATTTGCTGCCGCCGGGGATCTCCCAGGACCGGCGCGCACCCGCCAATGCCGCCGAAATCCGAGCCGATTTCCGTCGCGAATTCAACCTCAAGGACGATGAGCTGCTGCTGGTGCAGATCGGCTCCGGGTTCAAGACCAAGGGGGTGGATCGCAGCCTCAAGGCGCTGGCCGCGTTGCCTGCTGATCTGAAGAAACGCACCCGGCTGTTTGTAATTGGCCAGGATGACCCCAAATTATTCCAGATGCAGAGCGCCACTTTGGGGCTCGGCGACAACGTGACGTTCCTCAAGGGGCGCAGCGATATCCCACGTTTCCTGCTGGGTGCCGACCTGCTGATTCATCCGGCGTATAACGAAAACACCGGGACTGTGTTGCTCGAAGCCCTGGTGGCTGGGTTGCCGGTATTGGTGAGCGCGGTCTGTGGTTACGCCCATTACATCGCCGAGGCCGACGCCGGCCTGGTGTTGGACGAACCGTTCGATCAGGCGCAACTGACGCAGTACCTGACCGGCATGTTGAACGACGCTCAAGCACGGGCGGCCTGGAGCCGCAACGGTCTGGCCTTCGCTGAGACGGCCGACCTCTACAGCATGCCGCAGCACGCGGCCGATGTGATTCTGGCGGAGCACGCTTAATGAAGTTGATGCTGGCTGAACCGTTCAAGAGCCTTTGGGCCGGACGCGATGCGTTCACCGAAGTGGAAGGCTTGCAGGGCGAGGTTTACCGTGAACTGGAAGCGCGCCGGACCTTGCGCACTGAAGTGAACGGCAATGGCTTTTTCGTGAAGATCCACCGTGGCATCGGCTGGGGCGAGATCTTCAAGAACCTGCTGACGGCCAAGCTGCCGGTACTCGGCGCGGGTCAGGAGTGGAAGGCCATTCAGCGCCTCAAAGAAGTCGGCGTACCGACTATGACCGCCGTCGCTTATGGCGAAAAGGGCAGCAACCCGGCGGATCAACACTCGTTTATCGTCACCGAAGAACTGGCGCCCACCGTCAGCCTCGAAGACTTCAGCATCGACTGGATAAAGAACCCGCCCGAGCCCAGACTCAAGCGCGCGCTGATCGCCGAAGTCGCGCGCATGACCGGCATGATGCACCGCGCCGGGGTCAACCACCGCGACTGCTACATCTGCCACTTCCTGCTGCACACCGATAAACCGGTGACGGCTGATGACTTCAAGCTCTCGGTGATCGACCTGCACCGCGCCCAGACCCGGCCGGCCATTACCCAGCGCTGGCGCAACAAGGATCTGGCGGCGTTGTACTTTTCGGCCCTGGACATCGGCCTGACCCAGCGCGACAAACTGCGATTCCTCAAAGGCTACTTCCAGCAGCCATTGCGCCAGATTCTGGCTGAAGAAGCGTCGCTGCTCGCCTGGCTTGAAGGCAAAGCCAACAAACTTTACGACCGTAAACAGCGATACGGGGATGCGCTCTGATGCCCGGTTGGAAGCTGGAACCTGCTTACAGCGATCTGACGGAAGATTTTGGCAGCCTGGAAGCAGTGTTTGCGCTTCAGGGTGAACGCCTGACCCGCGACCCGTTGTCCGAGGTCATCCGCGTCAATCGCAACGGCGTCAATTATTACGTCAAGCGCTACGTGGGTGCCGGCAAAGGCCTGCGCCGCTACCTGGGCAAACCCCGGGTCAAGGCCGAATGGCAGAACCTCAAGCGCTTCGCCAAGTGGGGCATTCCGACCGCTGAAGTGGTTGCCTGGGGGCTGGAGCGGCGAGGCGCGGCGTATGCTCGTGGCGCGATGATCACCCGAGAACTGCCCAACACCGAAGACTTGTCGGCCCTCGCCGACCGCCACGATCCCAAGCTGGCGGACCGCGCCTGGGTCGATTCCGTCAGCCGTCAGTTGGCCGGTTACACCCGGACCATGCACGACAACCGTTTCACCCATAACGATTTGAAGTGGCGTAATCTGCTGATCGACGATGAGGCCAAGCTGTTCCTGATCGATTGCCCCAACGGCGATTTCTGGCGCGGCTTCTGGCTCAAATACCGGATCACCAAAGACCTTGCTTGCCTCGACAAGGTGGCGAAATATCACCTGTCGGCCACCCAGCGCCTGCGCTTTTACCTGCAATACCGCCAGCGTGACCGGCTGAATGCCGACGACAAAAAACGCATCCGGCACGTGGTGAGATTTTTCGAGGGGCGCGAATGACTGATTTCCTGGCCGCTGAAGACCGTGCGCTGCTTGAGCGCCATGGCCTCGGCACGTTCGATGCACTCTGGGACAAGCAACTCGAGGCGGTGGATGAGCCCAACACCGTCAGTGGCGGCTGGAGTAGCGTGTTTCGGCTGGATCTGGAAGGTCATGGCTACTACCTCAAGCGCCAGAGCAACTACCTGACGCGCACCTTCCATGCGCCGTTCGGCGAACCGAGTTTTGCCCGCGAGTTTCGCAACATCAGTCGTTATCAGAAGCTGGGTATTCCGGCGCTGAAAGCGGCGTTTTTTGGTGAGCGCAAAGTCGATGGGGAAGTGCGGGCGGTTCTGCTGACCCGTGCGTTGGACGGTTGGGATGACCTGGATTCGCTGTTACAGCGCTGGTCGGACCTGAGCGAAGCGCAACACACGGCCATCATGAAAGCCTGTGGCGAGCTGGCGCGGCGCCTGCACGGCGTGCGCCAGCTTCACGGCTGTTTCTACCCCAAGCACATTTTCCTCCAGGCCACGGGTGAGGGTTATCAGGCGCAGTTGATCGACCTGGAAAAAACCCGGCCGTTGCTGTTCGGCCAGCGTGACCGGGTCAAGGACCTGGAACCGTTGCTGCGCCGCGCGCCGGAGTGGACCGAAGCGCAGTTGCGCGAATTGCTGGCGGTTTATGTGGATCAGCCACGGGACAGTTCGCTGGTGGACAGTTGGGTTTCGCGCCTCACCGCGCGACGTAGTCACAAGGAGGCGCGCTGATGCGTTTGTCCGAATTGAAAGGCGCGGGCCGCAGCCCGAGCCTGCCGATGAGTATTTCACTGGCCGATGCTGCCGGTCCCGCCGAGTTGCAGTTGCTGAGCTTGTTGCGCGTATTGCCGGGGCAGCGTTATGTCGGCGCCGGCGTGTGGCGCGGCCGGCCGGTGCTGGCCAAGTTGTTGGTCGGCGGCAAGGCGGCGCGGCATTTTCAGCGTGAACTGGACGGCGTGCGTTTGCTCGCCGATCAAGGGCTGACCACTCCGCAGTTGCTGGTGGACGGCCTGAAAGAGGGCGAGGGCGGCTGGCTACTGTTCGATTTCCTCGAAGGCGCCGAGAGCCTGGGGGAGACCTGGAAAAAAGTCGAACACTTGCCGGTGCTGGCTGATATGCAAGGGGCCGTGTTGGCCGAGGCGTTAGGCGCTATCGGCCAAATGCATCGCAAGGGGCTCTGGCAGGAAGACCTTCATCTGGACAATCTCCTGCGTCAGCGAGGTCGGCTGTACCTGATCGATGGCGGCGGAGTCTGTGCTGAAACCCCGGGCCAGCCGCTGTCACGGCAGAAAGTCCTGGAAAACCTCGGCGTATTTTTCGCCCAGTTGCCCAAGTCTTTGGAACCGTTCACCGAAGAATTGCTGGTGTATTACCTGCTGAGTAACGGCGAACACGCCTTGCCGATGGAAGCGTTGCAGAAGCAGATCGACAAGGTTCGCAGCTGGCGCTTGAAGGACTATCTGATCAAGGTGGGGCGCGAGTGTTCGTTGTTCAGCGTCCAGCGCGGGCCTTTTGGCTTGCGGGCTATTCGTCGCGAAGAAGAGGCGGCGATGCTGCCGGTGCTGGAACAGGCCGATGCCTTGCTCGATCAGGGCCATCTGTACAAGACCGGCGGTGCGGCGAGCGTAGGAAAAGTCGAGGTTGGTGGTCGGACGCTGGTGATCAAGCGCTACAACATCAAAGGCTTTGCCCACTGGCTCAAACGCTTCTGGCGCCCGAGCCGTGCCTGGCACTCGTGGCGCGAAGGCAATCGCCTCGCGTTCCTCGGCATCGCCACGCCCAAACCGCTGGCGTTGCTGGAGAAGCGTTTTCTCTGGCTGCGCAGCCGGGCGTACTTGATCACTGAGTATCTGCCGGGGCCGGACATCATCGAGCGCTTTGCGCCGTACGTTGAAAAGGGTGATGCGCCCGAGGCTGAATTGGTGGCGCTGGATCATTTGTTTGCCGAGCTGATCCGCGAGCGCATCAGCCATGGTGATTTCAAGGGGCACAACCTGTTCTGGCAGCAGGATCGCTGGGCGCTGATCGATCTGGATTCGATGTGTCAGCATGGCTCTGTAGGGAGCTTTGCCCCAGCGTATGCGCGGGACCGGGCGCGGTTCATGCGTAACTGGCCCGAGAGCAGTGCGCTGTATCAGGTCATTGATCAGCGTCTGCCCCAAGACATCTCTGGCGCGGCCTGAATCGGGTCTTCGACCCTATCGTCGGAACGCCGCCCGGAGCCGGCTCGCTCCCACAGGGGCTCTGTGTTCACCGCAGATCAAATGTAGGAGCGAGCCTGCTCGCGATGGGGCCAGAACAGACACCCGAGATTAAGAGGACAAGTTCTTGTGAACCGTCCTACATGATCCCCAGACCCCGTGAACTGTGCGCTGAAGAGCCGCGATGCTAGTTTCGCCTGACGTTCACGGAGGGCAAACCTTGACCATAAAAACGGCTGTTGCAATCGGTACATTCTCACTGGCTTTATCGGGATGCGGGACCGCGCTGACGGTGCTGCAAGATGACGAAGACGCCGCTCGCGGCCTGCGAAAACAAAAAACCTACTGCCAGTCCATCCCCCGCATCTACAGCGGCCTGGCCTACGACTTCTGCATCCTGAATGCCCCGCCAGATCCCACCGGCTTCCTCGTCCCCTTTGTGTTGCTGGACCTGACCCTGTCGGGGGTCATGGACACCGTTTCCTTGCCCTATACGATTTACCGCCAGGCTATCGACGGCAATCTGAGTATTTACTGGCGAGCAGGCCGCGGGTAGCGCTTTTGTAATCCGGCGGGTGATGTGTCTAGTCCTGAAACAGGTTTTCCCTGTTTCAGAAAGCGAAAAGCCCCGATGAACTCACCGAGGCTATAGCGCCGACCGGGATCTCCCAGTCCATTTGAGCAGGAGCCTATGTCGACGTCTTTCTGCTGTCAACGCGTGAGCTTGCTGCTTGCCACTTCCCGCTAGAGGCTTGCCGTCGCTTTTAAGCTATAATCCCGCCCTTTAGCTGTCTCTCGCCCCTTGCGAGGGGCACATCAATTTTTGAGGCGCTTGTCGCCTGCATGCAGACTAAAGAGGCTAGACCCCTGTGGCATTGACGATTCTTGGCCTGTCCGGCGCCCTTAGCCATGATCCTTCAGCAGCCTTGTACATCGACGGCAAGCTGGTCGCGGCGGCTGAGGAAGAGCGCTTCGTACGCGATAAACATGCAAAGAACCGCATGCCTTACGAATCGGCGAAGTTCTGCCTGGAGCAGGCAGGCATCAAGCCGTCCGACGTTGACGTGGTCGCGATTCCGTTCGCCCCGATCAGCATTTTCGGCAAGGCCCGCTGGCAGTACGCCAAGCGTTACTGGTACGCCCCGGACCGCGCACTCGACGCGATCCTGATGGGCAACCGTCGCTACAAGCGCTATCGCAACAAGATCGTCTGGTGCCTGGAGCAACTGGGCTTCGATCCGAAGAAAATCAAGATCGAGCCGGTTGAACACCACCTGGCCCACGCTTCCAGCGCTTATCACTGCTCGGGTTTCAAAGAGAAAACCGCGATCCTCGGCATCGACGGCAAGGGCGAGTACGCCACGACCTTCTTCGGTTATGGCGAAAACGGCAAGATCCACAAGATCAAGGAATTCTTTGATCCGGACTCCCTCGGCGGCCTGTACGGCGCGATCACCGAGTTCCTCGGTTTCGACATGCTGGACGGTGAGTTCAAGGTCATGGGCATGGCGCCGTACGGCGATGCCAGCAAATACGATTTCTCGCGTCTGGCCTCGTTCGAGAACGGCGAACTGGTGATCAACACCGACTACGCCAACGTGATCGGCCTGCGCCGTTATAAAGAGAAGGGCAAGGGTTACTACTTCTCGCCGAAGCTGATCGAGTGGCTGGGGCCGAAGCGCGAAGGCGACATCGCCGACGAGCCGTACATCCACTACGCCGCCAGCATTCAGGCGCTGTTCGAAAAAATTGCGCTGCAGATGATCGACTACTACCTGGGCGACGTGCTCAAGGAAACCGGCAAACTGGCCTACGCCGGTGGCTGTGCGTTGAACGTCAAGCTCAACCAGAAAATCATCGCCCGTGACGACGTCAAGGAGCTGTTCGTACAGCCTGCTTCCGGCGATGCCGGCACCGCAGTCGGCGCAGCAGCCTACGTGTCCAATGCCCGTGGCGTGCCGGTCGAGAAGATGGAACACGTCTACCTCGGCCCGTCGTACAGCAACGAAGACGTGGTCGCCGCGTGCGCCCGTCATCCGAGCAAGCCGGTCTGGCGCAAACTCGAAAACATGCCGGAAAACATCGCCAAAATCATGGTCGACGGTAACCCGGTTGCCTGGTTCCAGGGCCGCATGGAGTTCGGTCCGCGGGCCTTGGGCGGTCGTTCGATCATCGGTTGCCCGAGCGCTGTCGGCGTGGCTGACCGCATCAACCACCAGATCAAGTTCCGCGAGCGCTGGAGGCCTTTCTGCCCGTCGATGCTCGACACCGTGGCCCCGCAGATGATCAAGATCGATCACCCGGCGCCGTTCATGACCTTCACTTTCGAAGTGGCTGAAGAATGGAAGACCCGCGTGCCGGAAGTCGTCCACGAAGACGGCACTTCCCGGGCCCAGGTGCTCAAGCGCGAATACAACCCGCGTTACTACGACATGATGAAGGCGCTGGAAGTGCTGACCGGCAACGGCGTGTCGCTGAACACCTCGCTCAACCGTCGTGGCGAGCCGATGATCTGCTCGCCGACCGACGCGCTGAACATGTTCTTCGGTTCCGATCTACAGTATCTGATCATGGAAGACATCCTGGTGGTCAAAGAGGGCGCCAACGCTTATGACACGCTCGGCTGAACGCCATGTGTTGCAGTTCTGCCACGGCTATGACGGGCCGTTCCTGGACTGCGCCCGGCAGTACGCCAGCCTGTTCGCGGGGACCGGTTATCGGGTGACCACGGTCTTTTTGACCGGGGCCGCCGATAGCGAAGTCGCCGCGAACTGCGCTTCCGATGAAGTGCTGTTCATGGAATACAGCTCCAAGGCCATTCGTGGCCTGAAGCTGGGCGCCATCAGCGATCTGCGCAAGATCGCCGCCTCGCGCAACTTCAGTTTCTGCATTGCTCACCGCTTCAAGCCGATCTACATCGCCTTGCTCGGCACTTCGCTGCCGGTGATCGGCGTGCATCACGCCTTTGGCGATTACAAGCGCGGCACCCGCAAACTGTTCGCGCATATTTTCCGCAAGCGCCTGAGCCTGCTCGGGGTCTCCGATGCGGTGCGTGACGACATGCGCCGTTGCCTGCCGAAATGGCCGGCCGGGCGGATTCAGACGTTGTATAACCGTGTCGATGTGCCGGCATTGCAAACCAGCCAGGTGTCGGTGCGCGAGGCCCGGGAAACCCTCGGCCTGTCGGCGGATGCCTGGATTGTCGGCAACGTCGGACGGCTGCACCCAGACAAAGACCAGACCACGCTGCTGCACGGATTTGCCGAGGCATTGCCGGGCTTGCCGGGCAACAGTCAACTGGTGATCCTCGGCAGTGGTCGCCTGGAGGAGGACCTCAAGGCCCTGGCCCGGGAGCTGGGTATCGGCGACCGCGTGCTGTTCCTCGGCCAGGTGCCGGATGCCCGTCGTTACTTCCGTGCCTTCGATGTGTTTGCCCTGAGTTCTGATCACGAACCGTTCGGCATGGTGCTGCTGGAAGCCATGGCCGCCGGTGTACCGTTGCTCGCCACCGCGTGCGGTGGGGCCAAGGAAGTCGTCGAAGGCGTGGGCATTCTGTTCCCGTTGGGCGATGCCGAACACCTGGCCCAAGGGCTGCAACACCTGGCCGCGATGGACGACCAGCAACGTCACCAGTGTGCCGAGCTGATGCTCGATCGCCTGCGTGAGCGTTTCTCCGACCGCGCGGTACGCGATGCTTTCTGGCATTTGCCGCACGTCACTGAACTGGCACCGAGGGGCTGATGCTCAACCGATTTCAAGGCTGGCGCGAACGGGGCTGGGCGGTGGTCGACGCCTCGACTTATGCACAGGCCTGGCAACGTTTTGGCGGCAGCGTCGCGACCCATCCTCTGGTAGTTGAACGTCTGGCACAGTTGGCCGACATCCCGGTGCGTTACCTGGCCTGGGAAAAAAACGGTGAAGTTAAAGCCGCCATCCCGACCTGGGGCCGTGACCTGGCGCTGTCCAAAGACGTACTCAAGCGCCGTGGTAAAAAAGGCCTGTTCGACCTCGGCAATGCCGAGTTGATCCTGCCGGCCGCCGCTGATGCGCAGGCGCCGCTGCGCCATCGCGGACGTTATTTGTCGGCGCTCAACGAAGGCCGTTTCACCGGCATCAAGCTGCAGACTGAGCAACTGGCGATGGCCCGCACGCCCGAAGAGTTGTCGAAGAAGTTTCGCTACAACCAGCGCCGTGAATTGCGTCTGCTGGAAGAGGCGGGCGGGGTGGTGCGGCCGGTCGCCGAGTTCTCCAGCGCTGAGCTGGGCGCGATCTATTGCGACCTGTTCCAGCGTCGCTGGGGCTTCCCGGCCACCGGCGCCGAGCGCATGGGCGAGGTGATCGAGCTGCTGCGGGACTTGCTGATCGGCTCGGTGATTTTCCTCAACGATGCGCCGATTGCGATTCAACTGGTGTACCGCGTCGAGGCGCCGGAGTGGATCAGCGTCGAGTACATCAATGGGGGGGTCGATCCCGAAACGCGCGAGTTCAGCCCCGGCAGCGTGCTGAGTTTTCTCAATACCCAAAGTGCCTGGGAACACGCCCGCGCCCTGGGTAAACCCTTGCGGTTCTCCTTCGGCCGCGCCGACCGGGAATACAAGGACCGCTGGTGCAATCCCGTGCCGGTCTTCACCGTGTGAGTGAACCCATGAGCCGCAAACAGCAACTGCTCAAGCGCCATCGGCGCAACAAACGCATCGGCCTGTTGATCGCGCTGGTGCTGTTGATTGCCATCGGCGTGCTGGTGGCGTGGTGGTTGCCGCTGGTACTCGCGGTGCTGGGCTGGATTGCCCACGAGGCATGGTTCGCCGACCATTTGTTCTATTCGCCCAAAGACGATTACCAATACAGCTTCCCGCCCTACACCCCGCAGCCCAAGGTGCATCTGGACGGTGAGCGGTTACGCTTGGACGAAGGCGTGATGCTGGTCGACGACGCAACGCTGGTGTTGGCGCTGCGGGTAAAAAGCACGTGGCTGGGGCGCTTTATCGACCCGGTGGTCGAGTTGTTGGGCGGCGACAATCCGGACCGGCAAACCTTTGAGCGCGGTGTGAATGGCCTGCGTTACCTGAACCTCAGTGGTCAGGCGCAAGTATTGTCGCGGGGCGAGTTGCGCCTGCACGGACGCTTCTGCCGCTTGCTCGGTGAGCCTGTGCTGTGGGCGCTGGAACAACCGGATTACCGCCGCCAGCGCGTAATGGTGATCGCCCCTCATGCCGATGACGCCGAACTGGCCGCCTATGGTTTATACAGCCAGGCCGATGAAGCCTGGATCGTGACCCTCACCGCCGGTGAAATCGAAGCCGAGCATTATCAGCAGATCGGCCTGAACAAGGTCGAGGCGGCGCGGCTCAAGGGCCGTTTGCGCGCCTGGGACAGCATCGCTGTGCCGCGTTGGGCTGGCGTGCCTGAAGCGCATTGCGTGCAACTGGGTTATTTCTGCCTGCAACTGGCTGCGATGCAGGCCGCACCGGCGAAGCCGATGGGTTCCCGTGAAGCCGAATTGAGCGACACCCGCGTGTATCGCCAGTTGAATCCATTTGCCCTGCCGGGCGACGTCGACGGTGCTCCGACCTGGAACAACCTGCTGGCCGATCTGCGTGAACTGATACTGCGCGCGCGCCCTGAAGTGATCGTGCTGCCGCACCCGGCGCTCGACCCGCATCCCGATCATCTCTGTGCCCAGCAAGCGGTCCTTGAAGCCTTGCGAGGCCTGGAATGGCAACCGACCACCTTGCTCGGCTACGCCAATCATCTGCACGATAACGATCGCTGGCCGATGGGCGATGCGGGGCATGGCATCGCGCTGCCGCCGGCCTTCGACTCGACCACACCGATGCAGCCTTGCTGCCTGCCGCTGTCGCTGGACCTTCAACGTGATAAAGCCATGGCACTGGGCATGATGCATGACCTGCAACCGCCCATGCCGTTCAAGCGACGTTTGCGTCGGTTGATACAGCGTCTGCTGGCCCTTAGAGTGCCGCCCCTTTATGGCGAAAACGAATTTTTTCGCAAGGCGGTCAGACGTCATGAATTGTTATGGCTTTTGAATCATGATGAAACATCTCGACAGCAGAAATGAAGCACTTCGCTGTCTAGCATGGCCGCGTCTTAAACCACTGCAGTGATTCTTCTGTGATCAACCCACGCCCGCGCATTGTTTTTCTGATTCCGTATTTCGGCCAATGGCCGTTCTGGATGCCGTTTTTCCTGGAAAGTTGTCGTCGCAATGCCGATATCGACTGGTTGCTGTTCAGCGATTGCGGCACGCCCGATAACCTGCCACCCAACGTCACCGTCGAGTTCATGACGTTCAGCGAATACTGCGGGTTGGTGTCAAAACGGCTGGGCATCGATTTTGCACCGGATACAGCTTACAAGCTTTGCGACATCAAGCCGGCGCTGGGGCATATTCATGCCGACCGCTTGCAAGGCTATGATTTCTGGGGGTTCGGCGATATTGATCTGGTGTATGGTGACCTGCGAAGTTACTTCACCCCTGATCGTCTGGCCGGTTATGACCTGTTCTCGACTCACGAGCGGCGGGTAGCAGGGCATCTCTGCCTGATGCGCAACAACGCCCGCAAACGTGAGTTGTTCATGCAGATGAAGGACTGGCGAAAGCGCTTCACCGATCAGGAGCATCATGCGCTGGACGAGGGCGCATTCAGTCGGATCTTTCTCTGGCGCAAGAATTTCCCCGAGCCTTTGTTCACTTTGGTGGGCAAGTTCAATCCGTGGCGTCGGCGCAGCGAATTCACCGAGGCGTTCAGCACGCCGGGTGGCTGTATCAAGTGGCACGACGGCACGGATGATTTTCCGCAACGCTGGTATTGGCGTAATGGCTGTTTGAGTAATGATCGCGATGGCGATCGCCGGTTTCCGTACTTCCATTTTGTTTGCTGGAAACGCAACGAGTGGTCACGGTTACCTCCACCCGATCCAGCCGAGGTCAGGCGTATTGCCGCCGAACCGGCCTGGGTCATCGATGCGACAGGTTTTCACCGGGGAGAGTTATGAGTCAACGGTCAAAGGTTCTGCAATTGCAGCCTGACTACAACGTCAAAGCCCATGATTTTGCCGACCTCGCGGAGCAGATCGTCAAGGCGCTGCCGAGTGATCGCTATGAGGTCACGGCGGCATTCCTGCGTGGCAAACCCGGGCCGGGCGAGGCTGTGAGCCGGGCCGACCGTTCGGTGTACTTCGAGTTTTCCGACAAGTCCCTCAAGGGCATGCGCCTGCGGGCGATGTGGCAGCTGTACAAGTTTTGCCGCGCAGAAAAATTCGACGTGGTGATTTGTAACCGCTTCAAGCCGGTAAACATGATGCTGACGCTCAACCGCTGGTTGAAGGTGCCGCTGTGCATCGGCATTTCCCACGGTTTTGGCGAGTACGACCGGTTTTACCGGCGCCGCCAGACCCAACGCCTGATCGATCGTCACTGGCGCTTCGTCGGTGTGTCGCCGGCGGTCAAGCAGTACCTGTTGGACTGTGACTGCGGTTTCACCGACCAGAATACCTACGCCATTACCAACGCCATCGACATCGAGCAGGCCGAAGGCTTGCAGCACAGCCGCGAGCGTGCCCGTGAACTGCTGGGCATCGATCCGTCGGTGCGCTTGATCGGGGCGCTGGGTCGCCTGGTGCCGGTCAAGGGTCACACCTATCTGTTGCAGGCGTTTGCTGCCCTCAAAGACAAATACCCCAATACCCAGTTGGCGATCATCGGTGCCGGCCGCGAAGAGTCGCGCCTGAAATCCGAAATCGAAAGCCTGGGCCTGACCGGTCGCGCGCACCTGCTGGGCTTCAAGGAAATCGCCTTGCAGTACATTCGCGCGTTCGACATCTGGACCATGCCGTCCCTGGCTGAAGGCTTGGGACTGGCGCTGCTCGAAGGCATGAGCGGGCATCTGCCGGTGATCGCCTCCAACGTGCCGGCCATGCTGCCGTTGATCGAAGGTGCTGGCGGGTTGGCGATTACGCCAAAAGACGTGCCGAGCCTGATCACGGCACTGGATAGCTACCTCGGGCTGTCGGATGACGAGCTCAAGGTCAAGGGCGAGCAGTCCTTCCGTTATCTCCAGGAACAACATGACATCGAGGTGTTCCGCCAGGAATACCTGAACCTGATCGACTCCGGCCTGGAACAGGCCCGCAAGGAACAACCATGAGCGACGCGCAACCTCTCGTAACCGTCATCATCGCGTCGTACAACCACGCTCGCTACATAGAGGAAAGCATTCTCAGCGTCCTCAACCAGACCTATAAGAACATCGAGCTGCTGGTGGTCGACGACGGCTCCAAGGATGATAGCGTCGAGCGGATCAAGGTGTTGCAGGCGCAGTACGGTTTCGATTTCCAGGTTCAGCAGAACCAGGGGCTGACCAACACGCTCAATGGCGCCATTGCCCGTTCAAAGGGCAGCCTGATCGTGCCATTCGGTTCCGACGACATCATGCTGCCGGAGCGCATCGCGACTCAGGTGGCGTACATGGATGGCAAGCCCGAGGTCGGTATCTGCGCCGGCAACATCGAGCTGATCGACGCCGACGGCAATCTGTATCCCGAGAAGCGTCAGCGCCGTGATGTGCCGTTCCGTCGTCTGGATTTCGATGACATGTTCCTGGAGCGCAAACCCTATCCGCCCGCGCCAACCCTGATGATCCGCCGGGAAGCGCTGGACAAGGTGGGTGGGTTCGATCCGAACATCCGACTGGAAGACTTGCTGATCGAGCTGAAGGTGACCCGTGCCGGTTACTTTATCGATGGCCTGAATGTGCTGATGGCGCGCTATCGCAAGCACGCCACCAACTCCTATAAGAACCACCGCTTCATGGTCGACAACATCCTGCGCTCCTACGCGCTGTTCAGCGATCATCCGCTGTACGACGAGGTGCGTTACAAGTTCCTCAGTTCTATGTTCCTCAAGACCGCCAACCGTGACCGCAAGCTCGCCCGCGAGCTGCTGGCGCAGATCCCGTTCAGGGCCTGGAACAAGAAGACCTGGCGCGGTCTGGGGCGGCTGTATTTCTCGCCGTTGGAAAAAGACTAAGGTCGTATCGCGATCTGTGCAGCAGCTGGCGAAACCTGCGTTCGGTTGTGCCAGCTGCTACAGAGGATGCGTTATCAGCTTTGGAAAGGGGGCTGATCGCTTCAGCGAGCGACCTTCTCCGTTAGGCTCTTTTCGGCCTTTTTGCCTTGGCGCAGCCACTGCAAGAGTTTGCGGCCGGCCGACATGCCTGGCTTTTCTATGTACAAGAACGTCAGGCTACTGATGACAATCAGCAGGCACGTGCATACGGCCAGCAGCGACAGATAGGTCCAGGTGTCACGAGCGTCCAGATCCATCACCAGCGGCAGGCGTTGCACCATCACCCAAAGCACGAACCCGTGCAGCAAATAGGTGCTGTAGCTGATTTCCCCGAGCCAGCGGATGCTGCGCGGCTTGAGAGCGCCGAACAGTGTGTTTCCAGAGGCCACGATGACAAAAAACAGGGAAAGCAGCAGCAGTGGCAGCAGGTTGAACGCGCGGTTGAATGCCGTAAAGGCAATCGCCAGCGCCAGCAACGCGATAATCCCCGCCTGTCGCGTCTGACCCCAGGCCATCAAGTGTGGGCGGCGTATCCAGTACGCCGCACCAATGCCGCCCAGGAAACTCGCCAGAAAGTGCTTCTTCAGTGAGTGCTCCCACCCGACCAATTGGTACAGCGCGTAAATGCCGATCAGGCACAGCACCACTTGCAGCCAGCTGCCGCGATAAATGAAGACCATGCCGGCCAATGGCAGCGCCAGATAGAAAAACACCTCGTAGCCCAGGGTCCAGGTGACGTTGGAGATCAGCATGCCGGTTTGGTGGTACTGGTTGACGTCCGGCCGGTCGAACGTCAGCCAGGCCAGTATCTGCCCGGCCAGTCGGATGCCGGGGTCCTTGAGTTCCCAGTTCTGCAGATAGAACACCGTGACAAATACAATCAGCATCAACGGCAGGTACAACGGGTAGAGGCGAAACACCCGAGAGACTGCGAAGGCCAGCCAGTCGTGTTGACGTCCCTGAGTGAGCAATCGGTTCCAGAACAGAAAACCGGTGATCATGAAAAACAGCGCGACGCTTCCCTGGCCCAGCTGCGAGTAGAAGTTGCTTGGCGGAAATTCGATAACGCCGGTGCGCAGGAAGATCCAGGTGATGACCGAATGGTGCACGAACACACCAAACGCCAGATAGCCGCGTAGTCCGTCAATGCTGGCATAGCGGCTTTCGCCGGAATGCTCCAGGTGACGGGTGATTTTCGGAACGGCGCGCAACAACAGGGCGGCGGTCACGATGGCCAGCAGGTAGGCTGCCAGCGCAATGAACGGATTGGTTTCAGTCATCAATGAGTCCGAGCCGGGGAACTCCCGGCCAGCACTTGCCTGTGCAGGTTATCGACAGCGGATTTCGACGCCATCATGGCGTATCCCTGGAGCAGTGCTTCGAAATGGTCTTCGAACAACCAGCGCTTATCCACCGTGTAGCGCTGCATATGGCGCAGATTACGCTGACGCAGGGACAGGCTCAGCGACGAAGGATAGATGCGCATGTCGGCGACATCGATCAGGCCGAACTCGCCATCTTCCAACACCAGCACGTTACCCAGATGCAGCGAGCGGAAATAGACGCCCTGTTCATGCAGTTGCGCCATGAACTTGCCGAACCGCTCCACCAGCGCCTGGCGTACCGCCGGTGCGGTAATGCCTTGCAGCACCTGACGCAACGTATTGCCCGGCAGTGGCGAGTAGTGCACGGCGCTGCTGCCATCGTCGAGCCGATACAGGTCAAGGATTTGCGGGGTGGGAATGCCGAGGTTGCGCAATTGCTCACTGTTGACCGCAAAGCGTTCGGAATAGGGGTTGAAGCTACCCGAGGTGTACCAGCGGCGGCGGCGGAACAGCTTGAGGAAGCTGCCATCGACCAGACGCAGCACTTTGGGGCCCAGACCATCTTCTTCAATCACCTGCGCATTGGCAGTCATCGTATGCATGACGGTCGATTTCAGTGACTTGACCGGCATCGCCAATAAACGTTTGGCGCGCTGGTTAATGCTCAGCGCAGCGATCAGCGCCAACGGAATCCACAGCAGGAACCAGTGTTCCTTCGGTCGGGAAATGATCCCGCCACCTTCGGTCAAACCCGCGCCGATGCCGAATACCAGCCAGGTGGACGCAATGATGAACAGCGGTTGCACGCGATGGCGCCAGCTGCTCAGCAAACCCCAGGCTTGAAAGAACAACCACGGCAGAAGGCCGAGAATGCCGACGTAATAGAGCACGCCCAATACAAAGCTGTGAGGCTCCTGAAAATTCGTACCAACCCCAGGGTCGATGGCCAGGTCCGCGTTATAGCCATGCCCGATCCACGGGTGATCAGCAATTTTGTTCAGGGCCAACTGCCAGATTTCAAAGCGATAGGAGTCGCCGCGTTCGATGATCATCTGCGAGAACAGTACGGTCACCGTTGCCCCACTGATGAGCAGCGCGCCGAGCAAGACCACGGACCTGCGACCCCAACAAATGAAACTCAGCCACAGTGACGCCAACGTCAGTGCAACCAGAGGCGTTCTTGACCCCGTTTCAAGCACCGCAGCGAACATGATGGCCATCGCCGGGATGCTCAGCCAGAGCACTTTCCGGCACTTGCAGGTCATGCTCAAACTCAGCCAGTACGCGCAAAAAAAGCCGAAGATGTGAGAACTGAGCAAAGGATTGTCGAACGCGCCGCCACCTATCAGCCGCAGCCCGGGCTCGTAGACTCGAGCAAAGAGGCATAAGTAGTAAGCCGTGCCGATCAGGGCGACCATCGAGGCGCTGAACAACAGCGGCTGAACGATTTCACTGCGATAACGCACCAGCAAGTAACAGCCTGCAAACAACAACAATGTATGCAGTGGCGGCTTGAACTGACCGATGCTTTTGTTTTCAGGGCCCCAGCACAAACTCACCAGCGCCCAGGCTGCGAACACCAGCACTGCGACGAAGATCGGTTCGCGCAGCAATTCCTTGAATTCACGGGGCCGCAAGCAAAGGGCAATCAGCGCTGGAATGCTGAACAGGCCATAAAAAAGCTTGTGATGCAGACTTCGTCCCGGCAGGAAAAACAGCGCGCACAAAAGCAAAAAGTAGCCGACCGGAAGAATCCAGAGGCAAATGAAATCGAAGACTCGATTGGATACGCTATTGAAACCGCTGAGTTGCATGCTGAGAGATTCAATCCTGAAGTTGATCGGCCATTTTGGAGCGATGGCTATTTGATGCTTAATCTGACGCGTAACAATAACAGCCTTTATGCGATTGCCAGAACCCTGAGGAAGCTGTGCTAAAGTCAGCGTCCTTTTTATCGACATTCGCGTGATATGACCGACTCCAGTCTCTCCGCAAGCCCTTCGAGCTTGAAAATCTACTTCCGCCTGCTCGGCTATGTCCGGCCGTATATCAGCCTGTTTCTGATCAGCATCGTCGGTTTTCTGATTTTCGCTTCGACGCAGCCAATGCTCGGCTACATCCTAAAGTACTTCGTCGACGGCCTGTCCAACCCCGAGGCAGTGCTGTTTCCAACCGTGCCTTACCTGCGAGACCTGCAACTGCTGCAGGCGGTGCCGTTGCTGATCATCCTGATCGCCGCATGGCAGGGGCTGGGATCTTATCTGGGCAACTACTTTCTGGCCAAGGTTTCCCTCGGGCTGGTCCATGATTTACGTGTGCAGTTGTTTAATAACCTGCTGGTTTTGCCCAATCGGTATTTCGACAAGCATAACTCGGGTCATCTGATTTCACGTATCACCTTCAACGTGACGATGGTCACCGGGGCGGCCACAGATGCGATCAAGGTCGTAATCCGAGAAGGCATGACGGTCATCTTCCTGTTCGCCTCGCTGCTGTTCATGAACTGGAAGCTGACGCTGGTGATGGTCGCGATCCTGCCGTTGATCGCCCTGATGGTACGCACCGCGAGCAAGAAATTTCGCAAGCAGAGCAAGAAAATCCAGCTGGCCATGGGCGACGTGACGCACGTGGCTTCGGAAACCATCCAGGGTTATCGCGTGGTGCGCAGCTTCGGCGGCGAAGTCTACGAAGAAAAACGTTTCTACGATGCCAGCCAGGGCAACACCGACAAACAACTGCGCATGACCCGTACCGGTGCCATCTACACGCCGTTGCTGCAACTGGTGATCTACAGCGCCATGGCGGTGCTGATGTTCCTGGTGCTGTACCTGCGCGGCGATGCGTCGGCCGGTGACATGGTCGCCTACATCACCCTGGCCGGCCTGCTTCCCAAGCCGATCCGTCAATTGTCCGAAGTCAGCTCGACCATCCAGAAAGGTGTGGCCGGTGCCGAGAGCATCTTCGAGCAGCTGGACGTCGCGCCGGAAATTGATACCGGCACGGTCGAGCGTGATGCCGTCAGCGGTCGTCTGGACGTGCGCCACTTGAGCTTCACTTACCCGGACACCGATCGCCAGGTACTCGACGACATCAGTTTCTCGGTCGAGCCGGGGCAAATGGTGGCACTGGTCGGGCGTTCGGGCAGCGGCAAGTCGACCCTGGCCAACCTGATTCCGCGTTTCTATCACCACGACAAAGGCGAGATCCTGATCGATGGCGTTGAAGTGGAGCAGTACAAATTGCTGAACCTGCGCAAGCACATCGCCCAGGTGACCCAGCACGTGACCCTGTTCAGCGACACCGTGGCCAACAACATTGCCTATGGCGATCTGGCGGGGGCGCCCCGTGAAGACATCGAAAAAGCGGCAAGAGACGCCTATGCGATGGACTTTATCGCGCAGTTGCCCGAAGGCCTGGACACTCAGGTCGGCGAGAACGGCGTGTTGCTGTCCGGCGGTCAGCGCCAGCGCCTGGCGATTGCCCGTGCGTTGTTGAAGAACGCTCCGTTGCTGATTCTCGACGAAGCCACTTCGGCCCTCGATACCGAGTCCGAGCGGCATATTCAGGCGGCACTGGACCAGGTCATGAAAGGCCGGACCACCCTGGTGATCGCTCACCGCTTGTCGACCATCGAGAAGGCGGACCTGATTCTGGTCATGGACCAGGGCCGGATCGTCGAGCGCGGCACCCATGCCGAACTCCTGGCGCACAATGGCTACTACGCCCGACTGAATGCCATGGGCCTCGACGCCCCGGCGGAAGACATCGCCTGACCCTTGTTCACCGGGCGTGCAATGCGCCCGGTGATTTGTATCAGTTATCAGTATTTCTGCTCAATAATTGATCAGATTTACCTGTCGAATCATCCCGTTGCAGCCGTCGCGCAAGCCAGTGCCAACCCTGTGGTAATATCGCGCCCCTGTTCATTTTGTATGTGGGTTGCTCCATGAAGTTGTCCATGCCGCGATTCGATCAAGCCCCTGTCTTGGTGGTCGGCGATGTCATGCTCGACCGTTACTGGCATGGTGGTACCTCACGGATTTCCCCTGAGGCGCCGGTGCCGGTAGTCAAGGTCGAGCAAATCGAGGACCGCCCCGGCGGTGCCGCCAACGTTGCGTTGAACATTGCCGCCCTCGGCGCACCGGCCTCGCTGGTCGGCGTGACGGGCGACGATGAAGCTGCCGACAGCCTGGCCAATAGCCTCAAGGGCGCTGGCGTGCGGGCGTTGTTCCAGCGCATTGCGCACCAGCCGACCATCGTCAAGCTGCGGGTCATGAGCCGTCACCAGCAATTGCTGCGTATCGACTTCGAAGAACCCTTCGCCACCGACGCCCTGGCGCTGGGCGAGCAGGTCGACGAACTGCTCGAAGGCATCAAGGTGCTGGTGCTGTCCGACTACGGCAAAGGCGCACTGAAAAACCATCAGGTGCTGATCCAGGCCGCCCGTGCCCGTGGCATTCCGGTGCTGGCCGATCCCAAGGGCAAGGACTTCTCGATCTACCGTGGCGCGAGCTTGATCACGCCGAACCTCAGCGAATTCGAAACCATCGTCGGCGGTTGCGCCGATGAGCACGAGCTGGTCAGCAAGGGCGCGCAGTTGATGCACGACCTGGACCTCGGCGCGTTGCTGGTGACCCGTGGCGAGCACGGCATGACCTTGTTGCGCCCGGACCATCCTGCGCTGCACCTGCCGGCTCGAGCGCGTGAAGTGTTCGACGTGACTGGTGCCGGCGACACGGTGATTTCCACGCTGGCGGCCGCGATCGCTGCGGGCGAAGAGCTGCCACACGCGGTGGCCCTGGCCAATCTGGCGGCGGGCATCGTCGTCGGCAAGCTCGGTACGGCGGCGATCAGTGCCCCGGAACTGCGTCGTGCCATCCAGCGCGAAGAAGGTTCCGAGCGCGGTGTGCTGGGCCTTGAGCAGTTGCTGCTGGCGGTCGACGATGCGCGAGCACATAAAGAGAAGATTGTTTTCACCAACGGCTGCTTCGACATCCTGCACGCCGGCCACGTGACCTACCTCGAGCAGGCACGCGCCCAAGGCGATCGTCTGATCGTTGCGGTCAACGACGATGCCTCGGTCAGCCGCCTGAAAGGGCCGGGTCGTCCGATCAATAGCGTCGACCGTCGCATGGCCGTACTGGCCGGTCTGGGCGCCGTGGATTGGGTGATCAGCTTCCCTGAAGGCACCCCTGAAAACCTGCTGCGCGAGGTCAAGCCGGACGTGTTGGTCAAGGGCGGGGATTACGGGATCGACCAGGTGGTCGGCGCGGACATCGTGACCGCTTACGGCGGAACCGTGAAAGTACTGGGGCTGGTGGCAAACAGCTCGACTACCGCAATAGTCGAAAAAATCCGCAATAACTGAAGACGACGCGGTCACTGTGGTGAGGGAGCTTGCTCCCGCTGGGCTGCGAAGCGGCCCCAAAACCATACACCGCGTGATTTCAGGGAATACTCGTTAGCCGGTGCGGCTACTGCGTAGCCGAGCGGGAGCAAGCTCCCTCGCCACACAAGCGCTCTTGTTCCTATCGCACTGCCTTACGCGGCACAATCTTCTTCAGCAATTGCTTCGCCTTCCCGCGTAACCGGGCCAGACCCGAATCCTTCCCCGGCGGGCTCAACCCCTGCTGCCGTACCCAATCCTTCCAGCGAATCCGCTCATCGCGCACCAGCCAGCCTTCCTGCTGGGCAAAACTCTCTGCCAGGTACAGCCCGCGCGTACTCGCCGGGTACAGCTGATCCTTTTTCAAGGTATACAGCTCGGCCATCGGCTGGCCGTCCTGCAGCGGCATCAAATACAAATCGGGGCGCTTGCGATCGAGCCGGGCCACCAACTGATCCCCCTCCAGTCGCTCATCGACATGAAACAGGCTCAGGGACTTGGCTTCCTTGGGTACGTCCAGGCGCAAGTCATAAATCAATTGCAGCGAAGCCGTCGGCAAATGCACGTAAGCCCGCGGACGTTCGATCAACTGCATCTTGGCGCAACGCACAGGCCGCGCGGAGCCGGACAACGGCGTCAGGCGAAAGGGTAATGCCTCGCGATAATGCAGCGCCGAGGAGTAGGGCGCCGGCAGCCAGGTGTCATTGAAGCGTCCACCGAGCCAGCCTTCCGGGGTTTCCAGCAGGCACTCTTCGGCGATCTCCTGGATCGCCGTATGCAGTGGCAGGTTCAGCTCGTGGGCTGGCACGTAACCGGATATTAACTTGAGCACCACATCGCCGCGGTCTTGCCGGCGTTGACGCACCAAGACCCAGTAATCGCGATTCTGCCAATGCAGGGTCAGGCGCACCGAGACCCCAAGGTTGGCCAGTTCCAGCGCGAAGCGCTCAGTGTCGGGCACCGTCACCGGGCGGCGACGTTGCAGGGTCTGGGAGAAATTGAGCGGCATCCCGACGCTCTGATAGCTCAAGCCTTCGGGAGTCGCTTCGACGTACAACGGCAGGGTCTTGAAGTTGCTCGGGTTCTTTCTTATGAGCGTGCGCGGCATGTCGGCTCCTGCTTAAGGCCGCGTGGGCGGCATCAGTTTCTACGTAGGACCTGGGCAACGGTCGCGACGTTGTGGGCGAGGTGCAGCGGATTGATGGTCCCGACAATAGCACTGGCAACACCCGGATGTTCAAACAACAACTCGAAGCTGGCGCGCACCGGGTCCACGCCCGGACTCAGGCAGACGTGACCGCTGGCGAGGGCTTTTTTCACCAGAATGGCTTTGCCGTGAGCAGCAGCATAGTCAATGACCGGCTTCTCGCTCTGTTCGTTCAGATTGTAGGTGACCATGGCGCAATCACCCTGTTCCAGAGCCTTCAAACCCCCTTCGACGGTTTTGCCGGAAAAACCGAAGCCGCGAATCTTGCCTTCGGCCTTGAGCGCGGCGAGGGTCGCGTAGACCTCGCTGTCGTTGAGAATTGCCAGGTCGTTGCCGTCGGAGTGCACCAGCACCAGATCGATAACATCTGTTTCCAGGCGTTGCAGGCTGCGCTCCACTGAACGTCGAGTATGGGCGGCGCTGAAGTCGTGACTCGACTGGCCGTCGGCAAATTCTTCGCCGACCTTGCTGACGATTACCCAGTCCTCACGCTGACCACGTAACAGCGGGCCGAGGCGCTCTTCACTGCAGCCATAAGCCGGGGCGGTGTCGATCAGGTTGATGCCCATATCGCGCGCGAGTTTGAGCAGCATGCGCGCTTCGTCATCGCCGGGAATCTGGAAACCGTTGGGGTATTTCACGCCTTGGTCGCGGCCCAGTTTTACCGTGCCCAGGCCCAGGGGCGAAACCATCAGGCCAGTGCTGCCCAGGGGGCGGTGCAGGTCGTGCAGGGTCTTTATGCTCATGGCAGCAGTTGCTCCCAGGCTGGAACGCAAATCGGTGGTTTTGGCAAGTCGGGCAGCGGCGCTGGATGGCTTGGCTGGATGCCGTCACGCTGCAAGGACGCGATGACCCGGTCGGCGAAGTCCGGCGCCAGTGCCAGTTTGGTCGGCCAACCGACCAGCAGCCGGCCTTCTTCGGCAAGGAAGGCATTGTCCGGGCGCGTCAGTCCCGATTGCAGCGGTTCGGCGCGATCCACACGCAAGGTGGCCCATTGCGCGGTGCTCAGGTCGATCCATGGCAGCAACTGGCCGAGTTCTTTCTGCGCTGTGGCGATTTGCTCGGCGGGTTCACGGGCAACCCCTTCGGCTTCAGCGATATCGCCGCCCATGTACCAGACCCATTGGCCATCGGCGGCAGGATGGGTGGTCACGGTCAGGCGCGGTTTGGTGCCGCCGCCCAGGCAGTGGGCATACAGCGGTTTGAGGCTCGGGCCTTTGGCGATGATCATGTGCAACGGCCGGCGCTGCATGGCGGGCTGGCTCAGCCCCAGGGCGTCGAGCAGCGTCGCGGTGCCGGCACCGGCGCTGAGCACGATGCGCTGGGCGCGGATCTCACGTCCGTCGACCTTCAGGCCCACCAGAACCCCGGCCTCCAGCAACGGTTCGATCCTCTGACCGGCGAGCAGGCCATCACCGGCCAAGTCGGCCAGGCGCTGAATCAGGCTTGGCACGTCGATGACCAGTTCCGCCAATCGGTAAACCTTGCCCTTGAAGCGCTTGTCTTGCAGGGCCGGCGGCAGTTGGTCGCCCTTGACCTGATCGACACGGCCACGCACGGCTTTGCTGGCGAAGAAACTGGTGAGGTTGCCAGCGAGGGTGCCAGGGGACCAGAGGTAATGGGCTTCGGACAGCAGGCGCACGCCGGTCAGATCCAGCTCGCCGTCGCCGGCAAGGGCTTCACGCCAGCGGCGTGGCATGTCGGCGATGGCTTCCGAGGCACCGGTCAGGGCGCCATGCAGCGCGTACTTGGCGCCGCCGTGGATGATGCCCTGGGACTTCACACTCTGCCCGCCGCCGAGGCTGGCGCTTTCCACCAGCACGGTCGAAAAACCCTGGCGGCGCAGGCGCGCATTCAGCCAGAGGCCGGCGACACCAGCGCCGACAATCAGAACGTCGGTGGAAATAACGGATGGCATGCAGCGACCTCAGTGTTCAAGACGAGGGCGCAGTATACAGACTCGAAGATTGGAGGTTTTATTGCTGATCAACAGAGGCTATACGCAGGACCTGTGGCGAGGGAGCTTGCTCCCGTTGGGTCGCGAAGCGGCCCCAAAATCTAACGATGCGGTTATTCAGATAAACCGCATCAGGCTATTTACGACTGCTTCGCAGCCGAGCGGGAGCTAGCTCCCTCGCCACAGGGGATTGGGGTGACAGTCAGTGGCCAGCGGTTTTGGAGAAGAGCTGGATGACGACGACGCCCAATACGATCAACGCCATCCCCAGCATCGCCGGTACATCCAGTTTCTGCCCGTAGATAAAAAGCGCCGCGATGCTGACCATCACGATGCCCAAACCGGCCCACACCGCATAAGCGACGCCCACCGGAACGCTGCGCACCACCAGGGTCAGCATCCAGAAGGCAATGCCGTAACCGACAATCACCAGAATCAGCGGCAGCGGGGTGCTGAAGCCTTTGACGGCTTTCATTGAAACGGTCGCGATCACTTCGGCGCAGATGGCAATGGCCAGGTAGTAGTAAGCGGTCATAGGTGCATCCTCGTGTGAAGTGTTGCTGTCTGAGTTCGGCATTCTAGAGATTCTCCAGATGCGGTAAAGTCATTACCTATCTGTTCTGAAGATGGGTTGACTCATGAGCATGCAATGGAATCTGGAGCAGCTGCGCCTGTTTGTCAGCGTAGCGGAGCAGCGTTCGTTTTCTGCCGTAGCACGGGTTCAGCGCAAGGCGCAGTCGGCGGTCAGCAGTTCGATTGCGCTGCTGGAGGAAGACCTCGGCGTCAGCCTGTTCGACCGCAGCAGCGGCCGGCAGCCGAAACTCACCGAGGCCGGCAATGCCTTGCTGGAGGAGGCGCGGGAAGTCTTGCGTCAGTGCGAGCGCCTGAACGGTCGGGCGCTGGCGATGATGCGCGGACAGGAAGCGCGTTTGCGCGTGGCTCAGGATGAGGCGATGCCCTATCAGCCGATCATCGAAAGCTTTGCAGCCCTGGCCGACAAATTTCCCAGTCTTGAAGTGCAGCTGACCAGTGCCGCTCAAGGTGATGTGGCGCGCAAACTGGTCGAGCGTCGGGCCGATCTGGGACTGTTGTTTTATCACGACCAGATCCCCGAAGCGCTTGAGCGTCGGGTGCTCGGCAGCGTCGAAATGCTCACCGTATGCGGCGTCGGTCATCCATTGGCGAAACAGGCGCAGGTTGATTGTCAGCAACTGGCGCAGCACCGCCAGCTGCTGATGTCCACCCAGTCCAGTGTCTATCCCGGCAGTGAGCCGGCCAGCCCGCAGGTCTGGCGGGCTGACAGCTTCTACGTGATGGCCGAATGGCTGGTGCGCGGCCTCGGCTGGGCCTGGCTGCCACGGCACGTGGTGCAGTACCCGGCGTATCAGGACCTGATGGTCGAACTGGACAGCGAATGGACCCCGCCGGCGCTGGTTGTTGAGCTGGTCTGGCGCCGCGATGAACCCCTCGGCCCGGCGGCTCGTTGGCTGGCAGAACGTTTTGCCGTGCATTTGCGGGCGATCGGCGAAAAAACCGATAAACTCCGCCGCCATGAATAGAACTCTCTACACCGCGCTGTTTTACTTGGGGCTGCCATTGGTAGCGATTCGGCTGTGGCTGCGTTCGCGCAAGGCGCCGGCGTATGCCAAACGCATTGGCGAACGCTTCTCCCTCGGCCTGCCGACGATGAAGCCGGGCGGCATCTGGGTGCACGCGGTGTCCGTGGGCGAGAGCATTGCCGCAGCGCCGATGATTCGCGCCCTGCTGCAACGTTATCCACAGCTGCCGATTACCGTGACCTGCATGACCCCGACCGGTTCGGAGCGCATCCATGCCCTGTTTGCCAACGAGCCGCGCATCCAGCACTGCTATTTGCCTTACGACTTGCCGTGCGCGGCGGCACGGTTTCTCGATCGGGTCCAGCCGAAACTGGCGGTAATCATGGAGACCGAACTCTGGCCGAACCACATCCATCAGTGCGCCAAGCGCGGGATTGCGGTGGCGTTGGCCAATGCGCGATTGTCCGAACGTTCGGCCAAGGGTTATGGCCGCTTCCGGAAACTCACCCAGCCGATGCTCGCCGAGATGAGCCTGTTCGCGGTGCAGACCGAAGCCGAAGCTCAGCGCTTCCTTAACCTGGGTGCGCGTGCGGACACTGTCGAAGTGACCGGCTCGATCAAGTTTGACCTGACCATCGATCCGCAATTGCTTCTGCGCGCCACCGAATTGCGCGCGCAATGGCAGGCGCAGGAACGCCCGGTGTGGATCGCCGCGAGTACTCACGAAGGTGAAGACGAAGTGGTGCTGGCGGCCCATCGTCAGTTGCTGGCCAATCATCCCGATGCGTTGCTGATTCTGGTGCCGCGTCATCCAGAGCGTTTCAACTCAGTGTTCGCCTTGTGCCAGCAGCAGGGATTCGCCACGGTGCGTCGTTCCTCCGGCGAGCCGGTCACGGCTAATACGTCGGTGTTGCTGGGCGACACCATGGGTGAGTTGCTGTTTCTTTATGCCTTGGCGGACAGCGCGTTTGTCGGCGGCAGCCTGGTGCCGAACGGCGGGCATAACCTGCTGGAACCGGCGGCGCTGGCCAAACCGGTGCTGTGCGGCCCGCACCTGTTCAACTTCCTCGAAATCGCCGCACAATTGCGCAGCGCCGGGGCGTTGCAGGAAGTGGAGGATGCCGAAGGCCTGGCGCTGGCGGTACAGCGGCTGTTCGAATTGCCGCGCGATGCGCAGCGAATGGCGGAGGCTGGGTTGAAAGTGATGCGCACCAATCAAGGCGCGTTGCAGCGGCTACTGGATGGGTTGGGGCGGTTGATCGACTTGACTTGATACCTGTGGCGAGGGAGCTTGCTCCCGTTCGGCTGCGAAGCAGTCGTCAGTCCGGCTTTCTCGGTGTGTCAGGAAACTGCGAGTTGCAGGAGTTGGGGCCGCTTCGCAGCCCAGCGGGAGCAAGCTCCCTCGCCACAGAACCGGTTTTTACTGCGTTGGATTTGCCTTCAACTGCGCCGCCGCAGCCTTCGCCAGATCCGGTGGCAGGAAGTCCTTGTCCGGGTTGTAGTCGGCCTTGAGATAACGCGCCAGGTCCTGCAAATCCCCCGGGTTCAACGTGCCGGCAGCCTGCTTCAAACGCAGGTTGTCGAGGATGTAGTCGTAGCGGGTGTTGTTGTAGTTGCGCACCGAGGTGTACAGCTGACGCTGGGCATCCAGCACGTCAACGATATTTCGCGTGCCGACCTGATAACCGATTTCAGTCGCTTCCACCGCACTCTGGTTGGAGATGATCGACTGTTTGCGTGCCTGCACCTGCTCGACGTCGGTGTTCACCGCCCGGTGCAGGTTGCGGGTGCTTTCCACGATTTGCCGGCGCAGGGATTCACGTTGCTGCTCGGACTGGTCCAGTTGCGCATACGATTGGCGCACCTGGGAGTTGATCAGGCCGCCACTGTAGATCGGGATGTTCACCTGCAGGCCCACCGTCGTTTGTTCGACGTTGCCGCCATACGGCTGGCCAAAGGCGTTCGGGTTGCCGAAGCCCAAGGCGTCGTTATCACCTTTTTCGTACTTCGCCACGGCATCGAGGGTCGGTGCATGACCCGCCTTGCGCTGCTTGAGTGTTTCTTCGGCAGCACTGACGGCGTAATTGCTGGCCAGCAAATTAAGGTTCTGCTTCGCCGCGGTATCGACCCAGGCCTTGGCATCATTCGGTGATGGCGGCAGGATCGGCAGTGTGTGGACAATGCCCTGGATCGAGTTGTATTGGCGGTTGGTCAGGGTGATCAACGCTTCGAACGCATCATCCACCTGGCGCTGGGCGAGGATCCGGTTGGCCCGTGCCGTGTCGTAGCTGGCTTGCGACTGCAGCACGTCGGTCTTGTCCGACAGGCCGACATCGAAGCGCTCGTTGGACTGGTCGAGCTGGCGTTTGAACGCGGCTTCCTCGGCCTTGGTCGAGGCCAGGTTGTCCTGGGTGCGCAGCACGTTGAAGTAGCTTTCGGCTGTCTGCAGGATCAGGTTCTGTTCAGTTGCCGAGAGTTGCAACGCGGCCTGTTCGTTGACGTCCTTGGCGGCCTGGAACTGGAACCAGCGATCGGCACGGAACAGCGGTTGTGCCAACGTCGCTTGATAGGAATGAGCGTTACGGTTGGCGGTGGCCGAAGGCTGATCGATCGCGGTGCGCACGTTGGCGAGCTCGGCGCCGCCCGAGAGATTGGGCAGCAGCCCGGCGCGGGCCTGGGGCACCACTTCTTTCTGGGCACCGTATTGGGCACGGGCGGCAGCCAGGTCGGCGTTGTTGTCCACCGCTTCCTGGTAGACGCTGACCAGATCGGTTTTGGTCGATAAGGGCGCTTCTGCTGCCCAGGCCATTCCATTGGACGCACAAGACACGGCAAGGGCCAGTGATAGGTTGCGCAGCATGAGGCCATCCCTAAAATTACGCTGATAATTTGAGCGCCAAGGCTACGGCGCGGCCCATACAGCGTCAAGGCGCAGCATGGCTTGGCGAGTGTAATTGTCGCCAAGCACGGCAACAATCCGGTAATTGCGCCATTCATCATGGTGTTTACCGCGGTGTTGGCGTTCTTTGCCAGTTGTGTCTAGACTGGCCGGGTTCTTGTCGGGGTGCCTTGCTATGAGGCTGAGATCGAATAATTTCGGATCCCGTTGAACCTGATCAGGTTAGCGCCTGCGTAGGGAACAAGATTTCTCGTCACCCGGCGAGTCCTCTTGTGCTTCGTCCGGGATGTTGTTCGACAATCGAACACCCCTCGAGCACTGAGCACAGCACCAACGGCTTCGTTATGGCTGATTGGTCGCGTCCATTCGTTACAGGTTCGCTCCGACAAAATTCCACTGCCTGGATGCTGTCTGGAGAGCCCGTGATGACGATAAAACTAAAAAACACTACGAACCTGAGTGACTCGGCCCAAGTCGATCAACAATCGGTTCAGCCGTTTACCCGCTCGCAAAAAATCTATGTCCAGGGTTCCCGCCCGGACATCCTCGTGCCGATGCGCGAAATCAGCCTCGACGTGACCCCGACCGACTTCGGCGGCGAGATCAACGCGCCTGTCGTTGTGTACGACACCTCGGGCCCGTACACCGACCCCAACGTCATCATCGACGTGCGCAAGGGCCTGGCTGATGTGCGCTCGCCTTGGATTGAATCCCGTGGCGACACCGAGCGCCTGCCCGGCCTAAGCTCGAACTTCGGCCAGGAACGCCTCGCCGACGCCGAACTCACCAAGCTGCGTTTCGCCCACGTCAACAACCCGCGCCGCGCCAAGGCCGGGGCCAACGTCAGCCAGATGCACTACGCCCGCAAAGGCATCATTACCGCCGAGATGGAATACGTCGCCATCCGCGAAAACATGAAGCTCGAAGTGGCTCGCGCCGCCGGGCTGCTGGACCAGCAACACGCCGGTCACAGCTTCGGTGCCAGCGTGCCGAAAATCATCACCCCTGAATTTGTCCGTGACGAGATCGCCCGCGGTCGCGCGATCATTCCGGCCAACATCAACCACACCGAACTGGAACCGATGATCATCGGCCGTAACTTCCTGGTGAAGATCAACGGCAACATCGGCAACAGCGCCTTGGGTTCGTCCATCGAAGAAGAAGTGGCGAAACTGACCTGGGGCATTCGCTGGGGGTCGGACACGGTCATGGACCTGTCCACCGGCAAGCACATTCACGAAACCCGCGAGTGGATCATCCGCAACTCGCCGGTGCCTATCGGTACCGTGCCGATCTATCAAGCGTTGGAAAAAGTCGGCGGCGCCGCCGAAGACCTGACCTGGGAGCTGTTCCGCGACACGCTGATCGAACAGGCCGAGCAGGGCGTCGACTACTTCACCATCCACGCCGGCGTGTTGCTGCGCTACGTGCCGCTGACCGCCAAGCGCGTCACCGGGATCGTTTCCCGTGGCGGCTCGATCATGGCCAAGTGGTGCCTGGCACACCACAAAGAGAACTTCCTCTACACCCATTTCGAAGACATCTGCGAAATCATGAAGGCCTACGACGTCAGCTTCTCGCTGGGTGATGGCCTGCGTCCGGGCTCGATTGCCGACGCCAACGACGCCGCGCAATTCGGTGAGCTGGAAACCCTCGGCGAGCTGACCAAGATTGCCTGGAAGCATGATGTGCAATGCATGATCGAAGGCCCTGGCCACGTGCCAATGCAGTTGATCAAGGAAAACATGGACAAGCAGCTCGAGTGCTGCGACGAGGCGCCGTTCTACACCCTCGGTCCGCTGACCACGGACATCGCACCGGGATACGACCACATCACCTCGGGTATCGGTGCGGCGATGATCGGCTGGTTCGGTTGCGCCATGCTTTGCTACGTGACGCCGAAGGAGCACTTGGGCCTGCCGAACAAGGATGACGTGAAGACCGGGATTATCACCTACAAGATCGCCGCGCATGCCGCCGATCTGGCCAAAGGGCATCCGGGCGCGCAGATCCGCGACAATGCCTTGAGCAAGGCGCGATTCGAATTTCGTTGGGAAGACCAGTTCAACCTGGGCCTTGATCCCGACACCGCTCGTTCCTATCACGATGAGACCTTGCCGAAAGATTCGGCCAAGGTCGCGCATTTCTGCTCCATGTGCGGGCCGAAATTCTGTTCGATGAAGATCACCCAGGAAGTCCGCGAATACGCGGCTAACCAACGGATCGAAACCGTCGACGCCGAAGTCGCCCAGGGATTGGCGGACCAGGCTGAGCGGTTCAAGCAGGAAGGCAGTCAGCTGTACAAGAAAATCTAGCCACGAGCGACAAGCGACAAGCTGCAAGAAGAAGCGGTTTGCTTCTAACTTGTAGCTTGCAGCTTGAAACTTGTCTCTGCTCTTATTGAGATAACACCCTTGAGCATTCAACCCAGCACTTATTCCCCCGACATCGCGGTGCCCATGGACAAACGTGTCTTTGGCGGTCGCGATCTTTTTTCCCTGTGGTTCTCCCTCGGCATCGGCCTGATGGTGCTGCAGACCGGCGCCTTGCTCGCGCCAGGTCTGGGCCTGTCCGGCTCGTTGCTGGCGATCTTCCTCGGCACCCTGGTCGGCGTTCTGCTGCTGGCCGCCGTCGGCGTGATCGGCAGCGACACCGGCCTGTCGTCGATGGCCGCGCTCAAGCTCAGCCTCGGCAAACGTGGCGCGAGCCTGCCGGCCGTGCTGAACCTGCTGCAACTGATCGGTTGGGGTTCGTTCGAAATCATTGTGATGCGCGACGCTGCCAGTTTGCTGGGTGCGCGGGCGTTCAGCGAAGGCAGCCTGCTGTCGAATCCACTGCTCTGGACCGTGTTCTTTGGTGGTTTGGCGACCTTGCTGGCCGTCAGCGGTCCGTTGACGTTCGTGCGACAAATCCTGCGCAAGTGGGGTATCTGGCTGCTGCTGGCCGCGTGCATCTGGCTGACCTGGAACCTGTTCGCCAAGGCCGATCTGACCGCGTTGTGGGCACAGGCCGGTGACGGTTCGATGCCCTTCGCCGTGGGCTTCGACATTGCCATTGCGATGCCGCTGTCGTGGCTGCCGCTGATTGCCGACTACTCACGCTTCGGCAAGCGTGCGAAAAATGTGTTCGGCGGTACAGCGATTGGCTTCTTTATCGGCAACTTCTGGCTGATGAGCCTCGGCGTGGCCTACACCCTGGCGTTCGCGCCGAGCGGTGAAGTGAATGCCTTGTTGCTGGCGCTGGCGGGTGCAGGCCTGGGCATTCCGCTGTTGCTGATCCTGTTGGACGAGTCGGAAAACGCCTTCGCCGACATTCACTCGGCGGCTGTCTCCAGCGGGATTCTGTTGCGCTTGAAAGTCGAGCATCTGGCGTTGGCCATCGGCGTGATTTGCACACTGATCGCGTGCCTGGCGCCACTGGCGCAGTACCAGAACTTCCTGCTGTTGATCGGTTCGGTGTTTGCGCCGCTGTTCGGCGTGGTGCTGGTGGATCACTTCATTCTGCGCAAACGCAGTGCTCAGGTGGCGTCAGCCGCGTTGCGCTGGCCGGCGCTGCTCGCCTGGTTGGGCGGGGTGAGCACCTATCATTTGTTGGCCAATCTGTATCCGGACATCGGCGCAACCCTGCCGTCGTTGATTCTGGCAGGGTTGCTCCAGCTAGTGCTGGGCCGGGCCTTCAGTTACGGCCGGGAAACAGCTCGGGCTTGAGAATACCGTTCAGGCGCGGGTAGGGGATCTTCAGTTCGACGTGGCCCAGCGCGTAAGGCGCGATGGTGCTCACTTCGTACTTGAGGATCACCCCGCCGTAGGTCAGCGCCACATTCTGGGTTTTCTGGAACGGCCACTGCTTCACGAACTCCGGTTCCTGATCGAGCTTGGTGCTGATCAGCCAGCTGTTGTGCGCCACTTGCGCGGCTTTCCAGAACGCCTCTTCCTGACCCGGCACCAACATGTCGGACAAGGTCAGCACTTTATGCTGCTGGCGCGAATAGTTGATGAAGCCGCGGCCTGGTGTGCCATGTGCGCCGCCGGTGTCCAGGTAGCTGGAAAACTCGACGATCACCAAGCCGTCATGCTGCTCACGTACCTTGGCTTGCAGGTAGCTGCTGTTACGCGGGCCAGCGGTGCGCAAAAACTCATCGCGATAGGCCGCCAGCGTCGGTGCCGCAGGGGCTTCGGGCGAGGTGCGGGTCATTTGCAGCAGGCGCTTTTCGACAATACCGTCAAGCTGAGGCTCGGCCGGGAAGCGCAGCGTATCGATGTTCACGAGCGGGCAGTCAGGCGTCGTGCAACCCGGTTTCAGTGTTTCGGTGGCGTCGCGGGTAGTTTCCAGCGGAGCTCGGTAGTTGGGTTGGAACAAACTCTGGCAGGCACCCAGGGTCAGGGCGATTGCGGCCACGGAGGCGATTTTAAAAAGCGACATGGGCGTCCTTCGTAAAACAGGGAAAGGCAAAAAGTTATCCGCTTCGACTCTCAACGAAGCAGTCAGTTCGCCACTAAGCTAATTAGAGTTGGTTTCGCCCTCACCGTCTATCTCGCTGACGGGAAAGGGGCTGCATCAAACGGCGCGGGCGCGTTAGGATGGCGCGAAGTCGAGGTTGGAGCCTCTTCATGGATTTGCAGTAAACGAGGATTGTCATGACTGATTTTGCCAACGCCATTCCGACCGCCGTTGATATCGTTCGGCGCGAAAAGTGCTACGAGGGCTTCTACAAGCTCGATCGTGTGCACTTGCGCCATGAGTTGTTTGCCGGTGGCATGAGTCGCGAGATCAATCGTGAAGTGTTTGTTCGCCATGATGCCGTGTGCGTGTTGCCATACGATCCGCAGCGCGATGAAGTGGTGCTGATCGAGCAGTTTCGCGTGGGCGCCATGGGCAAGACCGACAACCCGTGGCTGATCGAGCTGGTCGCCGGTCTGATCGACAAGGATGAAGTGCCGGAAGAAGTTGCTCACCGCGAGGCGCAGGAGGAAGCTGGGCTTGTGTTCGGGGCGCTCTGGCCGATGACCAAATACTTTCCATCGCCGGGCGGCAGCAACGAATTTGTGCACTTGTACCTGGGGCGTTGCGACAGCACCGGAGTCGGCGGCCTGCATGGGCTGGAGGAAGAAGCAGAAGATATCCGCGTTACGGTCTGGGCGTTCGAAGATGCCTTGCAGGCCGTCCGCGACGGACGTATTGCCAACGCGCCAAGCATCATTGCCTTGCAATGGTTGGCCTTGAACCGCGCTGAAGTGAGGGGGCTATGGTCGTAAACAAGCTGCGCGATCGTTACAGGGTGGACCTCGTGGGGCTGCAAGCCTCCTGCGAGGCCAACTACGCGCGCCTCATGCGACTGCTGCCGGACATGCGCAACGAACCCGAGGCGCGGCGCATTGCCGTGACTCACGGCGACCAGATGCTCGGCGTACTGGCTCTCGAAGTGCTGCAGGTCTGTCCGTACACCACGACCCTGCAAGTGCGCCAGGAACACAGCCTGCCGTGGCTGCCGGTGCCGCAACTGGAAGTGCAGGTCTACCACGATGCGTGCATGGCCGAAGTGGTCAGCGCCGAACATGCACGACGCTTTCGCGGCATCTATCCTTACCCGAATGCCTCAATGCATCAGCCGGATGAAAAGGCCCAGTTGAATATGTTCCTGGGTGAATGGCTGAGCCATTGTCTGGCGTGTGGGCATGAGTACGCCGTTGTGCGCTGAGTGTGAACTGCGTCAGGTTCACAGGTTTCCTCTTTTGATCGTCCCCCAGCATAATTGCGGCACTCATCCAATCCCGTGATTCAGCCTGGGAGAACGCCTTGCCGAGCGTATCCACATTGACCACCGCCGATTCGGCGTTGCTGGTGCAACTGTCCGACAGCCATCTGTTTGCCGAAGCCGACGGGAAGTTGCTGGGCATGAATACCCGGGACAGCCTGCAAAAGGTCATTGAGCTGGTGCGCCTGCAGCAGCCGCAGATTGACCTGATCGTTGCCAGCGGTGATCTGTCTCAGGACGGGACGCTGGAGTCTTATCAGCTGTTTCGCGACCTGACCCGGCAGCTCGATGCGCCGGCGCGCTGGATTCCTGGCAATCATGATGAACCGCGGATCATGGCCGAGGCGGCGGTGCAAAGTGCGTTGCTGGAGCCGGTGGTGGATGTCGGTAACTGGCGGGTGACTCTGCTGGATTCGGCGGTGCCGGGGTCGGTGCCGGGCTATTTGCAGGATGAGCAGTTGCAGTTGCTGGCGCGTTCGTTGAGTGAGGCGCCGGAGCGGCATCATCTGGTCTGCTTTCACCATCATCCGGTGTTGATCGGCTGTTTGTGGATGGAGCCTATCGGCTTGCGTAATCCTGAGGCCTTGTTTGCGGTGCTGGATCGCTTTCCGCAGGTGCGTGCTGTTTTGTGGGGGCATGTGCATCAGGAGGTTGATCAGGTGCGCAAAGGGGTGCGGTTGATTGCTTCGCCTTCGACTTGCATTCAGTTTGAGCCTGGGAGTGATGATTTCAAGGTTGGGGAGCAGGCACCGGGGTATCGCTGGTTGCGGTTGTTGCCGGATGGGCAGATTGAAACGGGTGTTGAGCGGGTCACCGGGTTTGATTTTCAGGTTGATTTCGGGTCGAACGGGTACTGACTTTTCATCTTGGTCTTGGCGGCCTGATAGCCGACCAGGTTCTTGTTTACCGGGTACATATCCGTTTCTGCGGTAACGGCGGCTGGCGGTTTCGCCCTTACGGCCATCCCTTTCAAGGTCTTCGGTAAAATCGCTGAAATTTCATTCAGGGATCCCCAAACGATGTGGGCCGATGTTCTAGCGCGTTTCGAGAAAA
>NZ_VIUJ01000031.1:0-68850 GCF_007993905.1 Pseudomonas sp. SJZ077
CTCACCTTCAATAAATCGCTTCATGATCGCCCCCGCTACGATCTCGACGATCAGAAGATTAGACAATTGCAGGTGTTTTCACACAGCCTGGGTCGATAACAGGCTGATTCAAGAGACCACGTTGCTATCACACTTGCGACGGTCATCTTGTAAATACGGCAGTGGCTTCCTGAATTTTTTTCGAAGCTTTCACCGCCTGTAGGAAGCGCGTATCAGCTTTTTCAACAACCCTTGAGCGCGCATGTTTAAACGCCCTCAAGGTTACGTCCTGAAAGCTACAAAACCTTGCGCCGTTGCCTACGGCTGCACCAGAATCCGCCGGCTTGTGCGCTTTTGGGCTGCTCGGTAACTTGATTCCCGTCACTGCCCTTCAGTGATCGGGTTTAGCAGCCCGGGGTTACAAGCAAGCTGCACGAGCTCTTGTCAGTCAGGCATTCCCACGCCTGCACTTGATGGTGGTTGTGCGCAGGGCGCCTTCGGGCGCGCCGGCTTTGCTAGCTTCCCCGGTCTGCTAACCTGCGTACAGCTGCCTCCCTCTCGTTTAGCAGCAAGAAGGTTGGCGCTCAATTTGAGAAGCGAGCTTATGTTCAAAATTACACCTAACCCACCAGACACCGATCCAGTGTCCCCCTACGAACCCGATTCAAAAAAACTCAACGAAGCAGCCGAACGCGCCCTCGATTTCCACTTCCCATCAAGCGCGGATATCAAAGCCGCCCCGCGTACCTCCAGCAAACTGTTTTCCGTAGACCCGGAGGCCACAGCCGAAACCCTGGCGGTTTTTTTGGTCGAGACGTTGGCGTCGGTCGACGTGATGGTCCATCAGTTGGTGGATCATCTGGAGGGGGAGTCGCGCTATGCCTTGCTGGGCATTTCAAACAGCATCATGGTGGCGGAGATTACGGCGAACCGGGTGTTGGATAGGGTTGAGCCGTCTAAGTAGTTGCTGACCTGTGGTGAGGGGGATTGCTTGCACTGGGTGGCGAGGCGGCCTTAACAGATGGGCCTGCTGCGCAGGCCAGCGGGAGCAAGCTCCCTCGCCACAGGTTGTTTGTTCTATTTGTGTTTGTAAAAACGGGACGCTTGGCGTCCCGTTTTTTAGGGGGGTGGTATCAGCCTCCGGCGCGTTTATTTAACGCCTCTGCCGCTGCAGCGATTCCAGCCTGGCGCCTGCGCGAGCCAGCAGTCAAGCAGCGGCAAGCCCGCCATCAATCAGGTAGATCGCAAAGGAGAACGTCACGATCGACAGCACGGTGCTGACCAGAATGGAGGTCGCGGCTTCGCTTTGATAGGCGCCGGTCTGGTTCGCAAACATCGCCGGGATCGTCGCCGATGGAAGGGCGCAAAGCAGGATCATCTGTTGTGCGTACAGGCCATGAGTGCCGAGCAGTACCGTGGCGCCGAACATTAACACCGGGTGAATGAGCAGCTTGAGCCCAAGGTTGCCCCAGACTTCACCGGACATTTTCAGTTTCTCCGACGACATGATCAGTCCCAGGCACAGCAGGGATACACCGGGCGTGGCCTTGCCGAGAAGGGTGAAAGACTCCGCCGCAAGCGCAGGCAACTCGACCTGCAGCACGGACAGTAGAATCCCCAGGGCCGGCGCCCACATCAGCGGACGACGTACCGCCCCTGAAAGGCTCGACAAAAACGCCTGGCCGCCACTGGCCTTTCCATCGGCGATGGTGAGCAACATGGTCGTCAGCGGGATCATCACCAGGCTCGCGACCAGGTTGAGTACCAGCACCGAGTAGATGCTGCCCGCGCCGAACATTGCACCCAGGATAGGGATGCCCATGAAGGCGGCGTCTGGATAACCGTTCACGAAGCCCTTGAGCGTTGCCACCTTGAGATCGCGAGTGCTGAACCAGCCGATTGCCAGCGCTATCGTGTACATGCCCATGATGCCGATGAACGTCGCCACGATGAACTTGAAGTCGAAGAGCTGTTCACGGGGCGTGCTTGCCATCCCGACAAAAAGCAGCGCCGGGAATATCCAGCCCAGCACCAGGCGGCTGATCAGCAGGCTGTCCGAATGGGTCAGCCGTCCGCGCTTGCCGGCGATATAGCCCAGCGCGATCACAAAGGCGACGGGCAAGATGGGTCCTACGATCCTGTCTAACATGTCATCAATCCTCGTATTTATTTTTATCAAGAATGTCGTCATGGCTGATCGAGGCCGACACGTCGGCGTCGATCAACGTTGCAATGAGCCAGCGGCTTATGGGGTCAAGGTTTGAAGCGGTAATCCCGGATGACGTCCTGGTCAGGCTCGATGCCGAGTCCCGGCCCTTGCGGTACGTCGATGCGTCCGTTACGCGGGATGATGGCGTCGCCATAGAGTTGCGCTTCGAGGTCGAAGTAACGCCATTCGACCAGTGACTTGGCGCCGCCCAGGGCTGCGCTTCCATGCACCGCCGCCAGCAGGCCGGGGCCGTCATAAAAGGCGTGGACCATCACGGTGACGCCATGGGCGTTGGCCAGTGCATAGACTTTTTGCAGTTCGGTGATGCCGCCCATTTTGGCGGGGCTTGGCTGCACGAAATCCACCGCGCCGGCCTCAAGCAGGTGCTGGAAGTCCATGAGCGTCGAGGCATTTTCGCCAGCCGCAACCGGGATGCCGCCGTGCGCGCGCACCCTTGCCAACCCCGAGTAGTCTTCCGGCGGCCACACCGGTTCTTCGAGCCAGCGCAGGTTCAGCGGGCGAAGTTTTTCGGTCATGTCCAGCGCTTCGCGCACCGTCCACGGAGCGTTGACGTCGAGGGTGATTTCCACGCCGGGGCCAGCGGCTTCGCACGCAGCGCGGATGACGTCGATATCCACTTCGTGCAGCTTGAGGTGGCGGAAACCGCTGTTGACTGCGCGCTGCACATTGACGCGGATGAGTTCGGGGTCTGCATACCGGATCAGGCTTGCGTACGCCGCAAGAGACGTGGCCTCACTGCCGCCCAGCAACTGGTAAATCGGTTTTTCGGCGGCTTTGCCCGCGATATCCCACAGCGCGATGTCAATCGCCGAGAGGCCATAGATGAACGCGCCGCTGCGACCGAAAACGTGAAACTTCCTCTGCAGATCGCCCTGTAATTTCTCCCGTCGAGTGACATCGCTGCCAATCAGTTCAGGCGCAAGGATGGTGTCGATCACCACTTTTACCGCCGGGATTGCGGTGAAGCCGAAGGTTTCGCCCCAGCCAACGATCCCGTCGTCGGTGGTGATCTTGACCAAGAGAGAGTCGACCATTTGCAGGTCTTTCGGCCCCCAGACCCCGCCGGCCGACGGGCCGCCCGTGGTGAAGGGAATACGAAGCGGAATGGTTTCAATGCTGGCAATTTTCATAGGATTGCGCCTCAAGCGGGTTGCGAAGCTGACACGGCAATTTTTTATTCGTCCGTATCAGGTTGAGGGCAACGTACATCACATCCTGTTGTCCTTCAACAGAACAACTGCGGCATTTCAGCAGGATTTAACCTATTTATTAGATAAGTCATTGTTTTAATTGGATTAAGTGTTTGATGTGTTTTGCGAATTTCAGTTTCAACTGTCAGGAACAAGTCTTCTGATGTAGATTAAGTAGACAAGTGAGGGGAGAAAAAAGAATGAGTGAAATGAATGTGCAACCCGTAACCCGCCGACCTCATCTGGCCGAGCACATCGCCCGCTCGCTGAGCGATGAGATTGCTTCCGGGCGGCTGCGACCGGGAGACCGTTTGCCCACTGAACAGTTTCTCTCGCAGAACTTCGGCGTCAGCCGCAACGTGGTGCGCGAGGGCATCGCCACGCTGCGGGCGCAGGGGCTGATTCAGTCTCGCCAGGGCGTAGGCGTCTTCGTCTCCGCCGCCTCCCAAGCGTCAGAGCCTTTGGCACCGCAGGCGAGTGCGCCGATGCTGGACGGTGACAACACCATCCGAAACATGTTTGAAGTGCGGGCCGTCCTGGAAAGCCAGGCCGCCGCGCTCACCGCCTCGCACATGACCCCGGCCAAGTTGAAAGTCATTCAGGCCGCGGTCTTGCGCATGCAATACGAAGGCGAACCGACCCTGGAAACAGTCAACGCCGACCTCGATTTTCACAGGGCCGTTGCGGCAGCGTCGGGCAACGACTATCTCGAGACGATGATTCGCACAGTGCTCGAGCCAATGCGCGCACTGATCACCATGAACTTCGCGCGGCGCGGCCCGGTGTTCAGCAACATTCCTCACGCGGCGCGCGGGGAGCATGAAGAACTCGTGCAGGCTTTTATCGATCGAAATGCGACGGCCGCACGCCAGATCATGGGGGAACATATCGTCAACGCAGCCTCGCGATTCGGCTACGAGATCACATTTTTCTGATGGTTTGAGCCGAGCGGATCTTGTTTCGTTGTTCTACAACCTAGGCAGGTTGTTCCTTTGGCCTTCCGAGCATCTCGAACACGTCTGTTCCACCAGGAGAGAAGGCGAGGGAATAGGGATGACTTGTCTCTTGGTCAGGCACTCGGCACTCCCGTATCAGACGCAAACATCGGCAAGCGCTGCAACATCCAGTTCAGTAGCTCTTGAGCAGGGGCGGCCAACGGTCGGCCGGATTTCACCAACAGTTTTGCTTCAACCCCAAGAAACAACGGATGGTCGATCGATACCGCCGCCAGGCTGCCGTTGGCGATTTCCCGATAGGCCGCGAATTCGCCGAGCAACGAAGCAAAACCGCCGTCCTCCACCATGCGCTTGAGCGCCGCGAGGGAGTTGCTGACGAGTACCGGGCGGATCTCGATTTTCTCGGCATACTCGAGCATCTTGATCGCATGACCGATACCGAACGTCGTGGGTGTCAGGACCAGTTGGCAGGCGAGGATATCCTCGACGGTTGCCGCCGCGCCCCGCGATGCCAACGGATGATCCGGGCGAACCAGCAGCATCACCGGTTGCGAAAACGTCGCGCGGTAGTCGATGTGCGGATGCGGCGGCGGATTGTACGCAAGGCCGATGTGCGCACGGTTTTCGGCGACTTCGTTGAGAACATCGTCGACGGGCAGAATGTCCAGCCGCACATCAAGCTTGGGGTACTGCTTGCAGAACGGCGCGAGCACGTTGTCGACCAACGCATCGACATAGCCCTCGCTGATGACGACGCGCACATGGCCTTGCTGCAGGCCCTTGATCGCTTGCAACTGATCTTCGAGTTTCTCCTGGTGCGATCGATAGCCGCGCCAGAACTCCAGCAAGTGCGCCGCGGCCTCGGTGGGCTGAACACCGCGTGCCTGGCGCTCGAATAGTTTGGCGCCGATTTCCTCTTCCAGCAGCTTGATCTGGCGCGTGATCACTGAGGGCGACGTATTGATGTTGTCGGCCGCGCCACGAATCGATCCGTGAGTCAGCACCTCATGAAAATACCGAAGCCGTTGTTGATTGATTTCGCGCATGCCGGGAACTCCCTCCAGAGATGTTGCGTTGCTTGTAGAGCAACACTACACGAACTTAGTTGCTCTTGCTGGTCATGAGGTGCCGGTGCAACATTCTCTGACACGAACTCGGACCAACAAGAATAACGGGAGATTCGCATGTCAATTCTTCAGGCGCCGGCACGAAGTGATGCCATTTCAGCCCTTTACCGCAAGCTCAACTGGCGGCTGCTGCCGCTGCTGTTCATCTGTTACGTATTTGCGTATCTGGACCGGATCAACGTCGGCTTTGCCAAACTGCAGATGCAAAATGACCTTGGGCTTTCCGATGCGGCCTATGGCGCGGGCGCCGGTATTTTCTTTCTGGGGTACGTATTGTTCGAGTTGCCGAGCAACCTGATGCTGCCGAAGGTCGGCGCGAGGAAAACCTTCAGCCGTATTCTGGTGTGTTGGGGCATCACCTCGGCCTGCATGTTGTTCGTGCGCAACGTGCCGATGTTTTACGCCATGCGCTTTCTGCTGGGTGTGTTCGAAGCCGGTTTTGCACCGGGCATGATTTATTACCTGTCCTGCTGGTACGGTCCCAAGCGTATGGCGCGGGCCATTGCGATCGTGTTTATCGCCGGCCCCATTGGCGGCATTGTGGGCGGCCCACTGTCTGCGTGGTTGATCACCACGTTCGAAGGCGTTGGTGGTCTGGCCGGCTGGCAGTGGATGTTTTTGATTGAAGGCTTGCCGTGCGTTTTCCTCGGTGTGCTTACTTTTTTCATCCTTTCCAATCGACCCGCTGAGGCGCGCTGGCTGAGCCAGGAAGAAAAGGCCTTGCTGGCCAGTGAGCTGGGTGAATCGACCGGGCGCGTCCATTCGTTCCGTGCAGTGTTGCGCGACCCGAAAATCTACATTCTCGCCAGCGCCTATTTCTGCATCATCTTCTCGATCTACGCCATGAGTTTCTGGCTGCCGGCAATCCTCAAGGCCCAGGGCGTCAACGACACCATGCAACTGGGTTGGTACGCCGCGATTCCCTATGTCGCCGCCGCTTGCGGCATGTACTGGATAGGGCGCCGGTCGGACCGTGTCGGTGAAAGACGCTATCACTGCGCAGTGCCGGCGGGGATCGGCGCGATCCTGCTGCTTATGTACCCTTTTGCCGACGGCAACCTGATGGCCGCGCTGGCACTGCTGACCGTGGCAACCGCCATGATGTTCATGGCCTACACCGTGTTGTGGGCGATGCCCTCCGAACACATCAAGGGCGAGGCGGCGGCAGGGGGCATTGCCTTGATTAATACCATCGGTCTTTCCGGCGGCTTCTGGGGGCCGGCCATAATCGGCTGGGCAAAAACCGCAACCGGCAGCGCGAATCTTGGCATCGTTATCGTGGGTTGCGTATTTCTGTGCGCAGCATTGGTGATCCTGTCGACCAAGCCGAAAACGCGTGACGGCGCGATTCCGGAATACAGTGCGGGTTGATCTGTTGCCACCCGCGTCCTTTGTCATGTTCCGCAAGGAACCCTTTAAAAGAGAGAACTCAAATGCTTTTACACCTGTCGACCTGGGCCGAGATCGGCCAATTTCTTCAACGCAGCCGCACCATCGTGATCCCGATCGGTTCGAACGAACAACACGGTCCTACCGGTCTTCTGGGGACCGACTGGATGTGCCCGGAAATCATTGCCGGTGAAGCGCAAAAAAACGCAGACATCCTGATTGCACCGACCTTCAATATTGGCATGGCCCAGCACCATCTTGGGTTCCCTGGAACCATCTCGCTGCGTCCGTCGACCTTCATTGCGGCGATTGGCGATTGGGTGCGCTCGCTGGCCGCTCACGGGTTTGAAAAAATCCTCTTCCTCAATGGCCACGGTGGCAACGTTGCATCGATTGAGGCGGCGTTCTCTGAGCTCTACGCCGAAGCCAGCTTCGCTCGACGCCCAGCAGGGTTCGCGCTGAAGTTGTGCAATTGGTGGGACCTTGAGGGGGTAGGGGAGCTTGCGCGCGAGCAGTTTCCTACGGGGCACGGCGTTCATGCCACGCCGTCCGAGATTGCGGTCACACAATGGGCCTACCCGGATTCGATCAAATCGGCTGAATACTCGCCGCAGATCGCCCCTTGGGGCCCGATCCGCGAAGCGATGGACTTTCGCGCACGCCATCCCGATGGCCGCATGGGCTCGGACCCGGCGCTGGCGACGCCAGACAAAGGTCGTGAACTGGTCATGCTGGCAGCACAGAGCCTGGTGCGGGAGCTGGATGCTTTCAGCCGCGAATCAATGCCCGGCTGAACAATCACATCAAGTCTTTTCAATTGGCCAACGCCCGGTATTTCCAGGCGTTGGCACGTCCTGTTTAGGAAATCACTACGATCGTTGATACAGAGGGTTATCCATGCCCCGGAGTTTTCACCGAGAAAATTTCAACCACAGGCCTGGCACTTCAGCGACAGCAAGCCCCAACTATTGATTACCTAGTGTAATAAGTGAAATTCAATTCAGGGGCTCTATCACTCTCTGCTCTAGTAATAAGATGGCGCCAACAAACCATTGCTACTGGAGAATCGCGTGAAAAAAACCATTATTGCCGCCCTGCTAACCGCTGCCGCTAACTATGCCAACGCCGGTACGGTATTGGTTGTACTGTCGGATCAGGCTCAACTGGACCTGAAAGACGGCAAGGTCATGCAAACAGGCTTCTTCCTGAACGAATTAATGCAACCGGTGCAGACCTTCATCGAGGCGGGTCAAACCGTCGTATTTGCCACCCCTAGCGGCAAGGCGCCAACCGCAGACCAGAAATCCAATGATGTGAGCTTCTGGGGCGGCGATGAAAAGGCCCGTCAGGAAAGTCTTGCGCTGCTGGACACGCTGAAGCTGACCTCGAAGAGCGGCTCGCCGGCAATCAGCTTCGCGCAGGTTCAGAAAATCGGCTACGACAAGTTCGATGCCGTATTCGTGCCTGGCGGTCATATCCCGATGCAGGATCTGCTGAAGGACAAGCAACTGGGCCAACTGCTGACCAACTTCCACGAAAAAGGCAAGATCACCGGCTTCACCTGCCATGGCACCATAGCCATGTTGTCGGCGATCCCGGATGCGCACGGTTTTGTCTCCGCACTGGAATCGGGCAAACAGCCGGCAGCGCCAGCCAATTGGATTTACAAGGGCTACAAAGTCACCGCCTTCACCGACGCGGAAGAGGAGCAGGCCAAAGGTTTCCTCGGCGGCGGCCATATGAAACTGTTCCCGCAGGATGGCCTGACGGCAGCCGGTGCTAACTTCTTTGAAGCCAAGCCATGGAGCGAGAACGTGATCGAAGATCGCGAAGTCATTTCCGGCCAGAACCCACAGTCGGCCAAGGCAGTCGCCGTGGCCATGCTGGCGAAACTGAAGTAATCCTGGGCGGCCGTTCCGGGCAAACCGGGCCTTAGGTGCTGGGGTCGATCTGCATTGGCTCCAGCGCCACCGTCTATCCCGACACGCTGCACGCTAATGTGTCGGAAGACGACACCCGCACATTTCGTCCAAGCCCAAGGGCCGCTCGTAATGCCTCGTTTAGAGATGTACTGCCCGATAGTTGTTGTTCCCGTCTTCCAATGCCCGGCTTCAAATTCTTGTGCCAACGACGTTATCGCTTGGTAGAGGGCCTCGTACAAAGTACCGGATTGGTCCGAACTGAAGTCAAGATGTGATCGATAATCTGCTAAGTCGCATCTCACCTGGCTACTTATATGCGTTCGACCTGACCCATTATGTGCATTGCACCTGACTAACCAGATACCAAAGTTGTAAGCGGCGGGAATCGACCCGGTGAGGCTGGCGACAAACAGCAATCGGCTGTGGCAGGCTGATTCAAGAGACCACGTTGCAGACACATTTGCGATGCTCACCCTCGTAATCACGGCGGTCGCTTCCTGAGTTTTTTTCGATGCTTTCACCGCCTGTAGGAAGTGCGTATCAGCTTTTCAACAACTCTTGAAAACGTATGTTTAAGTACCCTTAAGGTTACGTCCTGAAAGCTGCAAAACCTTGCGCCCTTGCCTTCGACTGCACCAGAGTTCGCCGGCTTGTACGCTTTTGGGCTGCTCGGTAACTGATTCCCGTCACTGCCCGTCACTGCCCTTCAGTGATCGGGTTTAGCAGCCCGTCGTGACGAAGCGTATCTGCATCCAGACAGGCAGGTCATTTCATGCCTGCACTTTATGGTAGCTGTGCGCAGGGAGCCCTCGGGCACGCCGGATTTCGTCTCCGCGTTTTCGACGGCCCCAGCACGTCATGGGTTGATTTAAAACTGGAGACGGCCAATGGAGCTAGTCGCCCACTCTGGCCCAGAACTCTTCAGCAGATGGACTGAGTGGCGCTGTTGGGCGGGTCAGGTGAATCTCCAGCGGGATATCCCAGCTTTCATCGAGTGCCCTGACTAAGCGTCCATCCATTATTTCCTGCTCGGTGAGGCTCTTGGGCAACCACGCCACGCCTTTGCTTTCCATGGCCATGGACATCAGCACTGCCGCGAGGTGGCTGCTGAAAAGGGGTTTGAGGTGAAGGTAATCTTCCTTGCCATGCAGCCGGTGAGCAACGATGCGCCCCAGTCCGGACTCATGTGTGTAAGCGAGGTAAGGCAATGCCGCTGGGGAGGTGCCGAAGTGGGCGGAAGCACTGGCCAGTGGAACGAGAACGTCCTCACCAACTTTCTTGCCGATGAACTGGTCAGGGGCCAGCAAGGGTGGAACGTCGGGGTGGCGGTGGCAGAGCAGAAACTGAACCTGGCCATGTATCAGCATCTGCTCACAGACAGCCATGCTGTCTGAGTGCAGTTGCACAGCCTCGATTGGGGCACCGTTTTCCGCGCTACGAAGCCACCTTGGAAAAAAAGTAAACGAGAGGGAGTGAGTTGCGGCGAAGTGCAGGGATTTAGCGGCCATTCCCGCCACTTCTTGAGCTTCGTTGCGCATTCGGTACAAGCGCCTGGCAGCCTCCTGAGCACTCGGCAATATTTGCCTCCCCGCTTCGGTCAGGGTCGCCCCTTGAGGGGTGCGAACGAACAGTTGTACGCCCATCCAATTCTCTAGGGAGCGGACTCTACGACTGAATGCCGGCTGAGTAACGTGCCGCGCTTCAGCCGCGCGAACGAAGCTGCCGTATTCCGCAAGGGCTGAAAAATCTTCGAGCCAGACGAGTTCCAAAGGCCATGCCTCCTGTGCATAGGGTGCGGCATTAATAGCATTGGGCGGGGGGCATCGCAAAGCATAACGTGGGGCCATCAACAACAAGAGGAACCCGTCATGCGTATCGTAGACATCCGTGAAAAAACCGTCTCCATCGCTTCTCCAATCGCCAATGCCTATATCGATTTTTCGAAAATGACCTGCTCGGTTGTCGCTGTCGTCACGGATGTGATTCGCGATGGTAAACCTGTCATCGGCTACGGTTTCAACTCCAATGGTCGCTACGGTCAAGGCGCACTGATGCGCGATCGTTTCCTGGCGCGGATCACTGAAGCTCATCCAGATACTCTCGTCGATCATGAGAACAACAACCTGGATCCGTTCGCCATCTGGAAAGCCCTGATGACCAACGAAAAGCCAGGAGGCCACGGCGAACGTTCAGTTGCAGTCGGCACGATTGACATGGCTGTGTGGGATGCCGTTGCCAAGATCGAAGGCAAGCCGCTGTACCGCCTTCTGGCTGACCGCTATCGCGGTGGTGTCGCCGACGACAAGGTCTGGGTCTACGCAGCAGGTGGTTACTACTACCCTGGCAAAGACCAGACCAAGCTCAAAGCAGAAATGCAGAGCTATCTGGATCGCGGCTATGACGTCGTGAAAATGAAAATCGGTGCTGTACCTCTGGATGAAGACATTCGTCGTATTGAGGCTGTGCTGGAGGTTGTCGGCGATGGCCGCCGCCTGGCAGTCGACGCTAACGGTCGCTTTGACCTTCAAACCGGTATCGCTTACGCCGAGGCGATCAAAAAGTACAACCTGTTCTGGTACGAAGAAATCGGCGATCCGCTGGACTACGCGCTGCAAGCTGAACTTGCCAATCACTACGAGCTGCCAATGGCTACAGGTGAGAACCTCTTCTCGCACCAGGATGCTCGTAACCTGCTGCGCCACGGTGGCATGCGCCCTGATCGCGACTACCTCCAGTTTGACTGTGCACTGTCCTACGGGCTTGTGGAGTACATGCGCACCTTGAAAGTGATGGAAGACATGGGCTGGTCTTCGCGTCGTGTGGTTCCGCACGGTGGCCATCAAATGTCTCTGAACATCGCCGCAGGCCTGCACCTTGGCGGCAACGAATCCTATCCAGACGTGTTCCAGCCTTTTGGCGGGTTCGCTGACGGGATTCGCGTAGAAAACGGCTACGTGGGTCTGCCGGATATTCCGGGTGTCGGCTTCGAAGCCAAGTCCGCCTTGTACGCCGTCATGCGCGAGCTGGGCGAGGGCTGATAGCGCCCGAACCGTGGCTTCTTCGCTGGAGGCCACGGTTATCCGGCGTCTTCCCCTGACGTCACGCCACACGCCCATCACAACAATAAAATGAGGTGCTTCCGTGGAAATCTCCAAGTCCCGCTGGTACAGCCAGCTGTATGTGCAGGTGCTGATCGGTATCGTCATTGGTGCCGCAATCGGTCACTTTGAACCGCAATTCGGAGCCAAGCTGCAACCTTTTGCAGACGGCTTTATCAGGCTCATCAAAATGCTGTTGGCCCCTATTATTTTTGGCACCGTGGTTGTCGGTATCGCCAAGATGGGCAGCATCAAAGAGGTCGGGAGAATTGGCGTTAAATCGCTGCTCTACTTCGAAGTTCTTTCAACCATCGCACTGGTCATCGGCCTTATTGTGGTCAACGTCGTAAAGCCAGGCGTTGGGATGAACATCAATGTCGACACGCTGGATGGCAGTTCAATCGCCAAGTACAGCCAGGCTGCCAGTGAGCAGGGTGGCACCGTCGATTTTTTCATGAACATCATCCCGCATACGTTTGTCGGCGCGTTCTCCAATGGCGTCATGCTCCAGGTCATCCTGCTGTCGGTGCTGATGGGGGTTGCCCTGGTTCAAATGGGTGAAACCAGCAAGCCGCTGATCAATACCATTGATCTGTTCCTGCAAGGCCTGTTCAAGATCGTGGCAATGGTCATGCGTCTGGCTCCAATTGGTGCTGGTGCCGGTATGGCTTTCACAATCGGCAAGTACGGAATCGGTACGTTGTTGTCACTTGGCCAGTTGTTGATAGCACTCTACGCTACCACCCTGATCTTCATCGTGGTCGTGCTGGGCACGGTTGCTCGATGGTCGGGAATGCCCTTGTTTCAGTTTCTCCGTTACTTCAAGGACGAGATTCTGATCACGCTCGGAACCTGCTCGACTGAGGCTGTGCTGCCACGAATGATGGTCAAGCTTGAAAAGCTGGGCTGCAGAAAGTCGGTCGTGGGTATGGTGCTGCCGACTGGCTACACCTTCAATGCGGATGGCACCTGCATTTACCTCACCATGGCGGCGATTTTCATCGCGCAGGCAACCAATACACCGCTGACGTTTATGGATCAGATGATTCTGTTGGGCGTCTTCCTGCTGACCTCGAAAGGCTCGGCTGGCGTGGCGGGGGCCGGGTTCATCACCCTGGCGGCAACGCTCACAACCATCCACTCCATTCCGTTGGTAGGCCTTGTCCTGCTCTTGGGCATCGACCGGTTCCTGAACGAAGCGCGAGCCGTGACCAACCTGATCGGCAACGGTATCGGCACCATCGCCATTGCCAAGTGGGACAACTCGTTTGATGTCGAGGCCTGCGAGCGTGAAATGGCCGCAATGAAAAACGAAAAGGCAGAGCGTAAAGCCTTGTTAGCGCAAAAGTAATCAGCCTCGCTTACCGGCCATTGCGCTTCGAACTGGGTGTAATGACCGGTAGCTAATGCATGTTTCGTACTCGCAAGACGATTCAAGCGATGTACTCAGTGGAAGGTGATGGAGCCGAAAAAATGATTGAGCGATCTCATCATGAACTACGTAAGGCGTTCGGTGATTTGCTTCATGGAACAGTCTGTAAATTTGCCGCATCCGTGTTCGATCCGATCTCCGTTCGAATGGCCTCTGACCTTGGCTTTGAGGTCGCGATTCAGGGGGGATCCATCGCCTCGCTTCAAGTGCTTGGTGCCCCAGACATCTCGTTGCTCACGCTCGATGAATATTCAGAGCAAGTTTCCAGGGTTGGTCGCGCCAGCCAAATCCCGATCATTGGGGATGCTGACCATGGATTCGGAAACGCGCTCAATGTGATGCGAACAGTCACAGAGTTACAAAAGGCGGGTGTTGCTGCGCTGACACTCGAAGATACGCACCTACCCGCCAGGTACGACGAGCAGTCGAGCGTGCTCATCAATATGGAGGAGGCGGCGAGCAAGATCTACGCTGCACGATTTGCCCGGTCAGACGATGCATTGAGCATCATCGCCAGGACGAATGTGGCCCTCACTACTTTGGACGATTCGATTGCTCGGACTACGGCCTATGAGAAGGCTGGGGCAGACGCTGTTTGCCTTGTTGGCGTCAAGGACTTCCAGCACTTGGAAGCACTCACAGCGCATCTTTGCGTCCCGATCATGCTCATCAACTACGGTAATCCCGCACTGAGCGATGTTGAGAAACTGAGTGCGGCTAATGTACGGATTGTGGTCAATGGACATGCCTCCTATTTGTCCGCGATCAAAGCGACTTACGAGGCGTTACGCGAACAAAGCGGCACAGCGGGGCGCGAGCTTTCGGTCTCTGAGTTGCTTTCAAAATACACACACTCGGACAAATACCGCGAATGGGCAACGACCTATTTGAAGTCAGATAACGTCTCCGTTTGAGCTTGAGACGGTCACCTTGTAAACCCGATTCAAAAAACTCGACGAGGAATACCTCGGCTTCCACTTCCCGTCGAACGCCGATATCAAAGCCACCCCGCAGCCGAAAAAAAAGGGGACGGATTTATTTTTCCATCGAACGCCCGGTAGATCCGGGCGTTGGCACATCTGCTTGAAGGCATCCCATCACTGAACGCTTTTCCCGTCGCTGCATTGATTTTTGTCAGAAATGCCAATGCCATCTGGTGTTAGCGTTTTGATGAACAATGGCTACGGCCTTGCCCTGATATGGCTCATTACAACCGTGGTTGACTCAATGGTGCCCCAGAGAACAAAGGAGCGGACATGTCTCGCAACAAGCAGAGTCCTGTCAAAGGTACGTTGAAGGACGCAAAAGGCATGGAGAACGATGAACCGATATTTCGCTCGCGCAAAGAACGACTGGAAGCAGGTGAGCGTTTATCCGAGAGCGTGCCGCACGCACTTCACGCCGTTTGGAAGCCGAAGCGTAAACACCGCGACCCTATTGAAATCCTGGAAGCGTCTAACCGATATCGCCTGCCCAATCTGATACCGGTTCGCTACGGGCGCATGTTACGCAGCCCGTTTACCTTTTTGCGTGGCTCTGCCGGGGTGATGGCTCATGACTTGGCTAATACGCCGAACACAGGCATTCAAGTCCAAGCCTGCGGGGATTGTCATCTTTTGAACTTCGGACTTTTTGCCACTCCTGAACGCAACCTGATTTTTGACATTAACGATTTCGACGAAACGCTTCCAGCCCCCTGGGAATGGGATGTAAAACGCCTCGCAATCAGTTTCGTCGTGGCTGCCCGTGACAACCGGCTCAGCGACAAAGACGCCCAGGCGATAGCGGTCCAGTGTGTTCGTGCTTACCGCGAGCGCCTGCGCAAACTGTCGAAGATGAGCCCGCTGGACGTCTGGTATGACCGCCTGGACGCTCAAACGATCATCGACATGGCCCCCAACGCCAAAATCAAAAAGAACCGAGTTCAGCTGATTGCCAAGGCCAAAGCACGCATCGGCGAATACCTTTATCCGACAATCAGCAGCGTAGTAGCGGGACGTCGACGCCTGCTCGATCAGCCACCGATACTGTTTCATATCTATGAAAAGGACTTTGCACAACGTGTGCAGGTGGCGCTGCAAGACTATCGATTATCGCTACCGCTTGAACGGCGTGTGCTGTTCGATCGTTACCGTCTCGAAGACTTTGTCGTCAAGGCTGTCGGGATCGGAAGCGTCGGCACCTATTGTTTTGTCGGCCTGTTCTTTTCTGCTGAAAATTACCCGTTGCTCCTTCAATTCAAGGAAGCCTGTCCTTCGGTGTTGGCTCCTTTTGCGGGCAAGAGTGACTTTGAGAATCAAGGTGAGCGCGTGGTCACCGGGCAACGCCTGATGCAGTCCTCCAGCGATATTTTCCTGGGCTGGACGCAGGGGGAAAGTGGCCGGCATTTCTTCGTCCGGCAGTTACGAGACATGAAAATGGCGGCCCCTGTCGAGGGCGCGACGGTCGATCAGATGAAGCTGTATGCCGAGTTGTGCGGTCTCACACTGGCCCGTGCCCACGCCAAATCCGGGGATGCTGCGCTCATCAGCGGCTATTTGGGCAAGTCGGACACCTTCGATCTGGCTATTGGCGAATTTGCCCAGAGCTACGCCAAGCAAAACGCGAAAGACCATGCCTCGTTGGTGGCCGCTGAAAAATCAGGGCGCATCAAAGTGTTGATAGAAGAAGACTTATGAAACCGATCCAGTGCGCAGTCATTACCTCGCGTGCTGAACCCGATTGCCCAGTGCAACAGAACAATACGTTGTGAGGCAAGGTCATGGATCACGATCTTTCAACGGCGAAGACCAGGCTATTGCCGGGCCGTACTCGTCAAGTAGCGCTCTTCTTCGTTGCCTGCTGCGTGACCGGGTGCACAACGATGGGACCGAACTCGATTCAGCGTGACCGTACAGATTACAGTGCAGTTATTGCCTCGACCTGGAAAGAACAGACACTGCTCAATATCGTCAAGTTACGCTACGCAGATGCGCCCGTGTTCCTCGAGGTTTCCTCGGTCATTGCCTCCAGCGCGATGCAGAGCCAGGTCACCCTCGCAGCGAGTTGGTATTCTGGACTTCCCAGCGATGGAAACAGCCAGGCCATAGGGGCTTCCGGCGTGTACACGGATCGACCGACGATCAGCTACACCCCGCTTTCCGGGGAGAGATTCTCTCGTTATTTATTGCAGCCCCTATCGCCGGCTGCCGTGTTTTCCCTGATTCAGGCCGGCTATCCTATCGATCGCGTCCTGCAATTGACCACCAGCGCCGTTAATGGTGTCTATAACCGATCCACATCCCCCTCGCGTTTTCGAGCAGCAGATCCGCGTTTCTACGAGTTGCTGGAGGCCTTCAGACGGATCCAGCGCTCTGAGTCGCTGGGGATGCGCATCAATCAACGAAGCAACGATGAAAGCATGCTCGTCCTGATCTCGCGGGACGTCTCCGACGACATCGAGAAAGATCGCCGAAAGGTGCGCGAACTCCTTCACTTGAGCCCCGATGCCAGCGAGCTGAATCTAAAGTTCGGCATGGTGCAGCAGGATGATACCGAGGTCGTGCTACTCACTCGTTCCATGTCGGAAATCTTCGTGGAGCTGGCCGCTACCATCGAGGTTCCACCTGCCCATGTGCAAGAAGGCCGTGCAAACCCGGCGCCTGCCGCGCCTGAACATCCAAGCCCATGGGACGAACCATTAGTGCGCATTCACTCAAGCAGGGAGCGGCCAATCGATGCCTATGCAGCCGTTCGCTATCGCGACTATTGGTTCTGGATCGATGACCGTGACATGAAATCCAAATCGGAGTTCTTGTTTATTCTTGTACTGTTTTCGCTGGCCGAAACGGGCGTGGCGCCACAGACGCCTGTGATCACCGTGCCCGCAAACTGAGCGACTGGGGGGGTAGCCTCAAGCCGCTTTTCCATAACGATGGTGCGCTCAGCCTCATGGAACTCGTCGCGGATGTTCTGATAACCCAACGCAGCGTAAAACTCCTCTGCTGTAATCGACGACGGTACCCGCACAGCGCCAACACACTTCGGGATTGCTGCCTGGGAACAGGCTCAGCCGGTAGTGGCTTTGTGGGCGTTGTCGAAGCTATCAGTGCCTGTAGGAAGTGAATGTCGGTTCATTAAACAACTCCTGATCTATCTGTTTTCATAAAACGGGACGCTTGGCGTCCCGTTTTATGGTGGAGGTATCAGTCTCCGAAACGTTTGTTCAGCGCCTCTTCCGCCGCAGCGATTTCGGCCTGACGCCTGATGATCACGTCGCCCACCGGCGGCCCCTGGAAGCGGCGGGCTTCAAAACCGAACCAGACAATCGCCGTCAGCACCAGAAAGCCGATGGTGATGTACAGCGCCCAATCGTTCGGTGGCTGGATGCCGATGACGAAGATGATCACCATCGAGAGGATCGAGAGGAGGGCGAACACGGTGAACCAGAAGCGTCCCATGTTCCACGGTCCCATGGTTGGCCACCTCGAGGTCCCGTAGGTGAACAGGCCGAGCACGATAGGGATGATGAAGGAGAAGAACAGGAAGATCACCGTGCAAGACACGACGATGGTGTAGACCGGTGTTTCACCGATCGAGATCACCGACGAGCCCCAGACGAACAACACCGCGAGGGTGGCGCCGGTCCAGATTGCCGCCACCGGGCTGCGCAGGGTTGGCGAGACCGATGACAATGCTCTGGAGAAGGGCAGGCCTCCGTCGCGGGAGAAGGCGAAGATCATGCGCGAGACCGAGGTCACGGTCGCCAGTCCGCAGAGGAATTGCGAGATGAAAATGGCCACGTACAGCGCCGTTTTTACCGTCGGGTTCACTTGCGTGTCCATCGCCCAGAAAAACACGGTCCAGCCATGCTTCGCCGCTTCGTCCATGCTCGGCAGCATCAGCACGAACGAGCTGAGCATCACCCAGCCGAACAGCATCGACCAGACCACCGACATGACCATGCCCCGTGGCACGGACAGGGCGGCATTGCGGGTTTCTTCGGAGGTGTGCGCGGAGGCGTCATAACCGGTGATGGTGTAGATCGGCAAGAGCAGGCCGAGCATGAAGATCCAGCCGTTCGAGACCTGCGGCCAGACGTTGCCGCCTGCTTCGCCGGAGTAGTTGCTGAAGGTCCATAACCGGGCAAACTCATAACTGGGCGCCGAGATCAGGCAGACGATGGTCAGCGCCAGTGCAGTGGTGAAGATCAGATAGCCCGAGAAATCGGTGAGCTTCGCGGTCAGGCCAATCCCCAGGTGGTTAAACAAGGCCTGCAACCCCGTGAGGATCGCCAGGAAAATCATCCGTGTCGTGATGGTGTCTTCCATCCCCAATGCGGGTCCGAATGCGCCAAAAAAGAAGTAGTAAGTGCCGACGTTGATCGCGCCGAGCACGGTCACCAGCCCCAACAAGTTGAACCAGGCCGTCAGCCACCCGGTAAAGCGGTTCCCGAGAATCGAGCCCCAGTGATAGAGGCCGCCAGCGGTTGGGTAGGCTGATGAGATCTGCGCCATGGCCATGGCGAAGACCCCGGAGATCAGGCAACCGACCGGCCAGCCGATGCCGATGGACGCACCACCCGCGCCCGAGGTGCCCTGGGCGAGTGAGTTGATGCCGCCCGAGAGGATGCAGATGATCGAAAAGGAAATGGCAAAGTTGGAGAAAACGCCCATTCGTCGCGAGAGTTGCTGGGCATAGCCCATGCTGTGCAGCACCTTGACGTCATCGTCGTGCGACGCGTTGGTGCCGGCTTGGCTTGCTGGCTTCATGTTGTGTGCCCCTTCAGGTTTTGATATGCATCCATCCGTGTCCCGGATGGGATGGCTTTCAACCCCTTGTCGTACTGCTCCTTTTTCAACCGGTACGCCCTGTCCATGCCCGATGTCTGGACAGACAACTGCTCTAGATACGGCCGTGATAAGCCGCGTCGAAAATGCTTGCCGCGCCAGCCCGGGTCAATGGCAGCGGGTTGCCGCCGGCAGAGGGGTCGACAATGGCCATGTCCGCGATCAGGTCGGCCTGTTGGTCATCCACGCCCAACTCGACCAGCGTGTGCGGCACGCCGATGTCTTTGCGCAGTTTGAGGATGAAGGCCAGAAAGCTGTCGAAGCCGGGCGAGGGCAGACGCAGATAAGCCGCCAGGCGCGTGATGCGTTCTTCGATGGCGGGGCGATTGAATTGCAGTACGTAGGGCATGAAGGTGGCGTTGGTCATGCCGTGATGGGTGTCGTACAGCGCGCCGACCGGATGCGAGAGGGCGTGCATGCCGCCCAGGCCTTTCTGGAATGCGGTGGCGCCCATCGCGGCGGCGGCGAGCATTTGCGCGCGCGCATCGAGATCGGACGGGGTGTGGACGGCCCGCACCAGCGCGTTGGCCACCAAGCGGATGCCTTCCACTGCGATGCCATCGGCCAGCGGGTGAAAACCAGGCGCGCAGTAGGCTTCCAGGCAGTGCGCCAAGGCGTCCATGCCGGTGCCGGCGGTGACTTTGGCCGGCATGCCGACGGTCAGGGCCGGGTCGCTGATGACCACGCGCGGCATCATTTTCGGGTGGAAGATGATGCGTTTGGTGTGGGTGCGTTCATCGATAATCACCGCTGCGCGGCCTACTTCCGAACCGGTGCCCGCCGTCGTCGGCACCGCGATAACCGGAGCGATTTGGCTCTCGTTGGCGCGTGTCCAGTAGTCGCCGATGTCTTCGAAATCCCAGACCGGCCGAGTCTGGCCGCTCATGAAAGCGATGAGCTTGCCCATGTCCAGGCCGCTGCCGCCGCCAAAAGCCACCACGCCATCGTGTTTGCCGGCGCGCCAGGCATCGAGTCCGCCTGCGAGGTTGGCTTCGACAGGATTGGGCTTGAGGTCGCAAAACAGCGCGACGCCGAGGCCGGCGGCACGCAAGGAATCCAAAGCCGCCGTGGTGATCGGCGCGCGCCCCAGGCCGCTGTCGGTGACCAGCAACGGTCGCTGGATACCCTGGCTGCGACAGACCTCGGCCAGCTCGCCGATGCGACCGACACCGAAGCGGATGCTCGTGGGGTAGTTCCAGTTTCCGGTCAGGCTCATGGCTCAGATCTCATGGCGCAAATGGAAGGATTTTGCTCGGGTCAGATGCTCGTAGCCCAGGCGCGATAGCGTCACGCCGCGACCGCTGTTCTTGACACCGGTCCAGGCCAGGGCCGGGTCCAGGTAATCGCAGCGGTTCATGAACACGGTGCCGGTGTCGATCGCGTTGCCCAAGCGTTCGGCGGCGGCGAGGTCCTGAGTCCAGACGGAAGCGCTGAGCCCGAACTCGCTGTCGTTCATCAAGGCAATGGCCTGGTCATTGCTGGTCACCGGCATGATGCCGACCACTGGACCAAAACTTTCTTCGCGCATCACCGACATGTGATGGCTGACATCGACCAGCACCTGGGGCGCGAGGTAGGCGCTGCCGGGTGCGTCGAGGGGAAAGGCCTTCGGATCGATCAGCGCTGTTGCGCCCTTGGCCAGCGCATCGGCGATCTGCCCGCGCACAAATTCAGCCGCGCCCGGATTGACCAGCGGACCGAGTGTGGTGGCTTCGTCCAATGGATTGCCCAGTACGTATTGATTCGTCAGCGCGACGAATCGCTCGACAAACGCCGGGTAGATTTTTTCATCGACATAGATGCGCTCGACGGCGCAGCAGCTTTGCCCGGAGTTGAAGAAGCTGCCGTCCACCAGGTTTTCCACCGCGTGGTCGAGGTTGGCGTCTGCGCGGACGTAGGCCGGGTCCTTGCCGCCGAGTTCCAGGCCCAGGCCGAGGAAGTGGCCTGACGCTGCGCTTTCCATCGTTCTGCCACCGCCGACCGAGCCGGTGAAGTTCACCTGCTGCACGCGGCCAGAGGCAATGATTGCGGCGGTCTGGTCATGATTGAGCAGCAGGTTGTGGAACAGGCCTTCGGGCAGATTGGCGCGGCGAAACGCTTCGGCGAACCGTTCGCCCACCAGCAGCGTTTGTGAGGCGTGTTTGAGGATGACGCTGTTGCCGGCCATCAGTGCCGGAATGATCGTATTCACTGCCGTCAGATAGGGGTAATTCCAAGGAGCGACGACCAGCACCGTACCCATCGGCTCGCGCTTGATGCAGCGGCGGAAACCGGCGACAGGCGTGGGTTCAATGGCTGCCAACGCTTCGGGTGCAATGGCGATCATATGCCGGGCGCGCTCTTCGAAACCGCGCAGTTCGCCCGCGCCAAAGCGCACGGGGCGGCCCATTTGCCAGGCCAGTTCCGGGACGATTTCGTCCTTCATGGCCAGCATTGCGTCCACGGCGGCATCGCAAAAATCGGCGCGCTCGTTCAGCGGTCGGTGCTTCCATTGCGCCTGGGCCGCTGCGGCAGCCGCCAGCGCCTGCTCGATCTGCGCAGCATCGGCGCAGCGACGTTCGGCATAGACCCGGCCATCGACCGGTGAGATGAGTTGAATCGTTGCAGTCATGATGGCGGTCTCAATAGCGCTCGAAACCGCGCTGCAATTCCCAATCGGTGATGCGCCGGTCGTACTCTTTCTGCTCCCACTCGGCGGTGTGCACGTAGTGGTCGATCACTTCATCACCGAATGCCTCGCGCAACATGGTGGAGCCCTGAAGGGCGGCGCAGGCTTCGCGCAGTGTCTTCGACACTTCAGGCAAGTGTTCGTCAACGTAGGCATCGCCTTCAAAGGGCGGCGTGAGGTTGAGCTTCTCGTCGATACCGGCCAGCCCCGCAGCGATCAACGCGGCAAAGGCCAGATAAGGGTTGAGGTCGGCGCCGCCGATGCGGCATTCGATGCGGATGGATTTGCTGCTTTCTGCACACAGACGAAAGCCTGCGGTGCGATTGTCGCGGCTCCAGACCGCACGGGTCGGCGCAAAGGTGCCGGCCTGAAAGCGCTTGTAGGAGTTGATGTACGGCGCGAGAAAGCAGGTGATGTCGTTGGCGTATTTCAGCTGGCCGGCCACCCAGGCACGCATCAACTTCGACATGCCAAACTCGGCCTTGGCGTCGAAGAACAGCGGCTTCTTGGCGTTTTTGTCCCACAGCGAATTGTGAATGTGGCTGCTGGAACCGGCGGCGTCATACCGCCACTTGGCCATGAACGTGATCGCCTTGCCTTGCAGCTGCGCGATCTCTTTGCAGGCGTGCTTGATGATGACGTGGTGGTCCGCCATCGTCAGCGCATCGGCGTAACGAATGTTGATCTCTTCCTGGCCCGGGCCCCATTCACCCTTGGAGTTTTCCACGGGAATGCCGGACGCTTGCAGATGCTTGCGAATCGCCCGCAGCACCGGCTCCTCGCGGGTGGTCTGGAGGATGTTGTAATCCTCGATGTAGTGGCCGGCGGTTTTTGGCTTGTGGTAGTTGCGCTCGTGGATGGCCTCGTAGCTTTCGTCGAACAGATAGAACTCGAGTTCCGAGGCGAACATGCCGGTGTAGCCGCGTTCGCGCAGTCGCTCGATCTGCTTTTTCAGAATCGCCCGCGGGCTGTGCGGCAGGTCCCGCCGATGGTGGTGATCGAGGACATCACACAGTACCAGCGCCGTGCATTCCAGCCAGGGCACCCGTCGCAATGTCGACATGTCGGGTTTGAGGACGAAGTCGCCGTAGCCTTTGCTCCAACTGGCGGCGGCGTACCCCGGCACGGGTTCCATGTCGATGTCGTCGGCCAGCAGGTAATTGCAGCAGTGGGTTTCTTCGTGGCCGCTGTCGATGAAAAACTCGACCTGGAATCGCTTGCCGACCAGTCGGCCTTGCATGTCGACCATGCAAACCAGAACAGTATCAATCTCGCCGGAGGCGGCAGCACGTTTGAGTTGATCAAAACTGAGGAGGGGCTCGGTCATCACGTAGTCCTGCGTGAATAGGTTGGGCCTGTCTGAAATAGCTGTTGCAGACGCTCTCCAGAACAACCCCAAACCTGCAGACGCGAGCATCGTGTGCAATAAGCTGCTCTAAGCTTAGCTTACGGTTGCTGAACGCAAGTTTTGTTGATCGACGCAGGGTAGAGGGCATTGCCGTGCATGCCCTCGGTGCAGGCTAATTCACTGCCGACCAGAGTTGGCGGTACGCGGCCACCAGTTGGTCCAGGGTGAAGGCGAGATTTCGCCCGCTCGGGTTGGGCAGGACCCAGACCTGGGCATTACCAAAGGTGTGTGCCTGAAGCCCCCAGGCAATGGTTCGCTGGCCGGATAGCGCGCTGTACGCCGACTTGCCGAGAAACGCGACGTAGCGTGGCGCATAGCGAGCGATCTTCTGTTCAAAACTCGCGGCGGCGGCGGTGAATTCGTGCAGGGATAACTGATCCGCCCGCGCCGTGGGCCGATCCACCACGGCCGTCAATCCGCAGTGATAATTCAAGATCGTTCGGTCGTTTTCCGGGCGCACCTCCTCCGGCGTGAAGCCTGCCAGATGGAGCGTGCGCCAGAAACGATTGTTTCGTCCGGCAAAGTGGTGCCCTTGAGCGGCGGCCGTCATGCCCGGGTTGATGCCGCAGAAAATCACCGCCAGATGTTCCGCCAGGATGTCTTCAAGTCCTTCACGCACCGCACATGACCCCGACCGCATTGCGTGCCAGTTCCGTCAATTCCTCTCGGGATTTGCCTGCCCGCGCGCGTATCGAAATACTGTGCAGCAAGGAAGACGCGAGGACGGCGAGGGCGGCGGCGTCGACGTCGGCTTTCAGTTCGCCGGAATCAATGGCCGTGCGCAGGCGTGTTTCCAGATCGGCATCGAGCCTGCTGAGCCGGTCGGAAAGCACTTCACGAATTTCCGCATCCTCGACCGCTTCGGTGGTCGCCGTGCCAATCGCAAAACAGCCGCGCGGTTGGCCGTCACCCGAGAAGTAGATCGATAGCTGCCCCTCGTAAAAACGCATCAAGGCATCGCGCAGGGGCAGGGTGGTGTCCGTCAGCGCTTCATGCATCGCCGCCGCAGCAAATTCCCAATATTGCTCAAGCGCTTTTATGTAGAGCGCGTGTTTGTCGCCGAATGCGGCATAGAGGCTGGGGCGATTCATGCCCGCTGCCGTGGCGATGCTGTCCAGCGAAGCGCCGGAATAGCCGGTGCTCCAGAACACACCAAGCGCTTGCTGCAGCGCAGTCTGCGGGTCGTACGCGCGAGGGCGGCCGCGACCTTTTCCTTCGGTAATCTTTTTTTGTGCCATGTCGTATAAAAACCTTGATGGAGGGTAGGCGTGGGGATATTCTTACACCATCGCACAAAATTAAGGAACCAGAAATTCCTTGGTTTACGGTTTGTTGAAGCGGAACTCGAACTGAGTGTTGCGGCGACGAAACAGGTGCGGCGGAGCGATCCTCCAGTCCGTGCTCGGGCTTGATTCCTCACAGCAACTATTGACGTCGGGGCCGCCGCATTGTTTGCCGGCCCGATGTCCCGGTGAAAGGTGTATTCGATCATGACTAAACAGTTCGACATCCCGGCTTCGCAGAGCTTCGAGCACCCCGCGCCGAACCTTGGCGATACGCCTATCAAGAAACCCTTCAAACAGAAACTGCGGCCGTTGCTGATCATCGGGCTGCCGCTGATTGTCGCCGCGGTTGGCTATGCCCACCATCAAGCGGGCGCGGCAATTGTTTCGACCGATAACGCCTACGCCCGAGTGGCCAAGGCATCGATCAATGCGCGGATTTCCGGGCAAGTGGTCGAGATCGCCGTCGAGGACAATCAGCGCGTACACAAAGGCCAGGTGCTGTTCCGCATCGATCCGAAACCGTTGCAGATTGCCGTCAACCGTGCAGAAGCACAGATCAGCGTGGCGCGCCTGCGGATCGATGGACTCAAGGCCAACTACCGGCAGCAGCAGGCTGAGCTGCAATCGGCGAAAGAGTCCGCCGATTTCGATCAACGTGAATTTGCCCGGAAAAAGGCGCTGGTCGCGACCGAGTTTGTCTCGCGCGCCATTTACGAGCGCGCCGACACGGACCTTAAAGTCGCCCGCCAACGGGTCACGTCAATCGAGCAACAGATCGCCAGCACCGTCGTGGCCTTGAACGGCAATCCAGACATCGACGTTAATGCCCACCCGACGGTTCGCGAAGCCAAGGCGCAGCTCGACGAAGCGCAGCTCTACCTGTCGTACGCGACGGTGTATGCGCCGGACGACGGCATCGTGGCCAAGGTCGACGATTTGCAGGTTGGCAACTTCGTCAACAACGGCGCGCCAGCCTTTGCCCTGCTGTCCGATCGCGAGATCTGGGTCGAGGCCAACTTCCGTGAAACCGACGTCACCCACATGCGTCCCGGCCAGACCGCGACCGTCAGTATCGATACCTATCCGGATCACGTTTTCAAAGCTCACGTGACCAGCATGAGCCCGGGTGCCGGATCGGACTTCGCCCTGCTGCCGCCGGAAAATGCCACCGGCAACTGGGTCAAGGTTGTGCAGCGCGTACCGGTGCGGCTCGAGCTCGATGAGGTCGATCCTGCGTTGCCGCTGTTCTCGGGCACCAGTGCCACGGTCAAGGTCGATACCGGCTACCGCACGCCCTGGTGGCATCCGCTCAAGGCGCTGTTGACCGCAGGTAACTTCTGATGAACGCCAACCTTGCCGGACCCCAAGGTGCGGGAACGATAAGGTTCGCCGCGCTGCTCGCGACTTACATGCAGTCGGCGAACCTGCCGCTTCCGAATGCCGTACTCAGGTTGATTCAGGGCAGCCTGTCGATGACCGACGACCAGGCCGGGTGGATTTTCACCTCGTACCTGGCGGCGAGCGCCATCACCATGCCGGTTGCGCAATGGCTCGCCGGGCGATTCGGCCTGAAACTGGTTTATCAAACCGCGCTGGCCTTTTTCGTCCTTGGCTTGCTGCTCTCCACCCAGGCAACCACGCCACTGGAGTTCATCGGCGCGCGCATTATCCAAGGCCTGGCGAGTGGCGTGCTGGCACCGTTGTCGATGGCGATTTCGCTGGAGACATTGCCCCTGGAGAAGCGCGCAAAATTTGGCGCGACCTGGACCGCCATCGTGCTGTTCGGCATCGTCAGCGGCCCGAGCCTCGGCGGCTGGATCGGCGAGCATTTCGACTGGCGCCCGATCTTCTACATCAGCCTTCCATTGTCGGCATTCATCTTCCTGGTGATGGCGCTGTTGCTGAACGAGAAGAAAGCCGAGAAGCGCCCGACGTTCGATTTCTTCGGCTTCGGCAGCTTCACGCTGGGGTTGATCAGCCTGCAAATGCTGCTCGATCGCGGTGAACGCCTGGACTGGTTTGCTTCGACCGAGATCTGGCTGGAGGCGATCGGCTTTGCGCTGGGGCTGTACCTGTTCGCCGTGCATGTGTTGACCGCGAAGGTGCATTTCCTCAACAAGCGCTTGTTCAGCGACCGCAACTTCGTGCTGTCGACGATCATCTTTTTCGCCGTCGGTTTCGTGCTGCTGTCGACCATGGCGCTGACCTCGCCAATGCTCGACGAGATTCTCGGCTACCCGCCGGACACCACCGGTTCCCTGACCATTCCGCGTGGCATCGGGCTGGTCGGCGCGTTCCTGCTGATGAACCGTGTGCCTGAGCGCTTCGACCGTCGGCTGTTCGTCGCTGCAGGCGTTGCCGTGGTGATTTATGCCAACTGGCTGATGCTCGGTTACTCGCCGTTGATGGACTGGTCGCCGGTGGCGGTGGCCGGTGCGATCCAGGGCATTGGCATCGGCATCTTGATGCCGTCGTTGACCAAGGTTGCGTTCAGCACGCTCGACCCGACGTTACGCCCCGAAGGCACCGGTCTGTTCAATCTGTCCCGTGTGTACGGCAGCACTTTGGGCGTGGCGATTGTGCAGCTGTATTTCTTCAACAACACGCAAGCGATGCACGTGGCGCTGGTGAGGAACCTGACGCCGTACCGCGTCGGGCCGATGTCCCTGCAAGCCCTGGCGGAGCTCAACCACATGGTCACCCACCAGGCAGCGTTTATCGCGGTGGTCGATCAATTCAAGATTTTGATGGTGGCGATGCTGGTGGTGAGCCCACTGGTTGTCTTTCTTCGCAAGCCCGTTCCGACCAACTAGTTTTCGTGGAGTTTGCCCAATGAAATCCAATGCGCACTTCCTCAACAGACAGCTGTTCAAAACCACCTTCGGTGCGGTATCGGCGCTGGTATTCCTGACCGCTTGCACCGTCGGCCCTGACTACCAAATGCCGCCGCCGAGCCTGTCGCAACACTACGACCAGCAGGCCGAGCAACGCCTCGGTCAGGGCGGCAACACGCCCGGTGAACAGCATATCGACCTGGGTAAAAAGGTCCGCGGTGACTGGTGGACAGCTTTCCAGTCGCACAAGCTCAACAGCGTGGTGCGTCGCGCCATCGAGGGCAATCTTGAACTCGTGGCAGCGGACGCAACAATCCGGCAAGCCGCGTCTTCGGTAGCTGCCGCGGAAGGTGCGTTGTATCCGCAAGTCGATTTTGGCGCGACGGCAGGCCGCCAGCGGGTACACAACGCCAAGGAGCCTGCCACCTCCAACTTCTATGCAATCGGGCCGCGGGTTGGCTTTGACCTTGACGTGTTCGGCGGCAACAAGCGCGTGATCGAACAGCAAGAAGCGTTTACCGCGCTGCAGAAGCATCGTTATGAAGCGGCGTACCTGACCCTGACCGGCGACGTTGCCAGCCAGGCATTGTTGGTGGCTTCCGCCAACGCACAGATCGCGGCCGTCGAGAAGCTGCTGGCCAATGACGCCAAGAACCTCGACCTCGTGCGCATGGCCCACACCAACGGCACCACCACGCAGATCGACGTTTCGTTGGCCGAAACCCGGCTCGCCCAGGACCGCACGCTGCTGCCGCCCCTCGCTCAGCAGCGCGATGCGGCACGCCACGCGTTGTCGATTCTGACGGGCAAAGGCCCGGGTGACTGGAGCGCGCCGGACTTTGATTTTGCCGAGTTCGTATTGCCGGCGAACGTGCCCGTCAGCGTGCCCTCGGAAATGGCCCACGGCCGGCCGGACGTTCTGCAAGCCGAGGCCGAATTGCACATGGCCAGCGCGGCCGTCGGCATCGCCACCGCCAATCTTTACCCGCGCGTCACGTTGTCCGCGTCGTTGGCCCAGGCCGCCTCAGGCAATGGCGGCGCTGCACTCTGGGGTTTCGCGGCGGGGATCGCGGGGCCGCTGTTCGATGGCGGAACGCTCAAGGCGGAACGCCAGGCGGCGGTCGACGGCTACAAGGCGACGCTCGCCGGCTACCAGCAGACCGTCATTCAGTCGTTTGGTCAGGTCGCGGACGCGCTGCAAGCCATCAACCATGACGCCGAGCAGAACCTGGCGCAGGAGGACGCGTTACGCGCCGCCGAAACCAGTTTTCGCTTGAACCAGCAAGCGTATGCGCAAGGCGAGAACAGCATCCTCCAGGTGCTGGAAGCCGAACGTGCGTATGAGCAGGCGTTGCTGGGGCAAATCAGGGTGAAGACCGCGCAATACCTCGACACGGTGCAGTTGTATATCGCGCTGGGCGGGAATTCCGTCGGTGCGTTTGAGCAACGCGTTGCCAGCCGCGACGCACCGAAACCTTCGTATCAATAGCCCGGGACTTTGGAGAAAAGAGATGTACGAATCATTTTACGATGGACTTCGCGACACAAAATTCCTGCTCAACCACGGTTCCGGCAAGATGCCGGCGGTGGGGTTCGGCACCCTGTTTCGCGATCTCAGCGTCACCACTCAAGCGGTCAAGGACGCGCTGGAAGCCGGCTTTCGTCATTTTGATTGCGCCGAGCGTTATCGAAATGAAGAGCAGGTCGGCGTTGCGTTCAAGCAAGTGCTGGACGCCGGAAAGATCCGCCGCGAAGACCTGTTCGTCACCACCAAACTGTGGAACACCAACCACCGTCCCGAGCGCGTCAAACCGGCATTCGAGGCCAGTTGCCGTCGGCTTCAGGTGGACTACATCGACTGCTACCTGATTCACACGCCTTTTGCCTTTCAACCCGGCGACAACCAGGACCCGAGGGATGCACAGGGGCAGGTCATCTACGACGATGGCGTTACGCTGATCGAGACCTGGCGCGCACTGGAAAGTCTTGTCGATGAAGGCCGCTGCAAGGCCATCGGCTTGTCGGATATCACGCTTGAAAAGCTCCAGGAAATTGTCGCCGTGGCGCGGATCAAACCCGCTGTCGTGCAGGTTGAATCCCACCCCTATCTGCCGGAATGGGAGCTGTTGGCATTTTGCAAGCAACACGGAATTATCGTCCTGGCATTTGCGCCGCTGGGCCACGGCATGGAGCCCAATGTATTGGAAGAACCGGTGATTACCCAGATCGCCCAACGTGTGCAGAAAACCCCGGCGCAAGTGGCGCTGGCCTGGTCGGTGCAGCGGGGCGTGGCGTTCCTGACCACGTCGGCGACACCGAGTCACATCCGGGAAAACTTCGATATTTCGACCTTGCCGCAACGGGCCATGGTTGAAATTCAGGAGGGCATCACGACCCGGATTCGATTCAACTCGGTGGTCGAAACCGGCGTCCCAGGATTTATTCCGCGCAAGAAGTAACCCATGATGAAGAGGCGGCCTTGCAAGGCCGCCTCTTTTTTCCATCCCCCGAGGTGAAAACGATGGACGTGTTCCAGACCCTGCGGTTTTTCGTGGCGGTGGCCCAGAGCGGCAGCTTTACGGCGGCGGCGCAGGTATTGGACACCAACACCACCAACGTCTCCAAAGCGATCTCCAGTCTGGAAGCCAGGCTGCAAACCCGACTGATCAACCGCACGACCCGCCGTCTGGCGCTGACCGAAGCCGGCCTGCGTTACCTGGAACGCTGTGAGAGGATTCTTGACGAGGTGCGGGAGGCCGACGAGGAAGCCGTCACCGCGAACACCCAGCCTTCGGGGCGGCTGAAAATCCATGCGATGTCCGCCGTTGGCAATCATTACGTGATTGACGCCATTGCCAGATACAGAGAGCTGCACCCTACGGTCATGTTTGATTTGACCCTGACTAATCGACTGCCGGATTTGCTGGAGGAGGGCTACGACATGTCGATCGTGCTGGCCCGGGACTTGCCCGATTCAGGCTTCGTGGCGCAGCGGCTCGGCGTCACGTACAGCATTCTCTGCGCGTCGCCGGCGTACTTGAAAAAACGCGGACATCCGGATTCCCCGGCCGCGCTCGCTGCACATGACTGTCTGAAAATCGTGAACACCGTCATGCCGGTTGAAAACTGGGTATTGGACGGACCCGAAGGCGTGGAAACCGTCAACGTGGCGTTATCACCGTTTCATATCAACACCGCCGATGGCATGACCGTCGCAATCACCAATGGGATGGGGATTGGTATCCAGCCCATTGCATCGGCGGTCAATGGCTTGCGGGCCGGCACGTTGGTGCGTGTATTGCCCGGCCATCACCTTGAAGCGCTGAATCTGTATGCGATCTATCCGTCACGAAAGTTCGTCGATGCAAAAATAAAGACCTGGGTAGCGTTTCTCAAGCACTCCATTCCGGTCGTGTTGGCCGCGGATGAAAACATCGTCGGCTCAGCGAAAAAAAGTTGATTCACACAGGCTGCAGGCATGGAGTGTCGACCCTCCATCATCCTGGCAGCGTTCAACCATTTGAACATCCGGTGCCCATCACCTGGTACTGAAGGACATGGCGTTGACCGTTCGAATCTTCATAGGTCATTTGCGCCGGGACGGGGCCGCACTCGTTCGCAATGTCGGTCACGGCAATGACTTTCTTGATGTCCAGTTGGGTGCTGTAGGTGTAGCGTTCAACCGGCGTCTTACCGGCTTCGGCCGTTGACTGGCTGTCGTTTGCAAAGGACTGTGCGGCGATACCGCCCAGCGCCAGGAAAAGCGCCACTTTCAGGATTTTCATTTTATTCACCGTCTCGTCTGGGTTGCTCCGGTGTCGCCATTGGCTTACCGGGTACAGACGATGCTAGGGCGTTACCCCTCCCTCAAACAGCGGCCCGCTGGACAAACACTGTTGCTGGATTACGCATGAATGGCCGGCGTCGAAAAGCCTGAGACGCATGCTGGCACGTCGCGCTGGCGGTGTTGCCTGACAGCGTACGGAGGCCTGAATCAACGACTTACAAAGTGAATGCGCCGGTCACCGGCAGGTCTTGAAGCGTCTCCTATACTGATCCGCGTTGATCGGTTCAACACAGATCCCGAATGCCGTTGGAACAGCGACTGGCGTTGCGACGGCCTCCCTACGAACTCACAGTCAGGAGAACGATATGACCATCCGCATTGGCGACGAAGCACCGGACTTTACCGTCGAAAGCACCGAGGGCACGCTGCATTTCCATGAGTGGATCGGCGACAAGTGGGCGATCCTGTTCTCGCATCCCAAGGACTTCACCCCGGTGTGCACCACTGAGCTCGGTTACATGGCAGGGCTCAAGCCAGAGTTCGATAAACGCAACACCAAGATCGTCGGGCTCAGCGTTGACCCTGTCAGCAATCATGCGAGCTGGGCCAAGGACATCGAAGAAACCCAGGGGCATGCGGTCAACTACCCCATGATCGGCGACGAAAACCTGGTGGTGGCCAAGCTCTACGACATGATCCATCCGAATGCCAGCGGCGGCGCACGCACCGCCGTGGACAACGCCACGGTGCGTTCCGTGTTCATCATCGGGCCGGACAAGAAGGTCAAGGCGATGCTCATCTACCCGATGAGTGCCGGGCGCAACTTTGATGAGGTATTGCGTCTGCTCGATGCACTGCAACTGAACGCCAAGCACACCGTTGCCACGCCGGTGAACTGGCGTCCGGGTGAGGATGTGATCATTCCGACTTCCGTCTCTGACGAGGACGCGAAGAAGAAATACCCGGATGGTTTCAAAACGGTGAAACCTTATTTGCGCACGGTGGCGCAACCCAAGTAACCCCTAGGGAGACCCCAAGCATGGCCGTCCAAGTCTTGCGCGTCGAGGCAACGCACATCGACAAAATCGCCCCCCTCTTCGACGCTTATCGAGGCTTCTACGGCCAGCCCTCGAACCTGCCGCAATCCCGGGAGTTCATCGCCGAACGCATAGACCGGGAGGAATCCGTGATCTTTTTCGCATCGGACCTTTGCGGTGATGCGCTGGGGTTCGTCCAACTGTACCCGACGTTTTCCTCCATCGACGCCCACCGCACCTGGTTGCTCAGCGACCTGTTCACCAAACCCGAATCCAGGGGGCAGGGCGTGGGCAGGTTGCTGATGAACGCTGCCCGAGCCTTTGCGCTGTCGACTGGCGCCAAGGGCATGGTGCTGGAAACGGCCACGGATAATGTGGGGGCGCAACGGTTGTATGAATCGTTGGGTTACGTGCGCGACACGGGGTATTACACCTACTGCCTTGATTTGAAGCAGGGCTGACCAAGTCAGCCGCTACAGGGCTCCGTGATTAGCCGGCCGGAACCTGTTATCCAGCACTCGATTCACCTCTTCCATCAACGCCGAGGCAACTTCCATCGCTCGCGCAATTGCTCATATTCCCCTTCAGGCATCTGTACCAACACCGGAGACTCACGGGGATTCAGCCACGCGAACAACCGCGAAATATCCCCCTGATCCATTGCCGTACACCCCATCGTAGGCGAGGCAGGTCCCCGCCAGATATGGAAAAAGATGCACGAACCTGCACCCGGTGACGCTGGCGTGTTGTGCTCGATAAAGATCCCTTTGCGATACCCAGCCTCTTCGCGCATCTGCTCGGAACTGTTCCAGTCCTTGGCTATCGCCGCGCCGTCGACCAATTCGTTGTAACGTTCGGATTTTCTGTCATCCACGCACTCTGTGGTCGAGGTCAGCGCAAGATAAGGCAGCTTTGTCTCGGCCGTCGCGTCATAACCAAACGCAGTCCCGAGTCTGAAGATCCCGGCAGGTGCTTTCCCATCACCTTCACGTTTGACCGGCCCTTCACCAGCCTCAACGTTGCCCAACCCTTTACCCCACGCCATCCCGTTCTTGCCGACCACCACCGCAAAGCCGTCGCCGACTTTTCGAAAGCTGGCCCCGTCTCGTTCATAGCGCTGGGCGATGCCCTGAATGTCGTCCCAGTTTTTTGTGGTGACCACAATCAATTGGTGACTGCTGTCCAGTACCTCGCTGGTACTCAGCGGTGTGATGGGAAAATCCATCACGTTCTTCGGCGCTCCGTCTCCACCGAAAGTGAAGTGCCACCATTCTTTCGAGTAACCGGCGAAACCCTCTTTCTCCATGGCGCTGCTGAGCCGCTGACGGTTTTCCTTCGCCGTCGCATTGATCGTCGGGTTGGCGGTGTGCGCACGCTCATCGAAGCAATCGTACCCGGTGCCCATGTCGAGTGCGCCGTCGCGCCAGCGCTGGGCATAAGGCGCGGTGCAATCGACTTGCGCGGCCTTGGGTATCCAGGCGTCGGCGGGCAGAGCCTTGGGGCCGATGAGCGTCAGGTCCACGGTTGAGCCTCTGGAGTGATTCGACACCCGCGCCACATACCCCAGCCGCCAGAAGTCCTGCTTGTCGACGCGCGGATAGAACTCGGCTTTGCGCGGGTTCCCCGGCTCAGTCGCGAAGCGGCCCATATCGGCCACCGCACGGCTGGGTCGATAGCAGTCGAACACCTTCAAGCCGTAGCCTTGCTTTTGAAGTGCCTGTTGCACCCGGGCGAGGGCCTGGGCGGTGTCCAGCGACAGCAGGCACTCGGCGGCATCGTATCCGTCGAGCGAGTGTCCAGTGAAGTTGTGGGCGCTGGCGTAGCGGATATCTTGCTCGATGGTGGGGTCAATCGTGCGCAGATAAACCATGTTGTCGGGTCTGGGCCCGGCATTGGCGATGCCTGGCAGGATGGCGCTCAGCAACAGCAGTGACTGCAGCCACGTGCGGGCGGGCTGGCGGGGGCATTGAACCGGTAAGGGTAGCGAGGAGGGCATACGAACCTTCAGGTTTAAGCGCATGAAGTGGTTGTCGAGTCCGGAGGACGCTTCAAACGATCTTAAACCATGACCACCAGTGTCTGGCTGATTCATATCTGGGTGCAGGCATTACGATGGAAAACGCAAAGGCGCCCGCGATGCTGTCGCGGACGCCACGTTCAGGCGGGTCTTCAGGCCACCGGAATCATCGGGTCGGCCGCTGCCAGAGCGGTGGCACGATCAGCGGCTGGCGGGTAGATCCACTGAGTGTTGATCTGCGTCTTGAGCTCCTTGGCCTCATCCTTGACCAGTTTGAGCTGGCGATCCCAGCCTTCGGTGAACACTGCACCCCAGGCACCCAGGTCGAGGCAGGTCACGTACTTCGGTTGACGGTAAGGGGTCGGCGCAACACCCAGCAGATCCGCGGCGACGTTGTTCCCGGCATGACGGCCCAAGGCGATCGCGTGCTGGCACGACATGGCGGCGAAGTTGCCAAGGTCGTCGGTCGCGGCATAGGCGACGTCGCCGGCAGCATAGACATGCGTCTGGCCCAATACCTTCAGGTTCTCATCGACGTGCAAGCGCCCTTGTGGGTCGCGATCGCTGGTCAGGTGTTCGGTCAGCGGGCTGGCGCGGAACCCGACGGTCCAGATCACCGTCTGGGCTTCGATGTGGCGGCCATCGGCGAGGGTCACGCCGTTGGCGTCCACTGCCGCGACACTGGCGTTGACCACCCATTCGACGCCCAGGTGTTCGGACGCTTCGATGATGGAGGGACGAATGCCATCACCCATCGTCGCGCCGATCTGCGGCGCACGGTCGACAATGATCACGCGCACATCCTGATCGTCGCCGAGCACAGCCCGCAGGCGTGCCGGCATTTCGGTGCCGGTCTCGATGCCGGTAAAACCGCCACCGGCGACCACCACGGTGTTACGCGCAACGCTGGCAGGGCGGTCTTTCAGGGATTTGAGGTGGTCTTCAAGGCGCACGGCGGCTTCGATCTGATCCACGTCGAAGGCGTGCTCGGCAAGACCTGGCACCTTCGGCCGGACCAGCTGGCTGCCTGCGGCCAATATCAGACGGTCGTAGCTCAACGTGCCCTCGTGGCCCGCCTCATCGCGGTAGCCGACGGTTTTGGTCTGCTCGTCGATACGCTCGGCCATGCCTTTGACGAAACGCACACCCACCGAATCGAACAGCGCGTCGAGGGGGGCGAACATCTTGTGCACGTCGGTTTCGTAGAAGCGCGGACGTATACGCAATTCCGCCTGAGGCGCCAGCAGAGTGATGTCCACGTCCTTACGGTCGTGCATGTCCAGCAGACGGGCGGCGCTCAATGCACTCCAGACACCACCGAACCCCGCACCGATAACCAGAATTTGCTGTTTCATGATGTGTTCCTGAAAAGAAGTGGTCAATAGTCTTGAAGTTGTTCTTCAAGTTGGCGGGACGGCAGTCGTCCGCTGTGAGTGCATGGTATTGGCGGAACTTTTCCGGCGCACTGCTACGTCGGTTCAGAAAAGTCATACCTCAGTGGCAGGGATCTATACAAAGGTATTAACAGGGGCGCGGAGCAACACATTCAGGAATGTTCTCAGTGGTGTGAAGGTCTGCGAAGTGGCGCTAGTCTGTAAGGTGGTGACACTGGACGACAGCCTGACCGCAGTGCGGCCTATAAAAAAACCAACGTGTGTTCACCCTCAGATGAACAAAAGCATGCAGTTATCCTGGGACGACGGTGAGCGTATTTTCTGTCGGGAGCTACGCGCGAACGCCGGCAGCGACAGCCCTGTGCTCATCGCGCGGCCTGCGGCGGAACAACCTCTCCCGGCCTGCCTTGGCCGACTCGCACATGAGTTTGGCCTGAAGGACGAACTCGATCGCACGTGGGCGGTGCAGCCGCTTGAGATGTTGCGTGCCACGGTGCAATTCACGCTGCCCGGCCCCCGGATTAATACTTAGGTTTAGGGGAGGTATATTCATAGGTCGTTCAGACTAATCGTATGTACAAATGAAACTCCGCAACCCTGTTGATAGAGTCAATGCAAGGGTTACGGAGGAAGTTGTCATGAGTGCTTTTACCGCCAAGTTCGTCGAACGCTGTTTATCGCTTCGCTCAACTGCACGTGTTTGCCTGACCATCATGACAACGGAGATGTCCAGTCAGTTAAGCGCCCTGTTGCCCGGCAATCACCCCTTCGCCGAAACCTACCTGTCGTCCGGCGTTGTGTTGAAACTGATCGACGTCCAGGAGGCCGCGGACAGGGTGCCTGTCGGTGCGCATCTGGTGGGGCCACGCACGTTCTATATGCATCACGGCATACATCTAGGCGGTGGAAAAGTGGCTCACTATTCCGGGTTCAGCAGTTCATTCAAACCCGGCCCCGTCGAAGTCATCGATCTTGAACGTTTCGCCCACGGCAAACCGGTCTGGATGTATCAGGAGCCAGGCGACTTTCCCTGCCATGAAATCGCCAACCGGGCGCGCTCCAGGATCGGCGAGAATCAATACCGGATTTTCTCCAATAACTGCGAGCACTTTTGCAGTTGGTGCACCCGCGGCAAAAGTTACAGCGCCCAGGTCAATGCCTGGTTGCACAGCCCACGTTCTTTGTTCTCTTTTATTTCGGCGCTGGAGCACAACTTTATTGCCTAGTGCGGTTAGGCCCGAGCGCGACCCTACAAAAACGTCGCGCCTCGGAAATCGGCCTCAGGTGCTGCTACACTTTTTTGCTACCCATTCTCATTGAGGACCGCCCATGAGCGGCAATTCTTCCTCCAGTAAGCAAGGCAATCAAGGTTCGATGGTGTACGTGGTGGATGACGATGCGTCCATTCGCGACGCCTTGGCTAATCTGTTGCGCTCTGCCGGGATCCAGGTCCAGACATTCGCTTCCACGGCCGAGTATCTTCAGCATCCGAAGACCGGGGGCGCCAGTTGCCTGGTCCTTGATGTACGACTGCAAGGGAGCAGTGGCCTGGACTTCCAGCGTCAGTTGGTGGAATCAAACGCGAACATCCCCATTATTTTTATCACCGGTCATGGCGACATCGAGATGTCGGTCAAGGCGATGAAAGCGGGGGCCGTGGACTTTCTGGCCAAGCCGTTCCGTGAACAGGACCTGCTGGACGCGGTGTCAGGCGCACTTCAGGCCGATATCCGGCGCCGGGAAGTCGAGCAACAGCGATCAGACCTGCACAGCAACTACCAATCGCTGACGGCCCGGGAAAAAGAGGTGATGGCCCTTGCCGCCAAAGGCCTGATGAACAAGCAGATTGCCGGGCAGATGAACCTGAGCGAGATCACCGTGAAAATCCACCGCGCCCATGCCATGAAAAAAATGCACGCCAAGTCATTTGCGGACCTGGTGCGCATGGTCGAGTCCTTGGGGATTGGCCACGATCAATGACTCAAGAGGCCCGCTGGCCCGATCCATTTCGTGCTTCTGAGTCAATTCCTGCCTGTCGTAGACGCTCAAGCTGCAATAGCTGAAAAAGAGGCATTTTGCTGGCCCCGAAGCGTCACGGTTGTCGCCAAAATCCACTTCATTTTCAGGTGGTTAGGCGGAATGCAATTGCGAAGTGTATTTGTCACGATGATCTCGTTTGCCCTGGCCAGCGTTGCAGCCTCTGCCCAAGCCAAGGAACTGGCGTCCAATGACCGGTATATGTGCAGCTGGGGGGCGGGCACGGCGGCGAGGGCCCAGGAACTCAAGCTGGCCGGGGTCTCCCTGTATGCCGCCCGGCAGAAGCTACAGGCCTACAAATTCAGCAAGGCGTGGATGCGCATGATGGCGATGGGCATCACCGAACAGACTTACGACAGCAAGTCGCGGTTCAAGCCAGCGGATGTCCGGCAGAATTTTTATGAAGAGTGCGTGCGCTACAAACTGGCGCGCAAGTAAAACTGAGGTGTAGGACTTACCGCAATTCCCTGTGGGAGCGAGCCTGCTCGCGATAGCGGTGTGTCAATCAACATTGATATCAGCTGATCCACCGCATTCGCGAGCAGGCTCGCTCCCACAGGGTTATGCGGTGATGATTTGGTTTGCCGCTCAGTTCAGACACTGCGCGCCGGCCTTGGCCACTTGTGCATCCTGCTCGGCCTTGACGCCGGACACGCCGACCGCGCCGATCACCTGGCCATCGACGATGATTGGTACGCCACCTTCCAGGGACGTCAGCAACGGCGCGGACAAAAACGCGTAGCGTCCACCGTTGACCATCTCTTCATAGCCTTTCGATTCCCGTCGGCCAAGGGCTGAGGTGCGGGCCTTTTCGGTCGCGATGTAGGCGCCGATCGGGGCGCAACCGTCGAGGCGCTCCAGGGCCAAAGGATGGCCTCCGTCGTCGACAATCACGATGGTCACGGCCCATTGATTATTCTGTGCTTCGTTGCGTGCGGCGCTGAGAATCCGGCTGACTTCGGTCTGGCTGAGGACGGCTTTGCTTTTCATGGGGATACTCCGGGGTTCGATGAGGGCAACGCGGCTTCGACCAGTTCGATCCAGTGGCGCACAGGGGTTCGGCCCGCGCCGTCAAGGTGGGACTGACAGCCGATATTGGCCGTGACAATGACTTCGGGATGACCGCTTTCCAGCGCATTGAGCTTGTTGTCGCGCAGTTGCCGGGACAGCTCCGGTTGGGTCAGCGAATAGGTGCCCGCCGAGCCGCAACACAGGTGACCGTCGGGAACGAACGTGAGGTTGAAACCCAGGCGCGTCAGCAGCGCCTCAACCGCACCGCCGAGTTTCTGTGCGTGCTGCAAGGTGCAGGGGCAATGGAAGGCCAGGCGCTGGTCGCTGTGGATGCCGAGCTGGTCCAGCGGCTCCTCGCGCAACACTTCAACCAGATCCTTGGCCAGTGCGCTGACCTTTCTGGCCTTCTCGGCATACGCCGGATCGGTGCTGAGCAGGTGGCCGTAGTCTTTGATGAAGGCACCGCAACCGCTGGCGGTTTGAACGATGGCCTCGGCGCCTTGTTCAATGCTCGGCCACCACGCGTCGATATTGCGGCGCGCGCGATCAAGGCCGGCCGCCTGGGCGTCCAGGTGATAATCGACCGCGCCGCAGCAACCGGCCTCGCGCGCCGGTGTCACGCTGATCCCCAGTCGATCCAGGACACGCGCGGTGGCCGCGTTGGTGTTCGGCGACAGACTCGGCTGCACGCACCCTTCCAGCATCAGCACCTGTCGGGTGTGGCGGGCGGTCGGACGTTGTTTGGCCGGATACACACGGCGCGGCAGCTTGGCTCGCAGCGTGTTTGGCAGCAGCGCACGGAACACCTGGCCGCTGCTGAGCAGCGCTTTGAACAACCCCGGGTTGGGTACGACGCTGCGCAAGCCTTCGCGCAACAAGCGTTGGTCGAGTGAACGCGGCACAGCCGCATCGACCACCGCGCGGCCGATGTCGAGCAAGTTGTGATAGTCGACGCCCGAGGGGCAGGTGGTTTCGCAGTTACGGCAAGACAGGCAGCGATCCAGATGCTGTTGGGTCTTCTGGGTGACCTCGTTGCCTTCCAGCACCTGTTTGATCAGGTAGATGCGCCCGCGCGGCCCGTCCAGTTCATCGCCGAGCAGTTGATAGGTCGGGCAGGTGGCGTTGCAGAAACCGCAGTGCACACACGTGCGCAGGATGCTTTCGGCTTCTTCGGCGCGGGGCAGTTGGCGGGCCTGTTCGCTCAAGGTGGTCTGCATGGGTCAAAGCTCCGCGTACAGGCGACCGGGGTTGAAGATGCCCCGTGGATCGAGTTGGTCCTTCAAGTTGCGGTGATAGCGCATCAGCGCGTCCGGCAACGGTTGGAAGGGGCTGTCGATCAGGCCGTGGTTGTAGCAGGTCACATGCCCGCCGACTTCAGCGACGACCTTGCGGATGAACGCCGCTTCGGCATCGGATTTGAGCCAGCGCTGGGCGCCGCCCCAGTCGATCATTTGCAGGCCGGGCAGGGACAGTCGAGGCGTGTTGTGCGGGACCGACAGGCGCCACAGCGGCTGGTCTTCATCAAAGAAGCTCAGTCGATGTTCGTTGAGATCCGCCCAATACGAAGCCTCCAGCACTTCGCCACCCAAGCGGTCATGCGCCGCTGCCACCGAGCCTTCGCCACCTTCAAGCCGCAAGTGCAGGCGCTGACCGTCGTGGCACGCGGCGCTGATCGGCAGCGGTTGCTGTCCCCATTCGGCGAGGCGCAGCAAGGCACGATCGCTGTCCATTTCCAGGCTGATGCTTAACGCTTGCCGAGGTTTCGGCAGCACTTTCAGCGAGACTTCAGTGATCACACCCAGTGCGCCATAACTGCCGGCCATCAAGCGCGACAAATCGTAGCCGGCGACGTTTTTCATGACTTCGCCGCCGAAGCGCAAATGCTTGCCGTGGCCGGTGATGACCCGTGTCCCGAGCACAAAGTCCCTGACCGAGCCTGACCACGGGCGCCGCGGCCCGGACAGTCCACTGGCAATCATCCCGCCCACGGTGGCGCCGTCTCCGAAGGAGGGTGGTTCGCACGGCAGCATCTGCTGCGCCGCATCCAGCACATCGGCCAGTTCTGCCAACGGCGTGCCGCAGCGTGCGGTGATCACCAATTCGGTCGGGTCGTAGCTGACGATGCCTCGGTGGCTGCGGGTGTCGAGCACTTCGCCCGCCGCGATACGGCCCAGAAACGCTTTGCTGTTGGCGCCCTGGATCCGCAGGGGCGTGGCGTTTTGCAGGGCCTGATTAACCTGGTCCAGTAGCGCGCCGCTGTCATCGATGTCGTGTTCGCTGCGCATCAGAATCGCTCCAGATCAGGGAAGGGCATCTGACCCAGGTGAACGTGCATCGCGCCGAATTCGGCGCAGCGATGCAGCGTCGGAATGTTCTTGCCAGGGTTGAGCAGGCCGCCCGGATCGAACGCGGCTTTGACGGCATGAAACAGGGTCAGCTCGTCGCTGTTGAACTGCGCGCACATCTGATTGATTTTCTCGCGGCCGACCCCGTGTTCACCGGTGATGCTGCCGCCGACTTTCACGCACAATTCGAGGATCTTGCCGCCCAGGGCTTCGGCGCGGTCGAGTTCGCCGGGTTGGTTGGCGTCGAACAGAATCAGCGGGTGCATGTTGCCGTCACCGGCATGGAAAACGTTGGCCACCCGCAGGTCGTATTCAGCCGACAGCGCGGCAATCGCCTGCAGCACGCCGGGCAGCTCGCGGCGCGGGATCGTCCCGTCCATGCAGTAATAATCCGGCGAGAGGCGGCCCACTGCCGGGAACGCATTCTTGCGCCCGGCCCAGAAGCGCACGCGTTCCGCCTCATCCCTGGCCTGGCGGACTTCGGTGGCGCCGGCCTGTTCCAGCACCTGGCGCACACGGTCGCAGTCATCGTGGACGTCGGCTTCGACGCCATCGAGCTCGCACAGCAGAATGGCTTCGGCGTCGACCGGATAACCGGCGTGAATAAAATCTTCTGCGGCGCGAATGGCCAGGTTGTCCATCATTTCCAGACCGCCCGGAATGATGCCGGCGGCAATAATGTCGCCGACTGCACGACCCGCCTTTTCGACGGAATCGAACGCCGCCAGCAGCACCTTGGCCGTCTGCGGTTTCGGCAGCAGTTTGACCGTGACTTCGGTGATCACCCCCAGCATGCCTTCGGAACCGGTAAACAACGCCAGCAGGTCAAACCCGGGCGAGTCGAGCGCTTCGGAACCCAGGCTCAGGTGTTCGCCATCGACGGTGAGGATGTCGACTTTGAGCAGGTTGTGCACGGTCAGGCCGTATTTCAGGCAATGCACGCCACCGGCGTTTTCGGCCACGTTGCCGCCGATTGAACAGGCGATCTGCGAGGAGGGGTCCGGCGCGTAATACAGGCCGAACGGTGCGGCGGCCTGGGAAATCGCTAGGTTGCGCACGCCCGGTTGAACTCGCGCCGTGCGTGCGGCGGGGTCGATGTGCAGGATGTTGTTGAAACGCGCCATCACCAGCAGTACGCCTTTTTCGAGCGGTAGAGCACCGCCGGACAAACCGGTGCCGGCGCCGCGAGCAACCACCGGGACGTGAAACTCATGGCAGAGCTTGAGCACACCCTGGACTTCGTCGATATGGCGCGGCAGCACCACCAGCATCGGTGTAGTGCGGTAAGCGGACAGTCCGTCGCATTCATACGGCTTGAGTTCTTCGCGCTGATGCAGGACTTCCAGGTCCGGCAGGCGAGCGCTCAGTGCCTGGAGCAGGGCGGCTCTGTCGACATCAGGCAGAACGCCGTCGACGCGTTCATCGTAGAGGATGTTCATAGGCGGTTCACGACCCTCCGTTTGTTTTTATTAGAGGTCTGTTTGCGATGAAAGCTCACTTGCATCATTGGCCTGACGCGACCTACTGTCCATGTGTTGTTTGAGTGGTCGAACCAGTTTTTCAGGGGTTGTTTCTCCGCTTTTTAGAAAAATAACTGCCTATACATAAACTTAGGGTCGTATTCGAACGTGACGGGTTTTGCCGGTGAGGCTGGTCATACCAGTGGGAGGTTCGATGGAGAGTGCGAAAGTGACCCGTAATCCTCAAGTCGCAGACGTGGTCTGTGAGCGCATAGAACGCCTGATCGTCGACGGGGTCCTCAAAACCGGGCAATTGTTGCCTTCGGAACGGCGCCTGACCGAAAAACTTGGCGTCTCGCGCACGGCGCTGCGCGAGGGCCTGAAGTTGTTGCGCGCCCGGGGGATTATCAAGACGGAGCAGGGCAAGGGATCCTTTGTCGCTGATCTGTCGGGCCACGGCGCCGCATCGCCGCTGATGCATTTGTTCAGCTCACAACCGCGCACACTTTACGATTTGTTCGAGGTGCGCAGCCTGCTTGAGGGGGAGTCCGCTCGCCTGGCCGCCTTGCGCGGGACCGAGGCGGATTTTGTCCTCATCACCCGCAGCTATGAAGCGCTGCTCGATGCCCGCACGCGGTCGATGGAAGCGAGCGAACACGCCCGGCTCGATCATGCCTTTCACCTGGCGATCTGCGAGGCCTCGCACAACCCGGTGCTGGTGCAAACCTTGCGCTCGCTGACGGACTTGCTGCTCAACACCGTGTTTGCCTCGGTCAACAACCTCTACCACCGCGCACCGCAAAAACGCCAGATCGACCGTCAGCACGCCCGGCTCTACAACGCCGTGACCGGCCGCATGCCGGAGCAGGCGCGCAAGGCGGCCATCGCGCACATCCAGAGCATCTGCGAGAACCTCAGGGAAATCGAAAGCGAGGAGCAGCGTCTGGTCCGGGCCACGCTGCGCCTGGAAGGGTGGGCGTGAGGCCTGCCGTTTTTTGAGTGATGGCCTTTTACTATTGCTGGCAACGCTCTAGAATTCGCGGCCGCCCTCTGGTGTGGAGGCGCAATGCCATCATTTAAAGGAGTTGTCATGCAATTTGGGAAAATTCTAGGGTTGGCCTTGGTGCTCGGGCTAAGTGGTTGCGCCAGCTTTACCAAAGACGAAGTCGCTCCGGTCAATTTGCCGTCGATGGCCAGTTATTCGAACAAACCGAATGTCTACGTAGACTTCGATTTCTATCAAGGCGAGCCGAAAAGCGCTTCAGCCGTTGAAATGCCGCAAGCACGCGACATGCTAAAGCCGGAGCTGCAAAAAGTGCTGACCGATTCCGGTCTGTTCGGTCGCGTCACACTGGACGAGTTCCAGAAGCAGCCGGGTGATTACAACCTGCGCTTGAAGGTTTACAACCATCCACCGGGCGGTGGTCAGATGGTCATGGCCTTTATCAGTGGCCTGACGTTTACCGTCATCCCGACACTGGCGACCGACCAATACACCATGAGCCTGGAGACGCTGGATTCCCAAGGGCAGACGCTGACCAACGCGAGCAACCATGACGGAATCAATACCTGGATGGGCATCTGGTTTGTGCCGTTGATGGCCAACACCCCGAAAGAGGCAATCAGCGATACCTTCAGCCGCCAGGTCAATGCTCTGCTCAAGCAAGTCGTCGAGAGCAAAAGCCTGAAATACTCGGCACTCGATGCACAGGTGCCGCGGGCCTGACAAAAAACAAGAGCCGCACAAGCGGCTCTTTTTTTGCCCTTACTTGAGGGCTTGAATGAACTGCGGGTCGCTGTACAACGTCTTCAGCAAATCACGAACCATCGGGTTGTAGGCATTGGCCGCATTGGGGATCGCAATGGCGCCGAAAAAGCTGCTGTCCCACTGGCGGCTGACATCCTTGGTCGCGTCGTAAACCACCTCGTTGCCCTTGAGCAATGTAAAGCGCGCAGCAAGCTGGCCCGTGCCAGTGCCCATGCCTGCGGTCAGTTCATTCTTGACGACCAGCACATCCAGATGTCGCTGAGCTTGCGGGTTCAGCAGGCCCGCCCGACCCAGTTCTTCGGTAATCGCATCCTGTATATGTTGCGTGATACTGCCGCTCGGCGAGCTGATCGGGTTGGCCCGGACTGTCAGTGAGCCCTGACCGGCATCCGCCTTGACCAGAGCATTGCTGATCGATTGCAGGGGTGGGGTTTGCTTGAGCTGTTGGACGTTTTCAAAGCTCGGCTCATAACGGGTCATGGTCACGCCACAACCTTGCAGCAGCAGGGCGAACAGAGGGACCAACAATAGAAGTTTTTTCACGGCGTTTCCTTACGTGAGTGTTACCGGGGGCAGGATTATCGACTGATGGCAGATGGCTAGCAACTCGCTTTTAAACGTCGCTCAGAGAAGCGTTGCGCACATGGCAAGTTGTTTCCCTTAAGTTGATTGGGCTGTCGATTACCCCTGGAAACGGCACGACTGTCGTAAAAACGACCTGTTTACGCTGAACGCGAACCCTGTTCACTTTTCTGTTGAACGAGTGTTCAGCTTCGACTATGTTCGTTCCACCTCCCCGGCTGGTTGCGCGGGCTTGCGTTTCTTCTTTTCGAACGAGGCACTGGCATGCGGTTTTCACCCTTTGTTGAGCGGATTTCTGGCGACGGTGTAGCGGCCTGGGATATTCACAATGCGGCATTTGAAGCCCAGCGCCGCGGTGAGGATGTGATTATTCTCAGCGTCGGCGACCCGGATTTCCCCACCCCCGACTTCATCACCGATGCCGCGATTCATGCGCTGCGCGAGGGTGACACCCATTACACCGAGATCGCCGGTCGCCAGGCTTTGCGGGAAGCCATCGCCGCTCGGTACAGCGTGCTGTTTGACCGTGAGGTGACGGCGCCAAACGTCATCATTTCGGCGGGGGCACAGAACGCGCTGTTCATCACCTCGATGTGCCTGCTCAATACCGGCGACGAAGTGATTGCCCTGGACCCGATGTACGTGACCTATGAGGCAACGCTCAAGGCGTCCGGCGCCACGCTGGTGCGCGTGCCGTGCTCGGCGGATTCAGGTTTCCGGCTCGATGCCGCCGAACTGGCCAAGGCCATCACCCCGCGCACCCGGGCGCTGTTCTTCTCCAATCCGAATAATCCGACCGGTGTGGTGCTCAACCGTGAAGAGCTGCAAGCCATCGCCGACCTCGCCATCCAGTACGACCTGTGGGTCGTGGTGGACGAGGTCTATGAAAGCCTGACCTTCGAACGCGAGCACCTCAGCCTGGCCGCGTTGCCGGGCATGGCCGAGCGCTGTGTGGTGATCGGCAGCCTGTCGAAATCCCACGCGATGACCGGCTGGCGTACCGGTTGGATCGTTGCCGATGAAGCCCTCGTGGCTCACGCCGAAACCCTGGTGTTGAGCATGCTTTACGGTTTGCCGGGCTTTGTCATGGAGGCTGCGCTCAAGGCAGTTCAAGCCCATGAAGAGGTGACCCACGGCATGCGCGACATCTATCGCCGTCGTCGCGATCTGGTGGTGACCAGCCTGTCGGATTGCCCGGGAATTTCCGTGCTCACTCCAGATGCCGGCATGTTCGTGCTGGTGGACGTGCGTGACACCGGCCTGACCTCTCTGGAGTTCGCCTGGCGGCTGTTGCGCGAGGCGCGTGTCTCGGTGCTGGATGCGGCGGCGTTCGGCGAGCCGGCCCAGGGCTTTGTGCGGCTCTCGTTCACTCTGGGTGAAGAACGACTGGCCCAGGCCTGCCAGCGCATTCGCGACTTTGTGCGGGTGTTGAAAGGCGAAGCGCCGCGGCCGGTGATCAGCCGTGTGACCTGCGAAGCGGCGGTTGAACCGGTCAAGCCCAAAACCATGATCGAAGTCGATGGTCTGCACAAACGCTTTGGCAATATCGAGGTCCTCAAAGGCGTTTCCCTTACTGCTCGCGAAGGCGATGTGATCTCACTGATCGGTGCCAGCGGCTCGGGCAAAAGCACCTTGCTGCGCTGCATCAATATGCTCGAAGTGCCGGACCAGGGGCGCATTCTGGTGGACGGCGAAAGCATTCACCTGAACTTCGATCGTCCCGGCACGCCGCTGGTGAAGGACGCCAGGCAACTGGTGCGTATCCGTTCGAGCCTGGGCATGGTGTTCCAGAACTTCAACCTCTGGCCCCATCGCACGGTGCTGGAAAACCTCATCGAGGCGCCGACCCAGGTCCTGCGTGAAAGCCGTGCGGAGGCCACTGAACGGGCCGAAGCCTTGCTCGAACGCGTGGGGCTGGCGGCCAAGCGCAACGAGTACCCGGCGTTTCTCTCCGGGGGACAGCAGCAGCGGGTGGCCATCGCCCGGGCCCTGGCCATGCGGCCCAAGGTCATGCTGTTCGATGAACCCACCTCGGCACTCGACCCGGAACTGGTCGGCGAAGTGCTGCGGGTGATCCGCTCCCTCGCGGAAGAAGGCCGGACCATGATCCTGGTGACCCATGAAATGGCTTTCGCCCGCGATGTCTCTTCCCAAGTCGCCTACCTGCACCAAGGGCTGATCGAGGAAACCGGTTCGCCGGACGACGTGTTTGTACACCCACGCAGCGAGCGTTGCCGACAATTCGTCAACGCTCATCAGACTCGCTGAAAACATCATAAAAAGACGGGGAAAAATCATGGGAAATCGACGTTTGGCAAACTGGATGACGGGCGTAGCCTGCGTATTGCTAGCCGGGATGAGCGCGGCACAAGCACAACCGATCCGTTTCGCGGTCGCGGCTGAACCCTATCCGCCGTACACCGAGAAGCAGGCCAACGGTGAATGGAAAGGCTTTGAAGTCGACCTGATCCACAAGCTGTGCAGCGAAATGAAAGCCGAGTGCGAGATCAAGGAAGTGGCTTGGGATGGGATCATTCCATCGTTGCTGGCGAAGAAGATCGACGTGATTTTCTCGTCGATGTCGGTGACTGAGGAGCGCGAAAAACAGATCGCCTTCAGCAAGGCGTATTACGACTCCGTGATTGCGATTGTCGGGCCGAAAGGCACATCGGTGAAAACGTATCCGGATGACCTTAAGGGCAAAATCATCGGTGTGCAGAACTCGACGGTGAGCGCCAGTTACCTCAAGCAGTACTACGAAAAAATCGCTGACGTGAAGTATTACGACACCCAGGACTCGGCCAACGCCGACCTGATTGCCGGTCGCATCGACCTGATGATGGCGGACGGCACGGCGATGGCCGCCTTCGTGCAGACCCCGGATGCCCGCAACAGCAACCTGGAATACCTGGGTGCCGTGCCGTATGACCCGATTTTCGGCAAAGGCGTGGGCGCTGGTCTGCGTAAGGATGACGCCGAACTCAAGGCCCAACTCGACAAAGCCATCACCTCTTTGCTGGCCAGCAAAGACTATGACGACCTGTCCCAGCATTACTTCGGCACAAGCGTGAAACCCGCGTTCTGACGGCCACGCGCAAAACAACTCCATGGAATGAAATTTTCCTGAGGAAACACCCATCCCCGTAGGAGCGAGGCTTGCCCGCGAAGGGGCCCTTGAAGCCGCCAAAAGCTTCGCGGGCAAGCCTCGCTCCCACAAGAGGGCGGTGGTGCATCAAGGCCATCGATTGGAGACTGAAATGCCAGCCATGTTCGAATTGATCAACTTCAGCGAAACAGGATGGGGCGGTGCGCTGTTGAAGGGTCTTTGGATGACCCTGCAAATCTCGGCCGGGGCTTTTGTGGTCGGGCTGTTCATCGGTCTGGTGGTGGCCTGCCTGAAGCTCGGCGCGCCAAAGCCGATTGCGGCGCTGATGCGTGGTTACACGACCTTATTCCGGGCGATTCCGGAGTTGCTGTTGATCCTGCTGCTGTACTACGTCGGCTCAATGCTCCTCAATTCGCTGATGACGCAGATGGGCTACGGCGTCGTCAATGTCAGCGGTCCGTTGGCCGCCATCGTGGTGCTGGGGCTGGTGCAGGGCGCCTACGCCTCGGAGATTTTCCGCGCGGCGATCCAGGCGATCCCCTTCGGCCAGATTGAAGCGGCGAAGGCCTTCGGGCTGAGCGGTTTCGGTCTGTTCCGACGCGTCACGCTGCCGATCATGGCGCCGTATGCGATGGCCGGCATGGCTAACCTGTGGATCAACCTGATCAAGGACAGCGCCTTGATCAGTGTGGTCGGCACCAACGAGTTGTTGTACACCGCCAAGCAAGGGGCGGGTTCGACGCGTCATTACTTGTTGTTCTACCTCACGGCCGCGGCGTTGTATTACGCGGTGACGTTGGTGTCCAACTACCTGTCTGGACGGCTTGAGCGGCGTATTCGCCGTTGGATGCCTTTGGCTGAGTGAATGAAATGATTCCAGCGTGGATAGTTGAATACGCGGCGCTGTTGGGCCGGGGACTGCAAACGACCATCACCATCCTGTTAATTTCCAGTGTGCTCGGTTTTGCGCTGGCGGTGCTGGTGGCGCTGGCGCGGATCTCGAAAAACAAGGGGATCGCCAAGGCCAGCCAGTTCTACACCAGCGTGTTGCGCGGTACGCCGTTGCTGATCCAGATCTACATCTTCTACTACGGGCTCGGCAGCGTATTTGCGCAGTTCCCGCTGATACGCGGCAGTTTTCTCTGGCCGTATTTGCGCGACGGTTACTGGTACATCGTGTTCGCCCTGGTGTTGTCGGTGGGCGCGTATGTCGGCGAAGTGATTCGCGGCGGGCTGCTGGCGGTGCCAAAAGGCGAGATGGAAGCGGCCTCGGCGTTTGGCATGACACCGCGCCAATCGCTGCTGCGGGTGCGATTGCCTCGGGCGCTGCGGTTGCTGTTGCCGACACTGGCCGGGGAAACCGTGATGTTGCTGAAATCCACGGCGCTGGCCTCGACGATTGCGATTGTCGATCTGCTGGGTGCCGCGAACGTGGTGCGGGCGCAGACCTTGCAGGTTTATGAACCGTTGTTGCTGGTGGCCGGGGTCTACGTCTGCCTGACGTTCCTGATCGAGGCGCTGTTTGCCTTTGCCGAACGGCGCGGGACGCCTGTGCGCAGGTCGCTGTAATGAGCACCTCGCAGGTCGTCGACCGTTCGCTGCAGGGCATCGGCCTGTGCACCTTGGGGTACATGTTTCTGACGTTGCAGGACGCGGTCATCAAGTGGCTGGTGACCGATTATTCGGTGGTCACCATCCTGTTCTGGCGCAGCCTGGTGGTGGTCGTCGCGTGCCTGTTGGCCGGGCGTCTGCGCCTGGTCCAGCGGGCCTGGCGTTCGCCGAGCCGGCGCTTGCTGGTGGTGCGCGGTTTGTTGTCGATCGTGGCCTGGCTGCTGTATTACACGGCCGCGCGGGACCTGTCGCTGGCGGAAATGACCACCCTGTATTTTTCCGCGCCGATCATGGTCACGGTGCTGGCGGCGGTGATTCTCAAGGAGCGGGCCAGCGGCTGGCAGTGGTTTTCCCTGATCCTGGGGTTTGTCGGGGTGATCATCGCTTGTCGTCCAAGCAACATCGCCGATCCGTGGCCCATCGTGCTGACGCTGCTGGCGGCGATGTGCTGGGCGTTCACTTACATCCAGTTGCGTCAGGTGGATGACCAGACGTCAGTGCTGGAGCAGATGCTGATCACCAACGTGGTGTTCGTGCTGTGCATGACCGTCGCGTTGCCCTGGACGTTCACCCCGGCACCGACGCCGGCGTGGCTGGGCATGCTGGTTGCCGGTCTGGTGGGTGGTATCGGTCAGTTCCTGCTGTTTGCCAGTTTTCAACGGGCCACTGCCACCTTGCTCGCGCCGTTCGAGTACACCGGGTTGATCTGGGCGTTCCTGCTGTCGAGTCTGATCTGGGGCACATTGATGGATGTGTCGCTGATGATCGGTGCCGGCCTGATTGCGGTCAGCGGCACCCTGGCGATGATCTTCGGGCGCCACCCCTCACAGGATGTCGTCGGTGCTGAATGCTCCGTGACGCAGCCCCTTTATCCAGCAGCGACAGATGTGGAGGCCGTTGGCGGGGCTGAAGGTTTCGGGGTTGAGACACCACTCGATCCAGAGTCCGTCGAGCATCGCCGATAAACCGATGGCGGCCAGGCGTGTGTCGTGGATCACGAAACCTTCGCTGGCGGCCATGTCATCGAGCAACTGGCGCAGCAGATCGAGGTAGGCGCGGTAGCTTTTTTCGTGGGACTGGCTGACGTGTTCGGAGTGCCGAATCAGGCTCCAGAACACCACCCAGACGCCAAGCAATTGCGGGTCCATGACCCTTGGCGAAAAAGAACCGACGAGAAACGCGTCCATTTTTTGCGCCGGGGTGGCGGCCTGCTGGATTTCCTGGCGCAGGGCGGTGGTCAGTTCGCTGGCGATCTTCTGGTACGTGTCGGCAATCAACGCATCGATGCTGCCGAAATGGTGATTGAGCAGGCCGACGGACACCCCGGCTTCGGTGGCTATACGGCGCACGGAAATGCCCGCATGGCCGTCGCGGACCAGGCAACGCAACGTGGCGGCCACCAGCATCTCGCGACGCTCATCGGGCTCCGCGCGACGGTTTTTTGGAGAGGGGGTTGTCACACGGGAATCCTTGGGTGCAGTGCCAGGTTGGCGAGCTTAGTTGAACATGCGTTCAATCTCCAGTGTCGGCCGCAGTGATGCACCGGTTTTTAACGTTCATGACGGGGGAGGACAAGCAGATGGCGCAGGATATTTCGTTCAGTGTTCGCAACAACAACGGCGATCCGGTGCAGGTCGGCGCGTGGCGTTTCGGGGGCGACGGCAGCGGGCCGAAGGTGCATTTGCAGGCGGGGGTGCACGCCGACGAAATCGCCGGGATGCTGGTGTTGCATCTGTTGATGCAACGGCTTCTAGTCGTCGAGGCCGAGGGCCGGCTCAAGGGCAGTGTGACGGTGGTGCCGCAGGCCAATCCCCTGGGTATCGGGCAGTTTCGCCAGGGGCGGATTCTCGGTCGCTTTCACGATGCGACCGGGCATAACTTCAACCGCGCGTTCGACCAGTCAGCCGCGATGGAGCAACCTTCGACCAACGTCCAGGAGTGGCAGAAAAGCCTGGTGCAACTGGCGTCCACGGCGCAGGTGATGCTCGACCTGCACACCGATGACGAAGCCTTGCCCTACCTCTACGTGCACCGCAGTTTCTGGCCCCGTGCCCGCGAATTGGCGGCGGCGATGAAGATGGACGTGGCGATCATCTGGGATGACGGCGGCGACGGCTCCTTCGAAGAAACCATCATCGCCCCGTGGCTGCGTGATGGCGTCACCGCGCAACGCATGGCCGCGACCCTGGAGCTACGTGGGCAGGGCGATGTCAGCGATCGGTTGGCCGAGCAGGACGCCGCGGGACTGTACGCCTGGCTGTGCAGTTGCGGGGTCATCGACGAGGCGTTGTCACCCGGTGACTGGCCCGTCGAAGTGATGGAAATGGGCCAGATGGAAACCATCCTCGCGCCGCAACCCGGGGTGTTGATCTTTGAAAAGGAACTCGGTGACTTCGTCGAGGAAGGGCAGCGCTTTGCGCGGATTCTGCGACGGCCCGGTGATCCGTCTTCCGAAGTGGTGCTGGTGGCCGAGCAGGCGGGGCGGATGGTCACACGCTATCGGGACCGGCTCGTGTCGCAGGGCATGGTGGTGGCGAAACTCACCGGGAGCCGGATTTCGCGCAACTGGAGTGGCGGGTTGCTGGACCCGAACTAGGCGCAGAGCATTCGTTCAGCCTGTTGGCCACCTCCGCTGAAGATAAGCGGGGTGGCCTTCACGCTAGTTCCCATCCGCCACTTTGCGTTCTATCTCATCTATCTTTCGTTGGAGCGCCTCGGCTTCATCCTCTTCGGGATGCGTTTCTGAATCGAGCTCTTCGGCGTCCTTGTCTTTCCGATCCCGTTCGATGTCACTGTCATCGCTGTTCATCGCGTGTACCTCCGTTGATCTACACATTGGATGCAGGGGCGCAGAGGGAGTTCGAGATTTTTTTGCCGGGGTTCAAGCGCACATGCAATCCCGGCTTCGGCCTGTAAACTGTCCGCGTTCAAGGCATCGACCGCCTCGTTATTCCTTCAAGAAAGAGATCCTCCATGGCAAACCAAGACATCACGTTCACCCCTGATCCCGACGCGGATTCCATCTCCTCCGACGTCGCCGGTTTCGGCGGCATGCTGGTCTCCACCCAAATCCCCACCCGCGCCGACGGCAGCCTGGAACTGGGCGATATCACCCTGCAGAGCGAGTGCACGCTGCAGGCGCTGAAGGTCGCGCTGGAGCGTGCCGGCAGTTCCATGGACCGGATGCTGCACCTGACCATCTACCTCACCGACATGGCCGACCGCGCCGCGTTCAACGAGGTTTATAAACGCTTTTTCGCCAAACCGTGGCCGGTTCGTGCCGCCGTTGGTGTGGCCGCCTTGGCGGTCGAAGGCATGCGCGTGGAAGTCACCGCGATGGCCGCCAAAGCCTGACGGTGCGGGTCAGGTGTGATGAAAATCCACCTGACCCGGTTTCAAAAACAACGACCTTGCATGCCTCCTCGCGATACCCCTTATCCCTCTACGAATTTAGTTTCGCCTCCCACAGAAAAGCAGATCATCACTCCGTTGGAACTCCCCATCACCCCCCTTCGTCATCTGCAGTGAGGGAGGCTGCACTCACTGCGAACTCCCGGAACGCTTGATTACAGACAGAAGGCGAGGGATGACATGAATACTTCAGACAGCACCACCGGGAGTCAGCCAGACAAGCCCGATTCCCCAGGGCCGGAGCCAGGCTTTGAGCACTTGAAGGAGGACGTGACGGAGGCACTTGAGGGTGCACGACAACAGGCGGACGCTCAGTTCGGGCAATACCGCGACACCGCCGCCGATCAGATCGAGGCTTTGGCCAAGGGCGCGAAATCGGTTGTCTCCGAACTCGAAAGCAAGGACACCCTCGGCATGTCCGACTACCTGGCCGACATGGCGGAATCCATGAGTGGCCTGGCCGGAAACTTGCGCGGCAAAAGTGCCGAACAGCTGCTGCATGACGGGGCCGAGCTGGCCCGCAGCAATCCAGGGCTGTTCATTGCCGGCAGCATCGCACTGGGCTTCGGCCTGTCGCGATTCCTGAAGGCCGGCAGTTCCCCGGCGGCCACCTTCACCGATGCCAACAACCCGGCAGCCGGCCACTCGATGCCTCCGCCAGGCGGTTTTGGTGCGCAACGCCCCTATGAAACCTCAGTCGCGTCTCGCACTGACAACACGCCGGCCTCCCCGAGCGAGCAAGACCACCCTTCGAACTTCGCGACGACCTCCACACCGGGTTCGACAAACGTCAATGGAGCACTGTGATGAACAGAGAAGATCCAGATTTTCCAGGCTCAAGACCGGTACACGCGCCGGACCATGACGCTTCGGTCGTCGGTCTGTTACGTCAGTTATCCCGTGAAGTGCCCGCGCTGTTCACCAAGGAACTGGCGCTGGCCAAAGCCGAACTTCAAGCCAGTCTCACAACACTCAAAGCCGGCATCGCCGGGGTTGCGGGAGGGGCGATTGTCCTGTTGGCGGGGTTCATCATTCTGTTGATGTCCGCAGTCTATGGCCTCAGCACCGTGATGGCGCCGTGGCTGGCGGCGCTGATTGTCGGCGTGGTGGTGATGATCGTCGGGTTCGCCATGCTGCAGTCCGGGAAAAAACAATTCGAGCCGTCCCACTTCAAGCCTGATCGCACGCTGGATGCCTTGAACAAAGACCAGGAAGCGCTGCGGAGGAAAGTCTCATGAACAGTGAATTCGACATCGAAGCGGGAAAAAGCCCTGAAGCCATCGAGCGTGAAATCGATGCTCAGCGGGCGAGTATCGGCAACATCGTCGATGCGCTGGAAAGCAAGTTCACCCCTGGGCAGATGTTCGATCAGGCGCTGACGATGATGCAAAGCAACGGCACGACATTCCTGACTAACCTGGGCACCAGCGTTCGCAACAATCCGGTTCCCGCCGTCCTGACATCCGTCGGTTTGCTGTGGTTGATGATGAGTCAGAATCGCCCGCCGTCACCCCGTCCAGGCTATCGCGTGGGCCCGGATCAGAACAAAGTCGGCGAGTGGACCGACGGTCTGGCTGATGGCATCGACAGTGCCCGTGACCATTTGCACCAGACGGCTGACACGCTCAAGGACGGTTATCAGACCATCAAGGGCAAGGCCGCCCACATGGGCGACAACCTGGGTGCTGCTACCGACACCATCAGTCATGCCGTGCATGATGCCAGTGACCGGTTGGTCCGCAGTTCGCAGGTGCTGGGGACTCAATTCAGTCAGTTGTTGAAGGAGCAACCCCTGATGGTCGCCGCCGCGGGCATCGCGTTAGGCGCCATGCTGGGCGCGGCATTGCCTTCGACAGCGACCGAGCAACGCTACATGGGCAAAACCAGCGCCGGCCTGGCCGATAAGGTAAAGCAACAGGCGAGGGAGGGGTTCGAGGCTGTGCGCGACACCGTGACCAAAACCACCGATCACTCGGACGTAGAAACGAAACCGCAAGGGGAATACCACGCGGCCTCCGATACACCAGCCGATCTGTCACGAGGTTTGGGCACCTCGTAATCCGGCGCTTCATAAAGGGCTGCAAAAAACAGCGGGAGGCCTGACAAAGACCTCCCGTTTTTTTCCGCTTCTCAAGCGCCGTCGAACGATGAAAAACAGGTGAGACAGCGGTGGAGATCTGGCGACCGATAAAAGTTTGAATCGATTGATTGATCGCCGACGACTGGTGACAAAAGCATGCCAAAACCCGCCTCCAATGCCGCCTGTCGCGAGTGGCCAATCTTTTTAAAATTTTCTCAGGCGCGGCACCTTCAGATAACTGTGGGCGGCGCATTTGGTCATTTGCCGGATGGGTATCGACGCCCCTTCAGGCCTGAGGAGATTCGTCATGTTTCTACATAACAAACGACTTCAATACACCGTGCGTGTCGCCCAACCCAATCCGGGGTTGGCGAACCTTTTGCTCGAACAATTCGGCGGCGCCCAAGGCGAACTGGCGGCGGCGTCCCGCTACTTCACCCAGGCTTTGGCCGAGGATGATCCGGGAAGAAAGGATCTGCTAATGGACATTGCCACTGAAGAGCTCAGTCACCTGGAGGTCGTCGGATCGATCATCGTGATGCTCAACAAGGGCGCCAAGGGTCAACTGGCAGAAGGGGTGGACGAAGAAGGCGAGCTGTACCGCGCGATCAATGGAGCGGGCAATGACTCGCACATTACCAGCCTGTTGTACGGCGCCGGGGCACCGCTGACCAATTCGGCCGGAGTGCCGTGGTCGGCCGCGTATGTCGACACCATCGGTGAGCCGACCGCTGACTTCCGCTCCAACATCGCCGCCGAGGCTCGCGCCAAAATCGTCTACGAGCGCTTGATGAACATCACGGATGATCCCGGGGTGAAAGAGGCGCTGGGGTTTCTGATGACCCGCGAGATCGCCCATCAACTCTCCTTTGAGAAAGCCCTGCACGCGATCCAGCCGAACTTTCCGCAGGGCAAGCTTCCCGGCATGCCGGAATTCACCAACGTCTATTTCAACCTGTCCCAAGGCGAAGGCAGCACTCGCGGGCCATGGAACCAGGGCGAGGACTGGAACTACGTGAACGATCCACAGCCGGCAGTCGATGGCGGGGACGGCACGGCAAGCGTCCAGCTCAGCGCCGAAGACGAGGAGCTGTTGCTGGCCATGAAAGTCCGCACGATGTCTGACCCTGAAAGCGATCCGATCACGGGTGCTGACTTGGGGGCGGGCCTCTACGGAAAACCCGATGCGTGACGAGGGTCACCGCACGCCACCCGGCGTGCGGTTTTTTGTGGTGCTGGAGAGTTGAGGTGAACCCCATGAATTCCAATCCAGACGCTTTTTCCGCCGAGGCTACACAGGACTTTTACCGGCTGTTCAATACCACTGCAATGGCGTTCGAACGAGACGCTTTGCGGATATCAAAACAGATCCGGATGGCTGCGCCTGAAGCGACCCGTAAGCGCTCCAACGGAAAACAGGTGTCCTGATGTCGGACCATTCTTCGCCTGCAAGAGGCCCTTGGCGCGCCTGGTTTGCCCCAGGAAAAAGCGGCAGTTGGCTGAGCATTCTGTTCTGGTCAACTCTGGTGGGTGTCACCGCTCTGCTGCTGGTCAGCGGCTACAGCGCCTTGACCGGGGCGGATCGAGTCAACTTGCGGTATGCATTCCTGGGCGGCGTCTCGGGTTTCGGCGCGACCGCACTGGGCGCCGTTTTGGCCGTGGTCTTGCGTGACATTGCCGCACGGACTCAGGACATCATGCTGGGTTTCGCCGCGGGCATGATGCTCGCGGCCAGCTCGTTCTCTCTCATTCTTCCTGGTATCGCGGCGGCGCAGGCCATTTGCGGCAATAAGCTGCTGGCGGCGTGTGTCGTGGTCCTTGGGTTGGGTTTGGGCGTGGCTCTGATGATCGGGCTGGATCGCTTTGTCCCCCATGAGCATCAGAAGATTGGTCGCAAGGGCCCGCACGCACAGCGCATCAATCGAGTCTGGCTGTTCGTGTTGGCTATCACGCTACATAACTTGCCGGAAGGCATGGCCATCGGCGTCAGTTTTGCCAACGGGGACATGAAGGTGGGTCTGCCATTGACCACCGCGATTGCCATCCAGGACATCCCCGAAGGACTGGCCATTGCACTGGCGCTGCGAGTGACGGGTGTGTCGACGTTGCGGGCGGCGCTGATCGCGGTCGGCTCAGGGCTGATGGAGCCATTGGGCGCTGTCGTGGGACTGGGCATTTCCACCGGCTTCGCGCTGGGTTACCCGGTTGCCCTGGGCCTGGCGGCGGGCGCGATGATTTTCGTCGTCTCCCACGAGGTGATTCCCGAGACTCACCGCAATGGCCACGAAACCCCGGCGACGCTGGGCCTGATGCTAGGGTTCGGGCTCATGATGTTTCTCGATACGGCGTTAGGCTAGGCTTGATTCAAGGGCAAGGTGAGGGGTGAGGCGATGGACAGGCACCTGAAGTTTGGCATTGAAGAGGAATACTTCATTACGGACCTGGCCACCCGGCGCATGGCCGAGAATCCTCCCGACGTATCGATTGAAGCGTGTCAGGGGGTGCTCGGCGATTGTTTCGCCCATGAAATGTTCAAGGGGCAGATCGAAGTCGCGTCCCCCATCTTCACCAGTGTCGCGCAAGCAGCGCAGTACCTGTTTTCTGCGCGCTCAAGGTTGCGGGGGACGCTCGAACGTCACGGTCTGGGACTGCTCAGTGCCGGCAGCCACCCATTGTGCGATTGGCGTTTGCAGCACGCCACCGACCATCCTCATTTTGTTCAACTGTTTGAAGACTACCAGCACGTGGCAAGGCGCAGCGTGCTGTCCGGCCTGCACGTGCATGTTGAAGTGCCAGGGCATGTGGACCGTATTCAAGTGATGAACGAGGTCTTGCCGTGGTTGCCGCTGTTGTTGGCACTGAGCACATCGTCACCTTTTTGGGACGGCGCCGACAGCGGCTTCATGAGCTACCGTCAAACGGCGTGTGATGAATGGCCGCGGATGGGCATTCCTGAATTCTTCGAAGATCAAAGCGCCTATGAAGCCTACGTCGCCATGCTGATCCGCACGGGCACGATCAAGCAGGCGGGCGATTGCTGGTGGGGCTTACGACCTGCCGCGAAATACCCAACGCTGGAGATGCGCATGACGGATGCCTGTCCGCGCCTGGATGACGTCTTGTGCATCGCCTCTTTGTTTCGCTTGCTGGTGGCCCATGCCATTGACCAACCTCGCCCGGGATTGTGCTATTCGCAAGTGTCGCAATGGATCCTCAAGGAAAATCGCTGGCGGGCGAAACGGTCCGGCATCCACGCAGCCTTCATCGTTGAAGGCTACGATCGACCGTTCTCTGCGGCGCAATGGCTGTTCAGGGCGCAACAGATTCTTGGAGACACGGCGCAGAAGATGGGCGTGGAGGATGTGTTCGCCCAGGCCCGCCGGATTCTCCGGGACGGCACCAGTGCAGACCGGCAGCGGAGAGTGTATGCGCGAGCCTTGCGTGGGGGAGGGGATGTTGACGCCGCGCTGTCGCAAGTGGTGGATCAGCTGCTGATGGAAACGTCGCAGGCGCCGTGCATCAGTGAAACGGCGCTCACCTAAGACCGAAGATAATCTCCAGCCGAACAAGCCCCCTGTGGCGAGTAATGCTGTTCACTTAAACGCAACGTCGTATCTGTGGCGAGGGAGCTTGCTCCCGTTGGACTGCGCAGCAGGCCCTTTTTGGGGACGCTTTGCGACCCAGCGGGAGCAAGCTCCCTCGCCACAGGGTTCTTGTTCGACTGGAGATTGTCTTGGATAAGTGAAGGTTTGAGTTTTGGAGTCCGGGTGAATTGATGACAAGGCGGGATTGGAGCCTGCACTGGCCCAATCCCGCGCGCTGCTATTTCAGCCCTGCAACGGCGGTGTCCGAGGCGGGATCATTCGTTTGCTGCCGGCCGACTCAAACGCCGAAGCAAAGCGCAGCAGCGCTGAGTCGTCATAGGCACGACCGGCAAAGGTCAGCCCGACCGGCATGCCGATGTCCGGCATGACGCCCATCGGCACCGTGACCGTCGGCACACCGAGGTGGCGGATGGCGAGGTTGCCGTTGGCGACCCACACACCGTTACTCCACGCGATGTCCGCCGACTGCGGATCGACATCGGCATTTGCCGGCCCGACGTCGGCCACTGTCGGGAATAGCACCGCATCGAGCTTCAGCCGGTCCATCCAGTCTTCAAGGTCGATTCGACGTGTTTCTTCAAGCCCGCGCAGGCCGTCCGGCAGCGTGGTGATCTGATCCCACGGCGTGATGCCACGCTCGGCCATCTTCACGTATTCGTCCATGCCGGCGGCAAGGTCGTCTTCGCGATTGGGCAGGGTGCCTGGGTCATGCGGGAAGATCAGCGGCCCGTCGACATCGGCCAGGCGATTCAGTTTCGGATCACCGTTGGCCCGCAGAAAATCATCGAACGCCCAGGCCGACAGGTCCCACAACTCATGGTGCAGGAACTCCTTGGACACCAGGCCGCGAGTGAACACGGTCGGCGCACCCGGACGATCGCCTTCGCAATTCGATACCAGCGGGAAGTCGACTTCGACCACCTCCGCACCAGCGGCTTCGAGTGCCCGCCGGGCGTCTTCCCAGAGATCGATCACGCTAGGGCGGGTATTGATTTTCTGCCCCGTCGGGCCACCGATGCCCGGCGACTCGCTGGTGCCCGCGTCAGGGTCCGCGTTGATGTACATGCGCGGCACGCCGAAGCGTTTTCCAGCGAGCGCACCGGTGGTCGCGGCCAGCCCCGCGTAGGACGCGGGGCGCACCGACGCGACGCTCGGTATCGGCACCCAGGGTTGCATTCGCCACAGATCGCCGCGTGTATCCGGGTCTTGCGCCACCACCACGTCGAGCACCTCAAGCAGGTCGGCCATGGTTCGCGCGTAGGGCACAACCACGTCCATCGTCGGCGTCAGCGGCCAGTTGCCGCGCACCGAAATCACCCCGCGCGAAGGGGTATAGGCGCACAAGCCATTGTTCGAGGCCGGACCGCGGCCGCTCGACCAGGTTTCTTCGGCAAGGCCGAAGGCCGCGAAACTGGCGGCGGTGGCCGTCCCGGCGCCGTTCGATGAGCCCGATGCGAAAGGCGCCGTCAGGTAGTCAGCGTTGTACGGGCTCTCGGCCCGGCCATAGACCCCGCGCTGCATGCCGCCATTGGCCATCGGCGGCATGTTGGTCTTGCCCAGGCAGATGGCCCCGGCGGCGCGCAGCCGTTCGATGGTGAAGGCATCGCGATAGGCAATCAGGTTTTTGAAGGCCGGACTGCCAGAGGCCGCGGTGAGGCCTTTCACCAGATAACTGTCCTTGGCCGTGTAGGGAATGCCATCCAGCGGGCCGAGCGTTTCGCCCTTGGCCCGACGGGCATCGGACGCTTGCGCTTCGTTGAGCGCCTCGGGGTTGCGAACCACCACCGCGTTGAGCGCGGTTGGCGTGTCGGGGCCGTCGTAGGCGTCGATCCTGGCAAGGTAGGCCTGGACCAGCTCAACTGCCGTGGTCTGGCCAGACTCCAGCGCCGCTCGCAATCGGGCAATGGACACTTCGGTGACTTCGATCATGCTGTTACCACTGACGGCTGATGGGGAAGGAGGTGGCGGTTGGCCTCTTGCCAGGTCTTGGGCTCAGGGGTATCACTTGTCTGAAAATGGGTGTTCATATCGATTTCTCGTTTCACGGCAATACACGACAGGGTCTGGACTTGAAACCTGGGCTGCCTATTTAGCACCAAGGAAGGCACGGAGGGAAACGGTGCAGCGGATTGTGCCGGTTACGACACCTTCTGTTCCATCCCGTCGTGTTTGATTCAGAGGAGATGCAACATGGACCGATTCACCGGTGGCTGCGTGTGCGGCAATGTTCGAATCGAGGCATCAGGACGGCCCTACCGGGTCGGCCTCTGTCACTGTCTCGATTGCCGCAAGCATCATGGGGCCCTTTTCAATGCCAGCGCGATCTTCCCTCAGGCGGCGGTGACGATCGAGGGCGAAACATGCGACTACGCCGGGCGGCATTTTTGTCCGCGCTGTGGATCGTCCGTTTTCGCACGCACCGCCGATGAAATCGAAGTGAACCTAGGGTCTCTCGATGCCCCTGATCAACTGACGCCAACCTACGAAAGCTGGATCGTGCGTCGCGAGTCCTGGTTGCCGGCGTTTGCGCTCATCAGGCACTACGAACACGACCGTGAGGGTACGGGGCGTTTGGAGGAGTAGGGCGTTCTGCGAAAGCAGTCAAGCCTTGACCCAGCGTTGACGGCTCCAGCTGCTCAATGAATCGACGGCGATCACCAGTAGCAACATGGCCAGGATTACCGTGCTGGCTTGAGCTTCCTGGAACAGGCTGAGGCTGACATACAGCATTTGCCCCAAACCACCGGCGCCGACGAATCCGAGCACACTGGCCATGCGAATGTTGTTTTCCCAGCGGTACAGGATGTAGGCCAGCAGCTGCGGCAACAGGTTGGGCAGTGTGCCGTAACAGAACGCCGAGATGGCATTGCCGCCCTGCAGGCGGATGGCGTCGGCCGGTTCGGGCGGGGTGTTTTCCAGTGCTTCGGCAAACAGCCGGCCGAGTACGCCGGTGGTGTGCAAGGCCAAGGCGAGGGTGCCTGCATTGGGGCCGAGTCCAGCGGCCAGCACCATCAGCGCCGCCCATACCAGTTCCGGGACCGCGCGCAAGGCATTGAGGACCAGGCGCGATGCACTCTGCAACGGCCAGCCGAAACGCCCGGCCGCGGGCAATGCCAACAGTAGCCCGAAGACCGCCGCGAGCAGGGTGCCCAGGGCGGACATGGCAATGGTTTCCAGCGCGCCGTGACCGATGGCTTGCAGATGACCCGCGCTCAGGTCCGGGCTGAGGAAACGCTGCACATAGGCAGCCATCTGCTTCAGGTTGCCGGCGCTGCCGAGTTCGCCGAGGTCGATGCCCAGGTAGATGAACGAGGCGACTGCCGCGGCGCCAATGCTCAGGAGCAGCACCAGATTGATCAGGCGATTCATGTCAGCCTCCAGCGCAGCAGGCGGCTGAGTTGATCGGCGAGCAGCACCAGGACGAGGAACGTCAGTAACAAACTGGCCACTTCACCTCCGGCGAACATGCGTAACGACAGATCCATTTGCTGACCCAGACCGCCGGCACCGACAAAGCCCATCACCACCGAGGCGCGGATCGCGCACTCCCAGCGGTACACCGTGTACGACAGCAGCTCCGCCGCGACATTGGGCAAAATCCCGTAGCAAAACGCTGCCAGTCGACCGCTGCCTGAACGCAGTAATGCATGGGCTGGTCGCTGGTCGACCGACTCGAAAATTTCTGCGTAGACCTTGCCCAACATGCCGCTGTAGGTAATCGCAATAGCCAATACCCCGGCGGTCGGTCCGAGGCCGACGGCGCGCACGAACAGCAGGGCCCAGACGATTTCCGGCACGCTGCGCAGGAAGATCAACAAACCGCGTACCGGCCAACGCAGCAGTTGGCCGCCGAAGCTTGGGTGACCGGCACGGGATGCGGCCGACAGCGACAGGGCGCGACTGGCCAGCAGGCTGGCAGGGACGGCCAACAGCAACGCCAGGGCCATGCCGGCCGTGGCGATGGCCAGGGTCTGCAGAGTGGCTTGCAACAGCAGTTCGATGAACTCGGCGTTATGGGCCGGAGGCCAGAAGGCGGAAACAAACCGGCCCATCTCGCTCTGACTGTCACTCGCCACTAAAACGCCGAGGTCCAATTCGCTGAAGTGGATGCCCGGCCACAACAGGGCGATCGCCAGCAGGGTGAGGAGCAAACGGGGCAGGGCGGCGGGATCGCGCGAGGCAGACGTCAGCATCGGGGAATCTGCACACTCAAGGACACTGGAGGCACCGGTGAGGTGTGCAACTGCTCATTGGCGTAGAGCGTGTCGAGCAGCTCGCGGTCGACGTCGCCGGCCGCAAGGTCGAACAGGATCTGCCCGTCACGCAGGCCGATGATCCGCGAAAAGTGCGCCAGGGCCAGCTCCACCGCATGCAGGCTGGCGATCAGGGTGACGTTGTTCTCCCGGGCGTGGCGGCAGAGCACCGAAAGCGTGTGTTCGGCCAGCACCGGGTCCATTGCCGAAACCGGCTCATCGGCCAGCAGCACCTCGGGCGCTTGATACAACACGCGGGCAATGCCCACGCGCTGTAGCTGGCCGCCGGACAGTTGCTGGCAGTGTGCGAACAGTTTATCGCCCAGGTCCAGCCTGGCCAGCGCCGCGCGGGCGCCCGGAATATCCAGAGGATGCATCAGGTTCAGCAGGCTCTTGCCCAGGCCCCACTGACCCAACTTTCCGGCCAGCACCGCGGTGACCACACGCTGGCGCGGTGGCAGGGGCGGCGATTGATGGATCAGACCGATGCGTGCGCGCAAACGCTGGCGCTGCCGAGCAGACAGCTGCCACGCTCGCTCGCCGAGCACCTGCAACTCGCCGTTGTCCGGTCGCAACGCGGTGGCCAGCAAGTTGAGCAGGCTCGACTTGCCAGCGCCGGACGGGCCGATGACGGCAACCTGCTCGCCTGCACCGATGTGCAGGTTCACCTCTCGCAATGCCTTGACGCCGTTGGCATGGGTCAGGCTGGCCTGGGTCAGACGCAAGGTCATTTCAGCAGGTCGGCAGCGCGTGCGGCTTCCTCGATGCCTTTGTAATTGTCAGGGCTGGTCTCGATGAACCGGCTGGCTGCCTGCAAATCGAGAATTTCCTTGTCCTTCGGGTTAGCCGGATCGAGTGCGAGGAAGGCCGCCTTGATCTTCGCCGCCAGCGCCGGGTCGAGGGTCCCGCGCACTGTCCAGTTGTAGTCGAAGTAGGCCGGGGTGGTCGCAAACACTTTGACTTTGGCGGTGTCGACCTTGCCGGCAGCGACCAGTTTTTCCCACACGCTGGCGTTCAGCACCCCGGCGTCCACCTTGCCGGCCTGGACCCAGGCGACGGTGGCGTCATGGGCGCCCGAGTAACCGACGCGGCTGAAGTAGGTTTCTGGCTTGATGCCATCCTTGAGCATGAAATAGCGCGGCATGAGACTGCCCGACGTGGAGGACACCGAGCCGAACGCGAAGGTCTTGCCTTTCAGGTCGGCGAGGGATTTGACGTTCGGGTCGGCGGTGATGAATTTGCTGGTGAACTGGGCATCCTGTTCGCGCTGCACCAGCGGAATGGCATCACCGGTTTTCAGGCGTGCCTGCACAAACGTGAAGCCGCCCAGCCAGGCCAGGTCGATGCGGTCGGTGGCCAGCGCTTCGACCACGGCCGGATAGTCGCTCACCGGCACGAACTCAACCTTCATGCCCAGCTTTTGCTCCAGATAAACGCCCAGCGGCTTGAACTTGCGCAGCAGTTCAGTAGGGGCTTCATCGGGAATCGCGCTGACTTTCAAGGTGTCGGCGGCCTGCGCCAACAGGCTGCCAAATGTCAGAGTAAGGCCGACGGCCAATGCCAGGGTACGCTTGAGCATGGAAGCTCTCCGGTGAATGAACTGAAAAATGATCGATGCGCCTGACACAAGCTGAACTTGCTTGGCGCTTTGTGAGGGTAGACGAAGCGCGGGCATATTAACCGGTTTTGACCTAGTCAATATGTGTCGTGATGGACTGCACAACCATTGCTCGAACTGAACCTTGACTACGCCGTTGGCATTTAACCGGCATTTTAATCGCTCTCATTGTTTTCTGACGCAAACAGGCCTGCGTGTACGCTTTTGGGCGAGCGCTACGCGTCCCTGTTTTTTGAGTGCTTTAAACATGTTTGGGCGCGCGCGTTTAAAGACACTCGGCGTTACGTCCTAACGGCTACAACGCCTTGCGTCGTTGCCTACGCGTGCGCCAGAATCCGCCGGCTTGTGCGGCTTTGGGGTGGGCTATATCGTTTCCTGGTCACTGAAAAACAGTGATCGGGTTTGGTAGCCCGCTTGTGACAGTCGCATGGCGACACCTTAGGCAGTCCCTTCTTTCGGACTCTGCTTTTATGGTGGGCATGCGTGGGGCTCCTTTGTGAGCGCCGGGTTTCCTGTCGCAACCGGTCTACCAACCCACGTATGGCCGCCACCCTCGTTTGGTAGCGAGAGTGATGGCTCCTTATATTTGTGACGGGAGCTTCATCTATGATCAAACCAACACCCAACCCACCGGACACCAATCCGGCATCCCCCTACGAATCCCTCGATTCCAGAAAACTCCACGAAGCCGCCGAACGCGCCCTCGACCATTACCTCAATCCGGGCGCCCACATCATGGCCAGCAACCACGAACCCGAACCCATGTTCCTCGCCAACCCGGCATACGACACCGAGTCCCTGCTGGCCAACGCCAGCGAATCACTGGGCTCGGCCACTACTATGCTCAGCAATTTTGCGGCGTTATTGGATAACTCACATCGCAAGACGCTGTTGGGGATTACCCAAGTGGTGATGTTGGGGGAGTTGGCGGTGAATCAGGCGTTGGATAAGGTTGAGGTGAAAGAGTAAGAGTGCACCCTCTGTGACGGTGGGTTAACCCGTCGTCACAGAGGGGAGGTGACTGCATCAGAATCAAAGGTCCGAACCGGAGGGTATTCGGTTATGAAAGATTTACACGAATTGCCCAGCCTATTGCTCAGGTATGTTCGTCCCTCTTCCTTCCCGTTCGAAGAACCGTTGCACTGGCGGGATGAGCGGGGCCGCATCGCCCCCTGACGCGAGGCCCCTGCAAAAAGTAATGACGAATTTGCCTCGACACATCCTGCGCTTTGGGTCGACTGCGACTTTTCGTGACTGACTGCAGTCGGCCAGAAGCAGTCACTCGAACGAGGTTTTTACCTGATCGGTAGGAGGCATTAAAGACAGCTATGACACTTTCCAAAGGCGACTTCATAAAACTAACCCACGTCGATTCTACGAAGGCTGTGTATGTTGATTGGATAAATGCTCGTGATGCGGCGCCTGGGGATATCGCAGTCGTCAAAGAAACTTTTAGTACGGAGTCCGGACTCATCATCCGTCTACTGTGCGAGCCCCGGTCGGGCTTTCAAGAATGGTGCACCACATTTTATGAAGCCGATTTGACCTACGAACTGTTGCTCGTAAAACCAATTCACGATGACTAAGCTTGAAAGTCCGCTTCGGGTTATGGATTCCTGCCTCTCGCGAAAGGCAGGATTCGGCCAACAGCGGACGCTCGCGGCTTAGCTCAGATCTTACGTATACAGTAATATCCGTCTGCACCGCCCAAGCTATGGAGTCGGGCTATTAGCCATGAAGGTATCAAGTGAATCTACAACTTGAAATTGAGAGGATCTTTGGGGGTAAAGCATTTGCCAGGCCGCTTTTCTATTCCTATCCAGGAGGTCTGCGTTTTGAGCTCTCTGAAACTGGCGGAGTGATTGAGCAATTTCTAACAGCACTACGAAAATCAACAAAGATCTGCAGCGATATCTTCCTTGATGACGCGACGCTTGTTGCTTGTCTGCGCATTCATTCTGGCAGCAACCGATTTGCTCATCGGCCCCTGATTCACGCTCTTCGATCTGCCGGCATTAACATACCCACGGAATTCTCAGTCTGGAGTGAGGAGATAGATCCGGAGGAATGGTTTTGCGAAAGGCATCCGGAGTATTGGATCAACATCGCATTTGAAGCGCCTGCGACTCTGCTTCAAGCATTTCTTTGGTGTGCTTTGGCTAGGGACTTTGCCGCAATTCAACCTAAACCCAACTGCGTTTTATACCTCTTCAATTTGAAGAAGCACGTCATGGTTTTTCCCTACGACGATAGAGGTATGGATGTGGTCGGCCCCAACAAAGATCTGCTTTCACAGCTGTATCGTCTGCATCATACATACCTGCTGGATTACGACCGACACACGATGGACACCACATTTGCAGCGCCTGCGCGCTAGCCTCATTGCTTACATTGGAGCTGAAACCGTGCCCACAGCCCACATGGCCACCGTCTCCTTTGGGTCGATCGGCACTTCATGTCAGGCAGGAAGCAGCCCTTCGAGGCTAACCGCATTTGGCTCTTCATCCACCACTAATATGGAGGAGCTATCCTTGGAAAACCGTTCAGGGTGACTCTCCGTATGCTCCAGATTTATTAGCCTGCTGTTCTTCCTGTTTTCACCGTCGCGTGAAAAACTGCGCGCTCTTTGCCGCTCACTTTTTGTCTGTTTTGATGGAACTGCCGATGGACATCATGGATACCAAGCAAGAAAACACCCTCGAAAAATCACTCAGGCTGGCGGCGGATGAACCGGCCCATCGACCTGACTTTTTCAAGACTCTGTTGAATTCCACTATCTACGTCCTTGGCACTGCCGGCACTGGCGAAGGTCAAGTCAACCTCGAGGCTGGTAGCAACATCAGCATCGCGCATTGGCAAAAGCCTGACGGCTCCGCTGTCATCCCGTTTTTTTCTTCGTTGCAAACACTACAAAGATCCATAGATAGCGAAGAGTCCTACGTAGAGATCCCGGCCAGATCGCTGTTTGAAATCACACTGGGCACCCCTCTTTTCCTCAATCCAAAGTCTCCTTACGGGAAAGAATTTTTCCCGGAGGAAGTGCGCCATCTGCTCTCCGGCGAGATCGGCCAAAAGCCGGTGCAGCGCACGGTCGAAAAAGACACCAAAGTGCTGCTCGGACAGCCGTCGCAATATCCGTCGAAGATGGTCAACTCGCTCACACAATTACTCGCCAAACATCGCAACGTAAAGCGTGCATTTCTGGCGTTGATGCATGACGCATCGTCTGATCAAAAGCCTCATCTGATCATTGGTATTGAAGCGGACGGGGATATTGAACTGGTCATGCGCGAAGCCGGTAACGTTGCCGGGGATACCGCTCCGGATGGCGAACCCGTTGACCTCTATCGCATTCACGAAGGGGAATCAGGCCTTAGCGATTACTTCCTCAAGCAAACCGCACCCTTCTATGAACGGAAGTCGGCAGGCTGGCTGCGTTCATTGTTCGGCTTTGGCAAAGCGTGACAAAGATCAACGTCGTGCTAACCGCCGAGCAGGCCTGCGAAATCGTGCTTGGCCTGTTTGACGGCGTCATCAGAGATAGCAAACCTGAGCGTTTTGTCATTCAGTCATGTGAGCTTTCCGCCAACGGCCATTACTGGCCGATTTCTGCCTGTTACGACTGACCGCTTCGGGTCGATTTCCGCCCTTCACGACAGGCAAAAAACGGCCAATAGCAGCCCGTCACAACCGACGGAGAACAGCCAAAACGAATACTCATAACCATTCGTCATTCTCTACGCAGACGCGTAAGTGAATGGCTCCAGCAAAATTTGAGGTTCGACCCACAACCTTAAACCGTATGGAATTACCGAATACCCATCGTATCGCCCAGTGAAAGTATTCGAAGCTGCAAACTCCAGGAACTTACCTCGCTTGTCATCAACAACGCGGATACCAGGGCATCCAAGCATTGTGTATTTGATAATGGGGTTTGGTAGTGAAGCCTCACTCACCTGAATTTCCACATCAGAATCATATTGCCAAATTGTCAATTTCAGTCTGACAGTACCTTGCTCGATAACGTAACGGTGTGATGTTCCGGACTCACCGACGGAGGGGAAGACGCCGAGTACGGCGATTAGATCAAAAGGATCCCATGTTAAAAGGGGCATAAAGCATCCTTTGCTGACATCACGATGAATTTGATCCCATTCTAATCATCAGCCATCTGTAACGCAGTTTTTCTCCAAGACTTCTTGGAAATAGGCAGCGCAATTTTTCGCAATCCATCACATCACCAAACGAACATTTACGATCTGGAGGACTCTCCGGTTTTTCCCTCCGTCCGTATATGGACTCCTCCTCGTTGCAAGCCTCCTTTGCTTTGGCGCCCGTGCCGACTGCACACGTATATTCGGCCTCTTACTGCGGCATCGTT